>JBEEGQ010000381.1:0-25358 GCA_041166945.1 Verrucomicrobiota bacterium
TGGAATTTCAGCCCGCCCGCGTTCCGATACATTTCGCTCCCGGTCACAAAACGCTTGATCTTGGCCCAATCGGCCGCGGGATAGGTGCCGCTGGAAAGATTCTCGAAAACCCGCCGGCCGGATTTGCTCGACATGTTGCACGCATAAACATCGATGTTGCCGTCATTGTCGTAATCGCCGACCGCCATGCCCATCGATCCGAAATCACCGAGATCATCGATGAGCGGCAGTTCCCGGAAGGTTCCGTTGGTCTGGTTCAACAGCAGCGCGCCGCCACCAAATTCGTTGATCGAATAAATGTCCGGCCACCCGTCATTGTTCGCATCGAGCCAGCAGGAGGTGAAAACGGACCGGCGTCCCGCCTGGGCGTTGGCTTTCTGCGAGACCTCCTCGAACTTCCAGTTGCCGAGGTTATGCCAGAGCTGGTTGCCCGGGCCGCCCGGGCCGTCGATCCATGAATTCTTCCCGTAACGATTTCCTCGCGGCCCGTTGCTTCGCGAAACGTAAATGTCGAGCAGGCCATCGCGATCGTAATCGCCGATCGACAATCCCAGCGCCGTGCTGCCAAATCGGAACGCGGTTCGATCCGCAATTTGTTCAGTGATATTCTCAAAGCGCTTGCCCTCCACATTCCGATACACCCTGTAATCCAGGAGAATATCCGGAAAGCCGTCATTGTCGAAGTCGGCGATCGCGGCCACGCCGATATTGCGCAAATCCCGGGGCAGTCCAAATTTGACCGTCACTTCCTCAAATCGACCGCCCGGCAAACCCCGGAAAAGAAACAACCCGTTCGCATCGGTCACCAGCAGATCGTCATAGCCATCATCATCGACGTCTCCGGCGAAGACTCCGCCGGTGACGACCATCCGCTCCTCGACGTTGGTCAATTTCCAGTTATCACGGAATAGATCGACATCGATGCCGCTTTGCCGGGCGACTTCAGTCATGAGTTCGTGTTTTGCGGTTGCCTCCTGGAAGAGCGTGAATCGCAGGGCGCGAATCCAGCCTGTGGCATCTGGAATCGCGTCGGCATCAGGCACGGCCGCCAGTTCGATTTCGAGATTTGTGATCAATTCCTCGCGCTGTCCGTCCGTGCGCACTCCCGCAAAACGCAGCAGCATGCGGCCTTTGTAAACACCGGCCATCTCCTGGCGATTGACCGGGGAAAAGTTCATCACCGCCGTTTCAATTGTGGCATCCGGCTTGAAGCGTTTCCAAAGCCCCGTCAAATAACGTGCAAACTCCGGGGCTTGGACGGTGCGGGCCGCCAGTGGCGCGTTGGTCGCGTTCGTCACGCGACGGATCCTGAGAAAATCGGTGTCGACGCCTGCTCCCTGGGCGGGCTCGAGGATCTGCCCGGTAAAGTTCGTCGCGAAAAATCGCGCGACTTGCGCCGACTCGCCGCTTTTGATGGCGGACGTGAGTGTTGCGAACCCTTTCCGGCCGACGATCAGCGCGCGATGCTCGATCTCAGCAAGGTAAACACGTTCGGCTTCGGCGAGCACCGGGCCGCTCGGCGCCACGTCGCGACGCGGCGCCGCGCCGGAAACGGCGGCAGCGGAAATTAGGAAGACAGCCAACGCCGCGAGCGTCGCCAGGCCAGCGGGTAGCGCCGCTGCCCCACATGAGGCTCTTGATTTATAAAAACGGGTCAGCATCCAATTACAGCATTTCGCGATGCATGAATCTAGTTGAGCGAGCCCTGCCGGGTCAAGAATCGCCCGCGACACCCGTAATAACTCCGAGCCCGGGACACCTGTTGCATTATCGGTATTTCAGGGCGAGTCATGGACAGCCCCGAGGAAAGTTTCACTGGATGAGGAAAAAAATTCCCGCTTCCCGCTGAATCGCGGCAGAATTTTCCCACAACCTGCGCAGGATGGTGGCCCGAGGCCGATGAGAATGCGTTGGCCGGATCTGTGCTGAGTGGGCTCGAATGTCGGCCGTGCCGTGGTGTCACGGTCGGTGTGCCAGCGCAGGCACAGTGTCCGAATGGCATTGCCCTTTGGACCGCGGAATGGATCGCCGCGGACTAGCATTCACCAGGCGTGCGCTGCACGGACGCGGTGCGATTGTGAGCGCGCCGCTAAAGGAGCCGGAGATGGATCTCCGGCTCTTTTGCTCTGTGTCCACGCTAAAAATTCCGTAACGTTCGGTGTCCACCCTTTAGGGTGTCGGCCAGTGCCCCTTGGAAGGGAAGGACACCCTAAAGGGTGGACACCAAATGGGGGGGCTGAATTCATCTCCTTGTGAATTTCGGTGTCACGGAGGATCTCTGCACGAGGAAGCGGGAGAATAAGCAGTGTTCAGCTGGCCGGCCACGCCAAGTCAATGCCGCACAAACCGCGCCACCGCTTCCGCTCGCGACCGGACGTGCAGCTTCTCGTAAATATGGCGGATGTGCGTATTCACCGTGCCCACGCCGATATTCAGCTTGTCGGCGACTTCCTTCGAGCGATCTCCCCGCGACAGCAGGCGGAGTATCTCTGATTCGCGGGGGCTGAGTTGGGGAGTCGTTGCTGGCTTGGGAACCGTCTCCCGGAACACGCCCACCACCATCCGCGCCACCTGGCTCGACATCGGCGCGCCGCCGTCATGCACTTCCTGGATGGCTTCGAGGATTTCCTCCGGCGCGACGTGCTTGACGAGGTAACCCGTCGCGCCCGCCTTCAACGACTCGAAGACGCGCGCGCTGTCCGCCTCCACCGTAAGCATGATGATCTGAACGCGCGGGCAGAGTTGTTTGAACTCACGGACAAATTCCACGCCCGACTTGCCGGGCAGGTGGATATCCACCAGCGCCACCTCCGCGGTGCTCGAGGCAATCTCCCGCAACCCCGCTTCCGCCGATGCGCACGCCGCCACGCACGCGAAGCCCGGCATGCCGTCGATGAACGCGGCAAGATTTTTCCTCACCGAGGCGTCATCCTCCAGGATGGCGACGTGAATGCTCATGCCAATTTTCTGCGCGAATCAACGCGAGCGAGCGGCACCCGGATTTCAACGCGCGTTCCCTTTCCCGGCTTCGAGGTGACAGTCACCACGCCGCCCATCCGCTCCAGCCGCACACGCAGGTTGTGCAGGCCGTGACCGGGTTCCGTTCCGGCGGCGGAAGCGTCGAAGCCACGCCCATTGTCCGCCAGGCGGATCACCAGCGTGCCCTCGCGCAAGGCCAACTCCAGCACCGCTTCCGTGGCCTGCGCGTGCCGCTGCACATTGGTCAACGCCTCGCGCACGCCCAAAGCCAGTTGATGGCGCGTCTCCGAATCCAGCGGCAGCGGAGGGATGGACTCAGGGAAGTCGAACCGCCCGCGCACACCGCCGCCGCGCAGCAACGCCCCCGCCTGCTGTTCGAGGAAGCTGGCCAGGCTCGACACCGTGTCGCACTCCGGGTTTACCGCCCAAACCGCTTCGCGCATCCGCTCGGCCAATTGTCGCACGCGCGCGGCGCTGTCCGCCAGTTGCGCCGCAAGGCCGTCCGGCGACTGTCGCCGTGCCAGATCGATCTCCAGCGCCACGCCCGTCAGCGCCGTGCCGAGGTCATCATGCAAATCGCGCGCGATGCGGGCGCGCTCCTCGGCGAGCATGCCCTCATGTCGCACCGTCAAGAGTCGCCGCTGCCAGCGCAGCCGGTAGGCGGTGACGCCTGTCGCCAGGCCGATCACCGCCGTGCCGCACAGCGCGTAGAAGGGCCACGTCTCGTAAAAATGCGGGGCCAGCGTGAACTGAAAGCCGTCCCCCGTCTCGTTCCACACTCCGTGGTGATTGCTGGCCTTCACCCGAAACTGATAGTCACCCGGCCGCAGATTGGTGTAGAGGGCGAGACGCCTTGTGCCGGCGTTGACCCAATCCCGATCGGAAGGCTCCAGCTTGTATTTGAATTGCACCCGCTCAGGGGCGCAGAATGAATTCGCGGTGTAATGGATTTCCAACACCCGCGCCCGGCCGGCGGCCAGTCTAAAATTTCGGATGCCGGAGTTCGCGCTTCGGATTTCCAATTCCTCCTTGTCCGCTTTCACCTGCTCGATGACGACTGGCGGCGGAACTTCGGTGACCTGGATCAACTTCGGGTCAAACACCGCGACGCCCCGAGTGGTGGGAAACCACAGCCGCCCGTCGCGTGCCTTCCAGCCGGCGGGCTGTCCTTCGCCGTTGGTTTCACTGCTCTCCATCCCATCCGCCGTTCCGAACGCGGCGACTTGCACCGCACGGGCACGCCCCTCCGCCACGGCGTTCAACTGCTCCCGCCTGAGGCGATAGACGCCGCGCAGCCCGCTGAGCCAGAGATGCCCGAAGTCGTCTTCCAAAATCCAATTCACGGCGTTCTCCAACAATCCCTGGTTCTGTCTGAAAGTGAAGAACCGGCCATGATCGTAGCGGGTCAAACCGTTCTCCGTTCCCAGCCAGAGCGCACCGTCAGCATCCTCGTGAATTGACCAGACACGATTGTTGCTCAACCCATCGCGTTCAGTGAACACGTCGAACTTGCCATCGCGCATGCGTGTGAGCCCCTGGCCTTGTGTGCCGAACCAGAAAGTTCCCGCCCGATCCTCCAGGATGCACCGCACGTCATACCCGGAATGACCTGCCCAATTCGTGTAGGCAGCGGTGATGTGGCCATCTTTGATCGTGGCCGCGCCATCGCCGGTGCCGATCCAGAGCCGATCCGAACGGTCCCCATAAAGCGAGTTAACGTTGGGGTTGGGCAGGTCGCCCGCCAACGCCAGGAACCTCAAATTGTTTCGGTATTCATATACCCCGATCATTGACTTGGCGGTCTGCACGCCGCCATCGCGGCCAGGCCAGACGCAACGGGCAGCGCGATCGGGGTAAACATCCTCGGGTTCGAGCGGGATCACGCGGCCATCCTGAATCCGGCTCAGACCATGACCTGTCCCCAGCCAAATCACCCCTTCACTGCCTTCGCACACCGACCAGACGTGGTCACCAGCCAGGCCGTCGCGCGTCGTGTAAGCACGCACCCGCCGCGTTTGCAACTGGACCAATCCGTCCCCGGTTCCCACCCAGAAATTTCCTTCGCGGTCTTCCTCCATGCAAATCGCCGGCGACCGTGCGAAACGATCCGCCAGGTCGATCATCCTCCAACTTTTCCGGTCCCAATGATACAGTTCGCCCGGCCTCAAATTCACCCACAGGTTTCCCGAGCGGTCTTCATGGATGAAATCCACCCACCGATGACCCAGCAGCGCTGGTTCGATTGCTTCCCAACCTCGCGAGTCCCAGCGCTGCAGACCTTGCATGGTTCCCAGCCAATGGGTGCCGGATTGTTTCGCGAGCAAACCTGCCAGCCAGATCGGCTCCGGCAACCGGCTTGCATGATTCGTTCGCAACTCAACCGCGTTGGCCGATAGCGTCAGCCAGGCTTGTCCCATGACGATTTGCAGCGCGCCGTCCGCATCTTCTTGTAGCGCAAGAATTGAATTATTCTCGGAAGCGTTTATGTGCCGAACCTGCGCAAACACGCCCTCCTTCAGGCGCGCGACGGAATCGCCAGCCTGAATCCACACCCCGCCGGAGCGACAGGCCGCCAGTCGCCATACCTTCGGGGCCGGCAATCCATCCGCGGTGGTGAGACGGTGGAAATGATGATCCCGATGGCTCACCAGACCGTCCGCCGTGCCAATCCAGAGCGTGCCGTCGGAGTCTTCCGCCAGGGCGTTGATGGCGTCGTTTACCAGTTCCGGGGTGTTGGATTTGTCGAATACGGTGAACCTCACGCCATCGAACCGCGCCAGCCCGAACCATGTCCCGATCCACAGGTAACCGTCGCGCGTCTGCTTGAGGCAGGAGATGCGATTCTGCGGCAGCCCTTGTTCCGTGGTCCAGCGGGTGACGCGATAAGGTTGCTCCCTCGTTGGGTTTGCTTCGCCCGCCGCCGCGGCCCACGATGCCGCGCCACTTGCGCAGGCCAGCCAGAATGCGGGCGCGATCACGGTCATGCGGTGGAACATGCGCTGCATTTGGTATCACAGACTGCGGCCATCGAATACATTCAATGCCCGGCCCGAACCGCGTCGCAGGTCCCTCCAGCAAACGACGGCAGGGAGCCTTTTCATTTGTACCGGACCGCCGCCTCTCCTCAGCCCATCGCGCCTTTGAGGAACATCCAGGCGGCGGCGCCGACGAGACTGATAATCAAAGAGACGATCCCGATGATTTTGGCGGCCGGCCCGTGACGCGCCTGGAGGAGTTGAGCGGGAGACCCTTCTTGCTGAAGCCGGAGACGCATAGGCTGATCCCGCCGCCCAGGATGAAGGCAATGATGAAGCCATCCGTGATTGTCGCCAGGCAAGGTGTCATTTCGTGTGTTCCTGGAAAACGGCCATAAGGCCGGCGAAGCCCGGCGGCTGGGATTTCGGCGCGATGCTCACAGCTTGAGCCGGAAATAGCGCTCGGTGCCCTCTGGACTGAGCAAGGCGCGATAAAATCCGCCCGACTCGCCGACTGCGTTCGTCATGTTCTGCCACATCATCGACGGTCGGAGGGGAGGAGGCGCCGATTGGGGATAAAAACCGGGCGCGTTGGTGGGCCAGTATAACTCCACTGGAGTGCCCGACGCGCGCGCGGTTCGGCGGATCCCGATCCACATCGTGTTCAGCGAAAACGCCGGAGAGACCGCTTCGACGATCAAGGCTTCGAGCCGGGCGGCCTGCCGGGTGTTCAGTATGAAGGCGCCAGATTCGGTCGACACCACCAGCGCCGCGAGAGTGGGATTGCCTGCCGCAAGGCGCGTGTCCAGCGTGAATGTCGGTGACGCTGCGGCCAGCACCAACCCCGCGAACTCCGAGGCGGGGGAAAGTCGGGTGTTCAGAGTGAAGGCGGCGGATTCGGCCATCACCACCAATCCGGACAAGGCGGAGCCGGAGGAAAGCCGCGTGTTCAAGATGAAGGCCGGCGATTCGACGACCACCACCAATTCCTGTGCCGCCGCTCGCGGCAGAGCCACGACCAGCAGCAGGAGGGCGAGAGAATGTGTGCGCGTTAGCATGAGCAGGGAGTCATCGCGTCTGATGAAGCGTCAAGCATTTGGACCGCTCATGGGGTTGGTGCCAGGACTACACGAAAACCTATGTAATCATAGCCGGACGGCGGGTAACCAGCCGATCGCGAGAAACCAAGCATAGCAGCGCCTGAATTATAAGCCCCGCCTCGAATGATCCTGTTACTTCCGCCACCTTGCGGATCGGTATAGTTACCTGGGAACAGACTACCGCCGCCGTCAGAGCACCATTCCCAAACATTGCCCATCATGTCGAACAATCCCCATTGGTTCAGCACTTTCGACCCGACGGGCTGAGTGCCTCCGCCGTAATACCAGGCATAGGCTTGGAGCCTCACGTAGTTTGGATCGTTGCCATAAGGAAGGTCATTGGTCGTGCCGGCGCGGCACGCGTACTCCCACTCTGCTTCGGTGGGCAGGCGATAAACCCAGTTCGTATTGATCCGACCCGCCACCCGCTCCCGATCCGTGAGCAGTTGGCAGTATTGCACGGCTTGATACCACGTCACAGACTCCACCGGCAGGTTGGTGCTTCCGGTGAAATTGCTGGGGTTATCGCCCATCACGTTCAGGTATTCGCCTTGGGTGACCTCGAACCGGCCCATCCAGAAGCTGCGACTGAGATAAACGAAGCGGCCCATCCTCTGCATGTCGAACGTGCCGGAGGGAATCCAGACCAGATTAGGTCCCGGCGCGTTGGTCGGCGGCGGTGCGACGGCGCTGAAGTTGTCATCCGCCGTCAGCCGGATTTTACCGTTGGTCGTGTAGTTGCCCGCCCAATCGTTCCACGCATTCCAGACGAGGTGCCGGTTCGTGCCCGGCCGCACGAGGCCAATGTCGCCACTGAGCGAGGAGATGGGTAGGCCGTAGTTAGTTCCGCCATCCGCAGAAAACTCGGCGAGGATGTAGATGTTGGTGCTGTCCGGGTCCACCAGATTGTAGAGAACATCGACGAACATCGTGCCGGATCGTTGAGTGACCCTGATGTTCTGAATCTGGGGCGGGATGAGGTTGGTCTGAGCCCTCACCGGTGGAGTGACGATGGCCAGAACAGTGAGCGTGGTGATCGCAAGGAGTTGTTTCATTGAAGGGATGCAGGTTGGGTTGGGCGGGCGCAGCGGTGCCGGAGCAAAGGGAGATGAACGATGGTTCATTGGCGGCAATGTTGCCCGAGCCGGGGCGGCGTGCGGTATCTACAAAAGTGTAGAGGGAGTCTGGCGAGATGCCTGAACGAATCTTGTCATGCCGATTCAGTCCGGGGAGGCTTCCCTTGATGAAAACGACCGTGGATATCCCGGATGACCTGTACGATCAGGCTCTCAAGCTGGCGACGGCCCGCAGCCAGCAAGTCGGCGCCTTGATTACCGAAGGATTGCAAAACCTGGTCGTCGCACAACAGCCACACCCTCGTGCCAAAGTTGGCAAGAATGGGAAGGCCCGGCCGCCCGCTCTTCCTTACGCCAAATGAACACGAATGAGTTCAGTTCCGAAGCATCCAATTCGCTTATTGTGCGCTTGCGGGAAACTCAAAAACGATCTCAATTCCTTGCTTCCGTGCTGCGTCATAGTCGTTTCGGCCGAAGCGCAGTGCGAGCTCACTAGCGAGAGCAACGGCGTAGATGTGCTTGCACGGCAACCTCCTGTCACAAAAGTCCATGCATTCACACAAATCAAGGCGAACCTTGTATCCATGAATTCTCCAAACTTTATCCACTATTGAGATCGCATTGTCTTCTTCATTCACGATGGCGTACGCGCGGTATTGGCGATTGCGTTGAATTCCAGAAGCATGCACTTCTGCATTCCAATTCCCCCACTGTGCCACATCAGGGGGCAATTTTTGCAACCGCGCCGTTTCCTCCCTAGATAATATGCCTGCCATCCGAAATCGAGCACGGTAATCAAAGTATTTCGCCTCCAATAGCCCAAGTTCAATTGCGAGCCTGTATATGTGCATACAGGGCTTAAAAACCTTTCGCGGGTGTTCTCCAGCGAAGTTAAAATCAGCACAATCGCAGCGTGTCAGTGTTGCGGTATGCTTGATGTTGTTCCTCGGATCCGCGAATACACCACGCGGTTCGGACCGGTCAAACTGTATTACTTCAAGATTGCGTGACGATTTTTGGCGATTTATTTGCGGAGTAGTCGAGTTGGCTTTGTCGTCCTGAAAACTCCACTGGGTTAGCATATGATTACAAGCTCGAACCGAGTTGCTGGGGCTATCAAATTTGATATGACGGCCGACCCTCCAACAGGGCGGCGGTCAATTGACTCCTACCCACGTCCTCTTGAAGAAACTGTTCAAGACGTTCAACGCCCCAAACGAGTCCTTTGATTGGCAAAAGCACTGCATTGACAGCTCGTCCCATCGTTTGGCCTGACTTCCCAATTTCGCAGGCCATGGGCTTCACAGTATCTTTGTAAGCTTCTTGCCCGCACTTGACAGTCCCGAATTCCAATTCTGAGGACGCTTTTTTGTCCTTCGGAGCGCCCATATTCGCGTGCCTCCCTCCCATTTTCCATTTTGTCAATCAACAGTGGAACAAGAACCTACGGCGAGTCTAAAAGCGTCAAGGCAATCTAAGTTTACGCCAAAACGAACCTCACACCCGAAATTCTGGTAAAGGCGTTCGCTGGGACGACTGGACGTGGAATCTCCTTGTTAGAATCATGGCAAAATGTTCGGATGAGATTGTGAGAACTGAAGGAACTGCTTGCTCAATTCCACTATGGAATTCCTTATCAGGTTCATGATACTCTGCTGATTTGTCGCTATGGCTGTCATATCAAAATTCCGCAGAACAATGGGTTGCTGGTGCGTGAACATTCTGCTGTTATTGCCGTTCTGCTGTGGTTCGGCACAGTTTATCGAAGTTATTGCGAATATTGAGGTCAGTTGGTCAAGAAAGGGCGCCGTATTCTTGAGGACTAATACGGTCCGATGTGTCGTGGGTACCAATACGTGGTTACTCGAAGGCGATTTTCCCGCGAATGCCAATGAAACTTTTTGGTTCACTGGAACAAACATCATTCGGCATACAACTATTACCAAACGCCTCCCCGATACTGGCCGCAATAGAGTGCATCAATTCTCGTCGAAGGTCCCCGAGGTCGGAACTGAATATGGGACGGTCTTTGATTCTGATGGAGGCCCCATGAACCAGACGGGCTTGGAAAACGTCGCTTGGCTTGCCTTCTGTTCGGGGAAGTTTTTCAGAGCAGGAGGGCGGAAGCCACTACCAATTCCAGTCGACCCGCGAGCACCCTATGCCACGAACTCATTAATATTCTTCGAGGATAGTTTGCAGTTGCCGAGACGGGTGGAGTTCTACGCGGACCTCGGAGATGTTCTTTGTCAGTATGATGTTCAGCAAGTCACAAATATTCTGGGCTGGAGTATTCCTATTCAATTCCAAGTCGTTCACAACCGCCAAAATACTAGCGGAACTTGGGAGCGCCATTCGCAAGTAATCGGTAGGGTAACTTCCTTGCTGCCCGCGAGTCCACCTGTGATGGTTCTGGATAAGAATGCAAGAAAACAATAAGACTCCGCACTAGCAGGCTGTTGAAAAACTCAAAAATATTTTGAACGAAATGAAGAGGTGGGGTCACATCTCGACATTTGACAAGTGACAATGAATTTGGCTGCGTGTCAGCGGGCGCTCAAAACCAGCTACTTTGAGAATGGGATTGCGCACGGTGCGGCCAAAGCCGCCATGGTGCGCGATGAACCTACGTTCCGCACCTCATTCATCCTTCCATCATACACAACGGTTGCCGAACGGGCCTCGTGTCATGAAAATGCGTAGGTGAAGAAAAGAGCAGTGGCCCACACCCCCCAGCCTCGAGGTCCACCTGTGTACCGTGGCGCTAATGATAGATACTCGAAAACCTCAAGCCAGCGATATTCCGCTTGCCACCATGCGGAATCCTTCCATACTTCACCAAGCTTGCACGCAGAGTCCGCGTAGAAGCACGTTTTTTGGTTTTTATTACCCGGCGTAACTGGTTGTGGATTAATTTGTTGGGGTCATAGCTCAGTTGGTAGAGCGTCTCGTTCGCAATGAGAAGGTCTGGGGTTCGAATCCCCATGGCTCCACCAAACCTGCCACGGTGTCGTCGCGCTATTTTTTCGTGCTCGCTCCCACGTTCGCAAAACCTCGGCCTATTCCTGGCTCGCTCGTCCCTGGCGGTCTCGATTGGGCTCGCGGGCTCGCACTCTTTTTCGGCGGTTTTACTCTCCTGAACCTTCTGGGAAATCTGCGCCGGCCAGGTTTCGATGCCGATGAATGGTGGCTCGACCTGCGCCTTTTGCCGGGGCCTGTCGCAGAATTGTCGCTGGCAGCCATCGCCGTGCTGCTGCTGGCCTTTGGAATCCGGCCCGCGATGGGAACGTTGCGACGTCGCATCACCTTGCTCTCGGTGGGCCTGGCGTCCCTTTCAGCAGTCGTCAATTTGTTCCAATTCTACAAGCTTTTAGGCTCGCACGCCATCCGGTCGGATTGGCCATTCCCTTTTTCGATTGTCGTCGCACTTGCCATGGCCGCCATCGTTCGGGCGATTGCCCGGCCCGCGGCACAAAACGGAGGGCGCTTGAACGTCGTCCGAACCGGGCTCGCTCTCACTGTCTGTTTGGTGGCATTCCCGCTCGCTCAGGTTTTGTTCTTCGGAAACACCGACTATCGCCGCCGCGCCGATGCGATTCTCGTGATGGGCGCGCGCGCCTATGCGGACGGGCGCCTCTCCGACGCACTGGCCGACCGGGTGAAGACCGGCTGCGAATTGTTTCGTGAAGGTCGGGCGCCACGAATAATTTTTTCCGGCGGGCCGGGCGACGGCGCTATCCACGAGACAGAGTCGATGCGGCGCCGAGCGCTCGAGCTGGGAGTTCCCTCCGAAGCGATTCTATTGGATAAACAGGGCTTGAACACCCGCGCGACAGTTCGCAATTCGCGGGATCTGTTTGCCCGGGAAGGAACTCGCGACGCTCTGGGCGTCAGTCACTTTTATCATCTGCCGCGCCTGAAACTCGAAGCGCAGCGGGCTGGCATCAACCTGTACACGGTGCCGGCCCGGCAATCGCGAATCCCTCAGCAGACTCCCTGGTCGGTGTGCCGCGAAGTGGTGGCATTGTGGGTCTATTATCTGCATCCCCTCTTTCGCCCGTGATTTTTCCGACTGGCAAATTGCCGTTGACCCTCCGGCGATTTTTTCCCAAGCTGCCCATTCGTTATACGTTCAAAACAACCAAGCAAAAAAGGAATATCCCATGGCTGATACGTTTGTTCCCCTCATTAGTTCCGGCACAGCTGGCCCGCTCGGTGTGCAGCACCTCCCCCGTCTTTGGCAAAAAGTTTCGCTTGAGGCCCGTGGCAAACTTGCCGCCGGTTATCCCGGCATCGGCAAGGGCTACGACATGATGGTCCTGAGCGCCCTCGCCTTGAACCCCGACGCCGTCAAAAAATTCATCACCGAAACCAAGCCGACCTATCCGCAATTCGAGGCCTGGGTCAAAAAGCAGCCCGGCGTCAAACTCGACAAGGCCACCATCGACCGGAGCAATCGCGCCATTCATGGCTACAACCATGACGACGGCACCCGCAAAGGCATCCTCGGCGCCAGCGGCATCACCGATGAAGGCTCCGTATGCCATGACGCCATCAACTTGAACAACCTCGATGACTGGTACGAATTCCACCAGGCGGTCCTGAAGTAAACAGCGAGGCAAGACTGAAGTTTTCCGCCGGCACAGGGATGCACCCCGCGCCGGCGGTTTCGTTTCTAACACGAGCGGGGCACACAGTATCCAGAGCGGATGAACTCGGGACGCCGGGCGCTCGGCTTACCGGTCGTTCGCTGTCGGCCGCGAGCCCTGACGCGGCGTGCCGGGCTGACCCAATTTTCCTCCCATTCGGAACTCTTGCGGGAACAAGGCGCGCGGGAGTAATCTCCGCTTCACCTGCCATGAAACCCCGCAAAACCTGGCGCGAAAAACTCCTCGATTCCAAAGGGCTTCCCAAAGTCGGTCGCGTGGAAGGCCCGATGACCAAACGGTGGGGAACCGGGACCATGGTGGTGCCCGCCCCCATCGAAGTCGATGCCCTCATGAAACGCGTCCCGCGCGGGCGCGTCACCACCATCAACGAACTGCGGACCGCGCTCGCGCGAGCACATCGCGTTGACATGGGATGCCCGATCACCACCGGCATCTTTGCCTGGATCGCGGCCCATGCGGCTCAAGAAGCAGCGGACGGAGGCGCCAAACGGATCACTCCCTACTGGCGCACGCTGAAGACAGGAGGCGAATTGAATCCCAAATATCCGGGAGGCGTTCCGGCACTCGCTAATTTTTTGCGCGCGGAAGGCCATAAAATCGTCCGCAACGGCAGACGGCACCTGGTACACGATTACGAGAAAGTGATCTTCAATCCGTGAACACCCTGCGCGCTGGTTTGAATCCCCGTTCTGTCGCGATTTTGTCGTCATGCTTTCATTTTGAGGTCGCATGACGCACGAGCTTCCGCCTCACGACCACCTCGACGAGCGCCAGTTCTCGCTCGCGGTGCGGCGGCTTGCTGACAGCCTCAGCTACGGCACAGACGGATCGCCATTTCTCGGCGCCGGCATCGAGTATGTGCAGTCGCGCGTGTATCAACCAGGCGATCCGGTAAAATCGATCGATTGGCGCATCACAGCGCGGACCGGCCGCGTTCACGTCAAGGAATACGAGGCGCCCAAACGCATGCCGGTTTATCTGTTGCTCGATACCTCCGCGTCGATGTGCGTCACGAGCCAGCCCCTCAGCAAGTACGCCTGGGCAGTCCAACTCGCCGGGGGGCTCGCCCTCGCCGCTCTCTCCCGCGTCAGCCCTGTGGCCCTGGTCGGTTGCGGCGAGCGCGATCTGCAGGGTCGTCCGAGCCTTTCACGGCAGCTCGTGTTTCAATGGCTTCATCATCTCCGCCGTTATCAACTGGACGAGCAGACCACCCTGGCGGCCAGCCTCCGCGAGCTTTCATCAGTAATCGAAAATCGCGCGCTCATCATCGTTCTCAGCGACCTGCATGACCCCGGGGCCATCCCTGCTCTAAAACTCATGGCGCAGGAACATGATTGCGTCGCATTGCAATTACAGGATCCGGCCGAGCGCGGACGCCTCGGCGGTGGCATCTTTCGCGCCCAGGAAGCGGAAACCGCGGCTGAGTTTGTCGCGACGGGCCGCAGCCGCTGGCTGGACCATGATGCGCAAGCCGCGGAGTTGAAGCGCGCCGCTGTGGATCACATGCTTCTACCGACCGACCAACCCTTCGTGCCCCGCCTGCGGGGTTGGCTGCGGCGACGCGATTGCCTGGGACGAGGCATGCGATGAGGACCTGTTCTGCCACGCCCCTCCGATCGTTGGTGACGCTCGTGACGGCAATGCTCTCGCTGCTGTTTCACCTCCCGAACATCCGCAGCGCGGAAGCGCCGCGCACTGTCGAGCCGGCGCGTGGGGATGAATCACGCGGCACCAATATTCCCACTGTTGGAATGGAGGGCCGCGTCGAAGTCGTTCTGCCCGGCACGCTGTTGGAATCCAAAACCATCGAGCACAAAGCGCGGCTCATCGTTCGGATTGCGGAAACCCGGCCGCGCGGAGATTCGATTTGGTATGACCTCCGTTATATCGGCTTGGTGCCAGGCTCTTACGATTTGCGGACAAATCTGTATCGGCTCGACGGCTCGGCTACCAACGATCTCGCCGTCATCCCGGTCCGCGTTGCGCCGCTGCTGCCGCACCCGCACAACGGCCAGCTCATCGAGCCGGCGCCGTCGGCGCTCGGCCGGTTGGGCGGCTACAAAACCTTGATGACGGCCGCCGTTGTATTTTGGGCGCTGTTGCTCATCCCGCTGGCGTGGCGGCATCGAAAAAAAGCGGCGCCGGTGGTGGCAATTCCGCGCGAGCCCACGTTGGCGGATCGGTTGCGACCGCTCGTCGAGCAGGCGGCTGCCGGAACGTTGTCGCGGGATGGCCAGGCGCAGCTCGAGCGGATGCTGCTCAATTACTGGCGCGCGCGCCTGGACCTCGGTTCCCTCGACATGTCGGAAGCCATCCGCAAATTGCGCGAGCACGCCGAGGCGGGCGCATTGCTGCGCGCGCTCGAAAGCTGGCTGCATCGGCCGCCCGGGACCGTGCCGGTGGATGTCGGCGCCATGCTCGCGCCATACCGGCAGCTTTCAGAAACGTGAATCTGTTCGTCAAACTTGGAGAACAACAGTGACCTTTGCGCGCCCATTTTTCCTGCTCCTGCTCGTGATTCCCGTGCTGCTCTGTGTTTGGGAATGGCAGCGGCGCGGGCATCGGCTCGTCCTGCCGCTCGATCATAGTCGCGCCCGCGCCGGCAAATGGCTTCGGCGCATCGTCACGAGTCTTCAATTTGTCCCGCATCTGCTTTTGGCCGTGGCGATCCTCACGGTCGCCGGCCCGCGACGGCTCGGCATTCCAAAAGATGAACGGGAGCTGACGAACATCCAGATCTGCCTCGATGTCTCCGGCTCGATGCAGAGCAGATTCGGTGACGGCACCCGTTACGATGGAGCGATGGAGGCGATCAAGAAATTCACCACCTTCCGGCCGGGCGATGCCTTTGGCCTGACCATTTTTGGCGGAGAAGTGCTTCATTGGGTTCCGCTCACCCGGGATCTTTCAGCGATCCGGATGGCGACGCCGTTCGTGAAGCCGAACCTCATGCCCCGTTTTTTCCAGGGAACCATGATCGGCAAGGCGCTTCGCGAATGCCAGAAGGTTCTCGAAACCCGCGCCGAGGGCGAAAGAATGATCGTGCTCGTCACCGACGGTGAAAGCGCCGATCTCAACAACGGTGTGGACTCGCAGATCGCCTCGGAGCTTCGTGCCGCGCGCATCACGGTTTACATGGTGCACGCCGCGGATACGCCCGCGCCCGAACAGGTTTACACCATCGCCGGCGGCACCGGCGGAAAGGTCTTCGAAGCGCACGACCCCGGGGCGCTCCAGGAAGTTTTCCAATCCATCGATCGCATGCAAGCCGCGCGAATGAAACGGAACGCCGCCGATTATTCGGATCATTTCTGGCCGGTGGCACTCGCGGGGTTGGTGCTCGCGGGTCTCCAGGTGCTCACGGCATTCGGCTTGCGATACACGCCATGGTAACGAGCCAAAACATAAACTTTCGCCGAGCCGAAACAGGGACGGCGGGTTCAACCGGGCAGCCACGCAACCTGCCCCATTCACATTCCGTTGCCCGCTTCTTCCACCCGGAATGATACCGGAATTCATTGCGTTCCTCACGCTGGCGCTCACGACCCTGGCCGAATGGATGCATCTTCGGCGAATACGACGCGTCGCATCGCTGGCGTTCGGTCCTGCGCAACAATCCCGCGAATGGACAGGCATCGTTCCCATCGTGCGGACGATTGCCATGACCCTGCTGGTGTGGGGCCTGGTCACACTCTTCGTACTCGACCCCAAGGTCCTCAAGCCAAAGAAACGGCCGGAGGGCGGTTTCCGACATCTCGTCATCGTGCTGGATGTGTCCCCCTCCATGCAGCTTGCCGATGCCGGCCCCGAAGGCCAGCAAACACGAGCCAAACGCGCCGCGGAAATTCTCATGTCGATCCTCAACCGCGTAGCGCTCGAACAATGCCGCGTCAGCGTCGTTGCCTTTTACTCGGGCGCCAAGCCGGTCGTCATCGATACGTCGGACCCTGAAGTTGTCCGCAATATTCTGGGCGACCTCCCGCTCGACCAGGCGTTCACGGTGGGCAAGACAAAGATTCTCGACGGCATCAAGGAGGCCTGCGACCTCGCCAAAGAATGGCGGGCTGGCAGCACGACGCTAATCCTGGCCAGCGACGGCGACACGGTACCTGACAGCGGCATGCCAACGCTTCCGCCCAGCATCGGGCAGGTGCTGGTCATCGGCGTTGGGGACGCGCGCCTGGGAAAATTCATCGACGGCCATCAGAGCCGCCAGGATTCCAGCACACTGCGGCAAGTCGCCACGCGTTTGCACGGGAGTTACCATGATGGCAATGAAAAGCATCTGCCGTCCCCCAGCATTGCTGCGTTGGCGGCGTCGTTGCCGATGCGCGAGGAGAAGGAGACCGGCCGTCGCGAGCTGGCGTTGATCGCTGTCGCTTTGGGCGGCGCCTTCATCGCCCTGCTCCCCGTGGCCCTCGCCCTGGCCGGTTCACGCTGGGAGGCCGGGCGGCAGAAAAATCAGCCGCGGCATCCCGCACAAGTTGTGAAGTTTGGCCAATCTCCCGCCCAATTTGATCTGATCAGTGGCCCCCGGTAAAAAGTCCGCCACGTTCGGTGTCCACCCTTTAGAGTGTTTTTCTGTCGGGGTGTTTTCTCCTCCAGGGGGCACGGGGCGGACACCCTAAAGGGTGGACACCGAACAGGGTGGACACCGAACAAGATCAAAAAGCGGCCTAGGTGGCTTGCTTTTGTGCGCCGGCGTCTTCTGACAATTTGCGGTAGAGCGTGGCGAGGCTGATGCCCAGAATTTCGGCGGCTTTTTCCTTGTCACCACTGGCCATGGCGAGGGCCCGATTCAGATAGTGCGTCTCCTGTTCGCGAAGAAAATCCTTCAACGATTCGAGGGGCGCGCCGCTGCCGGGAGCGGGGCCGGCAGCATTCCTTTTTGTCGCTGTCGATTCCGCGGAATCCGCCGGGGCGGTGACGGAAGGTTTGGCGGTTGGATTTGGGAGATTAAAAACTGTGTCGCCGGTGCTCTTGGGAGCTGCGGGATGTTCGGGAGTCGGTGCGGCGACGAGGTGCACGTCCTTGGGCGCATGCACCTGGATGGCGGGAGGGAGATCGATGACATGGATGAGCGCCGTTTCGCAAAGCGCGCAGGCGCGTTCGATGACATTCTCGAGTTCGCGCACGTTGCCCGGCCATTCGTGGGCGGCCATCGCCTCGATGGCCTGGCGGGTGATCTGGAACGGCTGTCCGCTGCGGACATGGATCTTATTCTTCAAAAAAGCGCCGACGAGCAGCGGGATGTCATCCCTGCGGTTGCGCAGCGGCGGGAGCGAGATGGGGATGACATTGAGACGGTAGTAAAGATCCTCGCGAAAGGTGCCCGCGCGAATTCGTTCCTCGAGCGGCTCGTTGGTGGCCGCGAGAACGCGGACATTGACGTAAACCGGCGTATTGTCGCCGACGCGGCGAACCTCCTTGTCTTGAAGGACGCGCAGGAGGCGGCTCTGGAGGACGGCCGGCATGGTGCCGATCTCATCCAAAAAAATCGTCCCGCCATCGGCCTCGTGAAACAGCCCGAATTTGTCCACGAGCGCCCCGGTGAACGACCCCTTGCGATGTCCGAACAATTCGGATTCGAGGAGATTTTCGGGAAGCGCGGCGCAGTTGATCGGGACAAACGGCGCGAACTTGCGGCGGCTGTTGAAGTGCAACGCGCGCGCGACCAGTTCCTTTCCGGTGCCGCTCTCCCCCAGGATCAGGACCGTGCTGTCGGTGTCGGCCACGCGCTCGATCATCCGGAAAACCTGCTGCATCGGCGCGGAGGTCCCGATGATTTGGTTGAACTGATATTTTTCGGAGACCTGCTTTTTCAGGTAATGATTTTCCGCAACGACCTTGGTGTAGGAAAGCGCGCGTTGAGCGCACAATTTGAATTCTCCCAGCTTGAACGGTTTCTCCAGGTAATCATAAGCCCCCTGCCGCATGGCTTCCACGGCGGTGCCGACGGAGCCGAAGGCGGTGATCACGATGACTTCGGCGGGAGGATTGAGCCCGCGCGCTTTCTTGACGATATCGAGCCCCTGGATCCGGGATTTCTCGAGGTTTAAATCGGTGATGACCAATTCGGGGCGCTGTTCCTCGAGCGCCTCGAAAGCGGCGTTGCCGTTGTTGAACGGAAAAACTTCGTGACCCTCGGAGCGGAGAAGTTCAGTGACCATCTGCACCATGGTCACTTCATCATCCACAACGAGTATTTTGGCCATGCGACATGTAAACAGAGCGCAGGCGCGGGCGTCAACCTGTCAGGGACCCGGCCCGGCCCGCTCGATTCCCCCTCCGCGGACCCATTAATGTGTGTCCCGGCAAATGCTGTTGCCCGGCCTTCATTCGGCCGATTACGGTTCTCATAATGATTGATGGAGAATTGCTGGTAATCGGCCATCGGAATCCGGACACGGACGCGATCTGCTCGGCAATTGGCTACGCGGAATTCAAACGTCGCACGGGCGCACCCCATGCGGTGGCTGCCCGCTGCGGGGATACAAATGATCGCATCGATTTTGTTCTCGAGACGTTCGGAGTGCCCGCCCCGAGGTTCGTCGCCGATGTCTCACCCAAAATTCGCGATGTGATGGCAGCCAACGTAGTGAGCGTGCCGCCGAACGCCACCGTCGCGGAAGCGCTCGGGGTCATGGACGAAAAAAACATCCGGGTCCTTCCTGTCCTGCACGAGGATCGCACCTGCGCCGGGTTGATCTCGGTGTTCAAGATGAGCAAATTCTTCCTGCCCACTCCCGGGCGACTCGTCGATTCCCGCCGCGTGGTCGCCAGTGTCGGCAGCCTGGCGCGGACGCTCGGCGCCACTGTGCTGTTTTCCATCAACCCCGACATCGAGGAGGATCTGCTGCTGGTGATCGGCGCGATGGGCCAGGCCTCCTTCCATCAGCGTCTTCAGAAATACCAGCGCGAGAAACTCGTCGTCGTGGTCGGGGACCGCCTCGAGATCCAGGATCTCGCCATTCGCGAACGCGTCCGCGTCGTCGTCGTCACCGGTGACCTGCCGGTTTCCCCGTCGATGGTGGATTTCGCCAAAAAACAGGAGGTCTCGCTGGTGGTATCACCGCATGACACGACGACGACGGCGATGCTGTGCCGGGCGGCGATCACGGTGCGGCACATGATCCATGAGCAATTTTTGACCTTTCGGGAGGATGAAACTCTCGATCACGTTCAACCGGTGGCTGCGGCGTCGAACTTCCAGGCATTCCCGGTGTTGGATGAGCACCGCCGGACGGTGGGGATCCTTTCGAAATCCGATTTTCTAAAAAAGGTGCATCGCCAGCTGATCCTGGTGGATCACAACGAGCTCTCGCAAGCCGTCCAGGGAGCCGACAAGGTCGAGATAGTGGAGATCATCGATCATCACCGCATCGGCGCTCTGACAACCGCGCAGCCGATTCTCTTCAGGAATGAACCGGTGGGCTCGACGAGCACCATCGTGGCCGATTGTTTTTTTCGTCACGGCGTGGAGCTGCCGAAACCGATCGCCGGTCTGTTGCTGGCGGGGCTGGTGAGCGACACGCTCAACCTGACGAGCCCGACGACCACGGATCGGGACAAGCAGGTGCTGGCGAAACTCGAGGAATTATCCGGGGTCGACGCCGCCCGTTTCACCGAGAAGCTTTTCAGCTCCGGCAGCGTCCTGACGTCGTTGCCGGCCGCCGAGGCGGTGGTGGCCGACTGCAAGGAATTTGTGGAGCAGGGCCGGCGGTTCAGCGTGGCACAAATCGAGGAACTCGGGTTTGACCAGTTCTGGAAACGCAAGGAGGACGTCCTGACGGCCCTGGAACGGCACCGGGCAAAGAAGGGTTATTTTTTCAGCGCCCTGTTGGTCACGGATGTGGTGAGCAACAGTTCATTGTTACTGGTGACGGGCGACGAGGCGTTTCTGAAGCGGATCGATTATCCGACCGCGCGCGATGGAGTATTCGAGCTGGCCGGTGTGGTTTCGCGGAAAAAACAATTGCTCCCCTATCTCACTCACAGCCTGAAGAAAAGCGCCTCCCATTCGGGCTGAGGCCAGCCGGGGCGGTTCACCATTCGATGACCGCGGCGGCCCAGGTCAGGCCGGCGCCAAAGACAACCAGGAGCACGAGGTCTCCTCTCTCGACGCGGTTCTGGCTGACCGCTTCATCCAGCGCGATGGCAACCGACGCGGCGGAGGTGTTGCCGTACTTGTCGAGGTTCACAAAAATCTGGGATGGCTGCGTTCCAAGACGTTCGCCGACGGCGTCGATGATGCGGCGATTTGCCTGATGGGGAATGACGAGCTTGATCTGGGAGATGTCGATTTCACAACGGCGCATGGCTTCCTGCGCTGCGGTGCACATCGCGGTGACCGCATTCTTGAAGGTTTCCTTGCCGTCCATCTGAAGATGATGAAGGCCGGCCTCGACAGAATCGGTTGTCGCCGGAATGCGGCTCCCGCCGGCGGGCATGCACAGCAGCATCGCCTTGTTGCCGTCCGCACCCATGCAAGCGGTGAGAAGGCCGTGGGCGTCCGGACGATGTTGAAGGATGGCAGCGCCGGCGCCATCGCCGAACAGGACGCAGGTGTTGCGATCCTTCCAATTGACGATGGAGGAGAGCCGTTCCGCGCCGATCACGAGGACGGTCTCGTGAGTGCGGGACATGATGAATTGCTGGCCGATTTCCATGGCATAGATGAAGCCGGAACAGGCCGCCTCGATGTCAAACGCGGCCGCGCGCCGCGCACCCAGCTTGGCCTGCACGAGGCAGGCGGTTGCGGGAAACATCATGTCGGGGGTGATCGTCGCCACGATGATCAGATCAATCTGGTCGGCGGTGATCCCGGCGCGATCCATCGCGCGTTGCGCGGCCTTCGCGGCCATGTCCGACGTGAACTCGTTGTCGGCGGCGATGCGCCGGGTTTTGATGCCGGTGCGGCTGAAGATCCATTCATCCGTCGTATCGACGGTTTTTTCGAGATCGGCGTTGGTGAGAATTTTTTCAGGAACGTAGGAGCCGACGGAGGTGATGGAGCAGGAGCGGCCCTGGAAGCCGTGTTCGGCGCGCGGATTTTTGAAGAGATTGGTCGTGCTCATGCAACGGCTGAAGCTGCGGGCGACTCGGCGGCCTTGCCCAGGCGCTCGGCGGCCTGGGCGATTTCGCGGACGATGCGCTCGTTGATCTTGAGTTGGATCTCCTCGGTGGCAACGCGGATCGCGTTCAGAAACGCCTTGGCCCTCGCGGACCCGTGGGCCTTGATCACCACGCCGTTCAGCCCCAGGATCGGGGCTCCGCCATAACCGTCAGGATCCATCCGCCGCTTGATATCGACAAAGGCGCTGCGGGCGATGAGGGCGCCCAGCTTCCGAATCGGGGTCGCCGTCAATTCCCGTTTCAGCAGCCCGAGCACCGCATGGCCGAGACTCTCGATGGACTTCAAAACAATGTTGCCCGTGAAGCCGTCGGTGACGACAACGTCTACGTTACCCTCGAAAAGATCGTGTCCCTCGACGTAGCCGACATAATTCAAGTCGAGCTGCGCGCAGAGGCGGGCGGCGTCACGGGTGAGTTCCGTGCCCTTGCTGTCCTCGGTGCCGTTGCTGAGCACCCCGACGCGGGGCCGGGCGTGTTGAAGCAGTTCCCGGGAATAAACGCTGCCCATGACTCCGAATTGCGCGAGGTGAAGCGGCTTGCAATCGGGATTGGCGCCACCGTCCAAAAGGAGGAACTCGCCGGCGGCGCCCGCGGGCATGACGCAGGCGATGGCGGGCCGTTCCACACCTTCGAGACGCCGCAATCGCAACGTCGCGGCAGCCACGAGGGCGCCGGTGTTACCGGGAGAAATCACGGCCTCGGCCTTGCCATCGCGGACCAGTTCGATGGCGCGAACCATGGAACAATCCTTTTTGCGCCGGACGACATCGAGCGGTTTGTCCTCCATGCTGATGATTTCGGAGGCATGGAGCACGCGGACGCGCGCGTCATTGCAGGCGGCGGCGCGGAGCGCGTTTTCGATCTCCTTTTGCTGGCCGACGAGGTGCAGTTCGGAGATCTGCGGGTAGGCCGCGAGCGCCTGTCTGACTCCATCGATGACGACCCCGCATCCGTGGTCGCCGCCCATGACATCCACCGCGATTCGCATAAATGGAAAGAGCGCAGCGGACGTCCGGCCCGGCCGCGCTCCCGGCAATTATGCTCCGGCAGTGACCGTGATGACCTGGCGGCCCTTGTAGAAGCCGCAGGCGGGGCAGACCCGGTGCGGGACATAAGGCGCCGCGCACTGCGGACAGGAGCTCAGTTGGGGAAGTTTCAGCACGCTATTGTAGGCCCGGCGCATACGCTGGCGGCTCGTCGAAGGTTTTCGTTTGGGAACGCCCATAAATCGTTGTCAGTTGTCCAGTTTCAGTTTGTCGAGCGCCGCCCACGGCGACGCGCCGGGCTCGGGTGGTTCCACTTTGCGGCCCATGTCTGGTTTCGGCGCGGCCAGCCCGCTGCAATCCGATTTGCACACCGGGTGCTGCGGAAAGGCGAGGAAAATATCTTCCCGCAAATAAGGAGTCAAGTCCACGGAATCATTCACCACATCCGCCTTGTCCTCGCCCTCCAGCGGAATATGACACGCCCAATGCTCGAGCGTGAAAGGCATTCGAAACGGCTTCAGACACCGGACACATTCGCAGTCGAGCTCGAGCGCCAGCGTCCCCTGCACCAGCACCGCGTCCTCCATCTGCTGCAACTCCAGCTCGTAATGAAACGGCTGCGTGATGCGAATCGCCTCGTCCTTCGTGTCCAAATCGAGTTCCTCGGCGGGCAGATCCCCGTCCAGCCGCAAGCTGTCCCGCTCGAGTTGATGCAGGTTGAACGTCAGTGCCATAACTCAATGCATCCGATGCTGGAGCAGGGCCGCGGGTAAATCAAGTCCCGGATGCCATCCCGCAATGGAGCCGCGCATTGCCAGACGCGGGAGCGGGGCTTAATTTCAATCCATGCGGACCGCATTTAAAGAATGGGCGACAGTGGTGGATGCGCTCGGGCACGGCGAACAAATCCTCGTCCTCCGCAAGGGGGGCATTGCTGAAGGCCGCGACGGGTTTCAGATCGAACACCGCCGGTTTTTTCTGTTCCCCACACTTTTTCATCAGCAGCGCGAGTCGGTGACCGAGCCGGCCCAAAGGCGGTTCGATCAGATCTCCCACACGTTTCCAGGGCCGGATATTGCGCGGATCGAGTTCCTCGCCGAAGTGGCGGCATCGCGACGCCTCGAATCGTTGTCTGAAACAGACTCCCTCCACGGCCAGCACATCTGGCGGCCCGAAGTCATTTCGGACCGGTTCGACTGGGGAAAGGAGAAAAACATCTTTGCCCTTGCGGTCCGCGTCTATCGATTGCCGCTGGTCATCGAACTGCCGATGTCGCCCCAGTATGCCGGCTGCAAATCATGGGTGGAACTGGACAAGGACATTCCGACCATGGGGATGTCACCGGTGTTGGATCAGGCGGCATTTGATCACAAGCTCCAGCAATTTTTCTCGGCGTTGAACCCCGCTGTTCCATGAAACTGCCCGCGCTCATCCTGGCTTCCGCCTCGCCCCGGCGGGCCGAACTTTTAAAAGATCTCGGCGTCGAATTTACCGTGCTCGGCAGTGGCGCCCCCGAGGTGGCACCCGAGCACCTCAGCCCGTCGGAGACCGCCCAGGTCAATGCGTATCGAAAAGCGCGCGCGGTGGGAAAACGGTTTCCCGACCGGCTTGTG
Source organism: Verrucomicrobiota bacterium (assembly GCA_041166945.1). Taxonomy (GTDB): domain Bacteria; phylum Verrucomicrobiota; class Verrucomicrobiia; order Limisphaerales; family JADJPG01; genus DASTLJ01. The sequence continues at coordinate 24,535 of JBEEGQ010000381.1, forward strand.
CTGGCGGCGGACACCGTGGTGGGCCTGGGAAAGGACCAATTCGCCAAGCCGTTGGACATGGCCGATGCGGAGCGGATGCTGGCGCGCCTGCAAGGGCGCACGCACCAGGTGGTGACGGGTGTTTGCCTGCTGCATCTGCGCCGTCATCAACAGCGGCTTTTCGCGGTGAGCACGGCGGTGACATTTCGCCGGTTGCACATCGGCCAAATCCGCCGCTACCTGGCGACGATTCACCCGTTCGACAAGGCGGGCGGCTATGCGATTCAGGACGAGGGCGACCTGATTGTGAAGAGCATCGCCGGTTCCTACACAAACGTGGTGGGCCTGCCGGTGGAGCGATTGCGGGAAGAACTGGAAGCGTGGGAAGGCGCCAGGTCTGCCACCCTCAGCCATTCGCATCCGTGAAGATGGTTGACGGCACACCATAAAAACCGAACACTGCACGTCATGAAATATTCCATTCTCGGACTCCTCGCAGCGGTTGCCCTCGTCGGTTGTGACAAGGACAAGGCGGCAGTTGACGACAGCAAGTCCGCCACCAAGAACGCGATCGACAACAAGAAGGACGCCGTGGACGCCGCGGCCAAGGACGCGAAAAAGCAGACGGACATCGACGCCGCTGTCGAGAAGGCGAAGATTGACGCCAACAAGGCGGCCGCCCAGGCCCAGTTGGATGCCGAGAAAAAGAAGGCCGACGCCAAGGCCGCATTTGAAAAAGCGAAGATCGACGCTGAGAAAAAGTAGGAGGTCCTGCTGCGGTGTGATGACGGGCGCGGATTAGTTTTTCATGCGAGCGTCGCACCGCACGCACGGTCGAGCGGCAT
>JBEEGQ010000382.1:0-11631 GCA_041166945.1 Verrucomicrobiota bacterium
CCGTCTCGCTCAACTGGCATCAGGATGTGCAACCCCTGCAATTCGGCCTGCGCGCCGTCCGTTGCGAACCCGGCGGCGATTTCGCCTTTTACATCAGTGCCGCTCCCGGACAGCGTTGTGTCATCGAATCCTCCTCCGATCTGACCAACTGGTTTTTCTTCGCACTCGCCACCAACGCCCCCAACAATTATCGCGTCACCGATGGACTGAACCTGCCCCGCCGCTTTTATCGGGCGCGCACGGAATAGCACTGCGCCAGAAGGCGCTCGGAATGCTCGGTGTCCACCCTTCAGGGCGTCGGGGTCTTGTCCCACACACACGTTCGGTGTCCACCCTTTAGGGTGTCGGGCATTCTTCCGCACAACGAAACCCACCCTCAAGGCTGGACACCCAGCAGGTCGGCGTCCGTCCACCATCACTGTTCGGTGTCCATCCTTCAGGGTGTCGGGCCTTCAATGCCCGTCATTGATCTCCCCCGGGTCCCCTATGCAAGATTCCTCCTCCACCGCCAACCTGATGTCTCATCTGCTCCGTATGAAAACCGCGTTCCCTCGTCGTTCGTTCCTTCGTTACACCGCCGCTGCGATCGGCGCCTCCGCCATGACCCCGCGCTTTTATGCGGCCGAGGCCGAGGCCGTTCCAAAAAAGGCCGCCCCGCTAAAAAAAGCCATCATGTGGGGGACGGTCGGAGTGAAAGGCAGTGTGCTCGAAAAAATGAAGGCGGTTAAGGAGGCCGGCTTTGAAGGAGTCGAACCCAACAGTCACATGGATCAATCCGAGGTCGCTGATGCGCTACAACAAACCGGCCTCAAGGCGGCCAGCGTCTGCTGCAGCACACACTGGAACCTGACTCTCAGCCATGCCTCCGAGAACATCCGCGAAAAAGGACTCGAAGGCCTCCGTCAATCGCTGCGCGACGCCAAACATTATGGGGCCACCTCCGTCCTGCTCGTCCCTGGGACCGCCCGCGACGGCGTCAGCTACGAACAATGCTGGCAACGATCCATCGAACAGATTCGCAAAGCCATCCCGCTCGCCGAGCAATGCGGAGCCGTCATCTCCATTGAAAATGTATGGAACGATTTTATCACGAAGGAAGACGAGGCCGCTCGCTACCTGGACGAAATCAACAGCCCCTGGGTGCAATGGCATTTTGATGTCGGCAACATCATCTGGTATGGCGATCCCCTGGCATGGATTAAAAAACTCGGCAATCGCATCCGCCGGCTGCACATCAAGGAATACAGCCGCGACCTCGCGATGAAAAAAGGCCGCGGTGCCGGCTTCAACGCCAAATTCCTTGAAGGCGCCAATAATTGGCCCGCCATCATCAAGGCTCTGGCCGAGGCCGGTTATCCCGGAACGTGGGGCATCGCCGAACAACCCGGCGGCGGAACACTCGATGGTCTCAAGGATCTCTCTTCGCGCATGGACAAAATCTTCGCCGGTTAAGTGCTTGTTGCCGGCGCCCTTTCCGGACCCGCTCCTCCTCTCCCGCCCCTCGGGCACCCTCTCCTCCATTTCCGAAATGGAGAAGAGGGATGGGGAGAGGAGGCGTTTCTGTTCAACGGTTACTGCGCAAGGATGGGGACCGGTGCAATTTGGTTACCGGGGCGGGCCGGGGAACGGGGAAACGCTTCTTTCACCTGCTTAAAACACATTTTCCCGCCAGCAAGAGTGCGCCAACCGGAACGGCATCCTCCCCCAGCGCTGCCAGTCGCACGTCCGGCCCCGGCCGAAATGCTTCCATCAAAAAATTGGGCAACGACCCTGCCACCGCGGCGCGCAACGGCTCCCCAATCAACGACAGCCCGCCGCCGATGATGATGATTTCAGGATGAAACAGATGCACCACATGCGACAAACCGAGCGCCAAATCTTCCGCCGTGTCATCCAGGATTTCCCGCGCCCATGATTCCCCCTGCTCCAACGCTTTCGACAGCCATTTGGCCTCACCGCCTCGCGCTTCGCCGCCGCGCTCGCTCAAGGAGCCGGGTTTCCTCGCTTCCAGGACCGACCGAACTTTCGCATCCACCGCCCATCCCGAGCAGCGGTTTTCCAAAATGGTTCCACTGCGATCCAGCCGCAGATGGCCAATCTCCGATTCGCCGGGCGTTGTTCCATGATAAACGTGACCGTCCACAACCAAACCACCTCCGACGCCACTGCCGAGGGTCACATAAAACACGGGATTGAATCCCGCGCCCGCACCGCACCGTGCTTCACCGAGCGCGGCCACGTTGGCGTCATTATCCGCGAACACCGGCAGGCCGGTGATCGAGTTCAGCCATCCGCTCAAGTCGAAATCCAACCATCCTTCCACATGATGCGACCGCGCGATGCGCCCTGATTTTGAATCGAGCGGCCCGCCGAAGCCGACCCCCACGGCAGCCGGTTTCCACTTCGCCACGAGCGATGGAAGGGCGCTTTCCAATTGCTGCCGAATGCCAGGGGCACCGCGGGTTCGGTCCACCGTAAACCGCTGACGATCGACGATGACCGCGGCGGCATCCCCGACGACAATCTGAAGTTTGGTGCCGCCAATTTCGATCCCGAGAAAAGGAGTCTGCGCGTTCACATCCGGATGAAACACCGGCGGCGAACGTGATCAAAAGAATTTTCAGAGCCACTGGTGCATTGCAGCCGGCCCATTGGCGACCGCGCCGGATAATTTTTGCAATTCCGGCGACGCTGACCCACACTTTCGCGATGAACCAACCGCTGGCGCTTCTGGTGTACGAGAAGCTGTTACCGGGCGGCCAGCTGATGAACAAATTGCAGGACCTGGGTTATCGGGTAATGCCGATCCCGGATCCGGGGGACCTGCTGGCGACGGCCGCGCGCGAAAAGCCGTTGGTGGCGGTGGTGGATTTGGAACCGAACTCCGAAAAGGCGGCGGCGGCGATCGCCGCGTTGCGAGCGGAAGCGTCGACTGCGCACGTGCCGGTGATTGCGTTTTCGACCGCCCAAAATGGCATTGCGCAAGAGCGCGCGCGTGGAGCTGGCGCGCGAATCGTGACCCACGACACGTCGATCCTGGCCCACCTGGCCCATTTCCTCGATCAAGCCCTGCAAGTGGACTGATCGGCCAGTGAAGAGTGAAGAGCCGTTGCAGTCGAGGTTACGAGACTCACGCTTATTTCGGAAAAGTGACGAGTGACGAGTGACGAATGACGGTTGGGGGAGCGGATTAAAACAGTCCTATTGCAATTGGAAGGCGGACTTGATAGAGACTGGCGCAGCGAATTGCGGGTGTGGTTCAATGGTAGAATGTGGGCTTCCCAAGCCTGAGACGAGGGTTCGATTCCCTTCACCCGCTCCGATTTTGATAATCAGATAGTTAGGTCATTTTTACCGATTAAAACGCCCCAGTGGGAACAATAGTGGGAACCGGCGTAACGTCTTCCAAGGTCGTTTACCCCGGTCTATCCTCCCTTCCGCCTGCCGTCGGTGCCTCCCCGCCGCAGGTAGTTCGAGCACAAAAACTCTGACTCACCCGTGAAATGCAATCGCACGGAAGCTGACAAACCTCCCTTATCCCCCCGAGAGAGACCCGGCCCCGCAGAGTTGCCATTTCCGATAGACTTCATTCGAGTCATTTTGGTCGTTTCCCAACATAGTGTCCAAGGAGGAGTTCCGCTTGCGGTTCCTGGGGATTTCAAATCTCAAAATCAGCGGTTCCGAAGGCAGTTTGGCACCTGCGCATATAGGGTGTGGGGGGACTTCCAATGGTCCTTCGTGGCATCGACCGGATCGGGACGCAACTCAGAAGTTGGAAGGAGCCATTGTCATGCGGTGCTCCGCCTACGGTCGCAAAGAGCCGGGACAGAGCGTCACCATTCTCCACGCTCCGCCCGCGTTCGCAATCGCCTTTCCAGAAGCGCCGGTCAGCACAGCAAGCAACGTGGTGCTACGCGCTGGCGGGGCGTCCAGGCGCGTTCACAAGGCTTCGCAGGCGCAGGTGTCTCGTCCTGGAAAAGCGGGGCGAACTCCCGGACCCTTGGCAGCAGAACGGGAAGGTAAGCAGAACTTGCCGGCGCGCAGGGCGCCGCCGTCGAGTCAATGGGAGCGGTCATACAAACTCCTCCAAAGGGATGATCGTTAGTTATATATAATCAATAACCACCCATCCTGCCTTTGGGGAATCTTTTGGAAGCTTACCCTCGTGCTTACGCGGCTCGCCTTGACCTGGCGGAGCACGCAGCCCTCGCTGGAACTCTGTTGGACTTCGTCATGGCGGATCGCGGCAGCCGACGGCGGCGCTCGCATGACCGGAATGCCCGCGATAATGTTGGGATCTCGCGCTCCGCCAGGGTTAAAGGCTGTGTTTGTTGTCGCGCGCCTTCGATTTCCGTTTGGCCCATCGCACCATTACGGCAGCTCTGGCCTGCTCCGAAGTCCGCGCCTTGGCCTTGCCGGTCCCTGCCTTCCCCCCGAGACGGCCAAGCGCCTGAGCGGCCCTGTTCATTCAACAACCACCCTTCCGTCTCGCTTGAAAATGCTGACTGTCTGCCCGAGAGCAAGCATCTGGATTGCTTCCTTCTGGCTCATGCAATCCAAGGCGCGAAGCGCGTGCTCCTCGGTTCCATAAGTTTTGACACAATCCCCAAATCTCGTCGTGGCCTTCGCAGTTTTCACTGTTCGGACCCTCTGTTGTAACTCGGTGCTCATTGTGCTCATGTGAAAAACTATACGCAAGCGCTTGCGTATATACAAGCTGTTTTAATCATGATTTTCCAACTTCATCGTTGCCTGATGCGATTGGGCAAGCCATGGCGGAGTGCGAGCCGAGTCCAGATTTCCCCCGTTCATGATTTGGAAACTGGTATGTCCCTGCCGAGAGCCCTGTTGAGCACGCTCGGTTGGGAACCCGCCCGCGTCGTCGCGCGCTCCGCCAGGCGATGATGGGGCGTCCAAGCGTCTGCGGGCTTCTCAAGCACAGGTGTTCGCCAGCCCTTGGCTTGGCGGAGCGCGTTTGCAACCTGATAGCGATGGACAAATTCGCCACGTCCGGCTGTAAATGACGGCCAACACCGTCCGCACGCAAGAGGTGGGGTTGGTGGAACATTCCCCTCGTGCTTCGTTGCGCGAGGGGTTTTTTACTTGAGTGGCGGCTCGAACTTGGTGAGAGAGGCGGAGCGCGCCCATCGCCAGCTGACCCGTTCACTTACTGCATCGGCTGCTCAACGCCCCGGCATGACAAGGGTTGCCATTATCGTTTTGGCCTCACCTTTCCTCGCCGTCGCGGGTGTGATCGTCGAGTCGCGATGGGGAGATTGAAGCCTTGAGAATCTTCAATCGGGCGACGGCACGCTACAACACCTAGAATTTTCCGGGACATCAGACCCCGGGATGCTGGCAAGAGGGCGCGTGGTTGTCTGCCACGCCAGCAGCGGGGCCGCAATTTCCTTGGTCGGGTTGCGGTCCCGCTCCTTCTTTATCGACGCCCCGCTCGCTCCATATTTTCGACCTTCATCTTGATCTTTTCCAGTTCAAGTGTGAGGTCTTGAAGTCCGCTTGCCATGTGCATCAATCCTTCCGACAGGCAGGCAAGGGCGGGATTTTCTCCCTGCTTCTTTGCGGTGTTGAACAACGCAATCGCGTCCGTGAATTTCTTTTCCGTTTGCGTCATAGCGGAGCGGAGGGGAGCAAAAACCCTTTTTTTCGTCAAGCAAAAGGGCCAGCCCTGCATGTCGCAGCGAGACCGAACTTTGATCGGCACGGTCCCGCTCCTTCTACTCACACCCAATTCCACCCGTTATGGCGACAGGTAATAACTCGCGTCGCGTTAAGCAGCTTTTGAACGAGATTGGCTAACGGCCTTGCGTCCTCTTCACGGTCCAAGGTTTTTTTTGCGACCGCGCTTACCAAGGTTAAAACTTCCGCCTGGGCCTCCACTCCCGGGTGGAGAATCAATGCGAGCCTACAGCAAAGAGCGTTCATCTCCCAAAGCGCCTTGAGCGTCTGATCATTATAACCAGCTCCAGCACTCAGCAAGGTGGAAAGAGTTGTGCATTTACCTGCAAGTTCAGATACTAAAAGGATCAACTCATTCGTCCACTTGTCCCGCCTCGCAACGTCGGCTGTTCTGTTCGCCTGTTGGTGATTCACGAACCATGTTAGAAGCGAACCAACTGCGACGCCAGCGAGTCCAAAATAGCCATCTGCCATATTATTTGAGATCGGCTCCCGGTTTTTCAAATTTACAAATGTCGAGCGAGTCCAAATCTTTCAACTCATCCACAGAGTAATTGGTCGCGTCAACTTTGACGCCGGTCTTGCTCCGATGCACAGTCAATCGCTGCTTTTTGCAGTCGGCGTAGGCTCGTATTGCAGCGCGCAAAACAATTCCCGTAGCCGTAGCCCAAACATAAGGCGCCGGATGATTCAGGATTTCAGCTGGTATCGGGCCATTGAAAATACCGTGGTAGGGTCGCGCTCGAACACCGCGTTCAGAGAGGAAGGCTCTTAGGTCGGAGTCGTCGCCTCCACGCACGTCTATGATTAAGTCGATTTCATCCATAATCAATCTTCATGCAAGCAGGCGCCTCGTTGCAGGTCAAAGCAAAAGGGCCAGCAACGAGACGCGGACGCCTCGGACGGGTTCCTCCCGCTCTTTCCGTAACTGTGATCCACTCAACTCATCCAAACCTTACTAAGAGTTGGATCACCCCGTCCGAGCCGTCCGGGAATTGCGGGTTCGACGGCAACTTCCTCGAAACTGTGCCATTTCGGGACGAGAACAGGGGCCGCCCTGCCCCACAGCTTCGCCAGCGGCACCGAAGTCGGATTCTGCGAAACGGCGGATAGAGAACTGAGAAGCTGCTGCGGCTTCGTCGTCGCGGCCGTGGCGTGCCTGTGGGGCCAGCAACCTGCCACAGCAAACCCGGGCGGAGCGTGGCCGATTCCGGCTTTCTTGATCTCATTTCCAAAGAGGCCCCAAGGATACCTATAATTAACTAACTAAAATAAATGATTAATTAGATACCCTTTGGGAAAGAGTTGGGAAACGCCATTTGTTATCTGACTCTCGCGCTCCGCCCGGGAAATCAAAACATCGCAAACGACTCCGCGCCGCGATCTCTTGGGGACGCCCCTGCCGGCCTCCTTGCGTTATCAGACAGCGCCAGATGACCTTCCAGCGTCACGGCGGGCTATGCCGCCGGAAGCTGGCGGGAGAGAGAGAGATGACCTCCGCTTTCGTCGTCGCGAGCAACAGTTTCAGAAGGGCGCGCTCCGCCACGACACAAGGTGCTAGGCACGCACTCGTCCAGGTGTTGCCACGCCGCGTGCAGGCATTCGAGCCATCCCTCGGCGGAGCGCGCAGCCAGGTTGATTATTCTCAAACGCCAAAGGACAGGAAAAAAAGACATGGGACACACTCTAAAGAGTGTGTGTCCCGATGTCCCTGGGACTTGTCCTTGATTGTCCCTGGCTTGTCCCTGTCCCAAACGGGCTCACGGACGGGCACGACCCTCAATCTCCTGGCACCGCTGAAACCGACTGGGCACTGGCAGATGGCATTTTGCGTCAGCGCCTGGCGTGCTCCTCGAAACCGGGCGAAGCACGCTAAGGGTTGGCTCTGCGTCCCGACCCGGAGAAGCGTGCAGCAGGGTTTCAGTCGAAACGACGAACCGGCGCACTCCGCAGTTCACTTCACGCTCCTAAGATTGGCCTCCGCAGTTCCTTCCGGGTCGATCTTTTGCAGGGCGTCAGTTGCAGCACGCTGCACGAGCGGCTCGCCATTGGTAGCGAGTTTGCGGAGGGCCGGAATGGCCGAGCGGGGCTGGGGGTAGTAATAGTAATTGCCGAGCGCCCTGGCGGCGGCTTCCTGCACAAGGTGTGAAGGGTCATCGAGCGCCGCGATCAACGGCGGAATGACGGAAACCGGTTCCTTGGCTGCGGAGCCGACCCCGTTCGCGCCGTAGATTCGTTCGATTTCATTGGTGCTCTTGAGAGCGTGTAGGAAAACAGGCACGCTCTCGCCCGTCTCTGGAATCATGAAGAGGATTCGCATCGCAGCTAACCTGCGGCTCAGACTGCTCTCGTCGGCGACTTGTCGGACACGGTCAATAATCTCGCGGCGGACGGCAGGAAGTTCGGCGGCGGCCGGGTCGGTTTCGAGGAAGGCTGGTATGCCTGAATGCAACATGCCTTTCTCCCGGAAAAAGGTTCCACGATGCGCGAGACGCGCGAGCGCGACTTCAACTGAACTTGGGCGGATATTCTGCTCCCTGCCTATGCGCTGCACCAGTTCGGGGATCGCGCCGCGGGCACGAGGACCGATGTAACAAAGGCCGTCGACGGCTCTTCTTTGCCTGATATCGGCGCTTGTTGATAATCGGAAGGCCCGCCCTCGGCGCGCGGCGAAGTCATTGAACTTGCTCTGAAGGACCCCGTCGCGCGCGTCGAGTTCGCTGAGCAGCCAGGGGACGGCATTGCTGCCGATGGCGCGCACGGCAAGGAGAGCATTGGTGTCAAATCCGTTATAGTAGCTATGGCGCACGCCGTCGATCCACGCGCTGAGTTTCCTGCCCTGATACTCCGGCTCCGGTGGTCCGCTGCGCCTTGTGGCGAAGATTATCCCGCCGAGGATGAGCACGACCAGGAGCAGCAGGAGTCGCCTTCGTTTCACGTTACACATATTCACCGCATCATCGGCGAAGCGGCGAGGAGAATATCTAGGAAGTGCGATCTGCGGGCACGTCACCTGCCTACGATTTACCGCTGGCCGTTCACTTCACGCGCCTGATATCCGTTTCCGCCATTCCTTCCGGGTCGATCATTTGCAGGGCGTTGGTGGCGGCGTAATGCAAATTGAATTCATTATTGTTGGTGGAGAGTTTGCGGAGGGCGGGGATGGCGGCGCGAGCTTGGCGACCGTAGCTGCCGAGCACGACGGCAGCTTCGTGTCGAACTGTCGGAGAAGGGTCGTCCAGCGCGGCGACTAATGGGGGAATTACCGATAGGGGCTCTTTTGGAACTTTGCCGAGGCACTGGACACCCACTGCGCGCTCGATTTCATTTGGGCTCTTGAGTGCGTGCAGGAAAGTTGGCAAGCCCTCGATGCTGCGGGAAGTCATCACCGCAAGAACTTGCAGGGCGGCAGTCCTGCGATCCAATTCGGCCTCGCCGGCAACTGACTGAACACGCTCGATGATTTCGCGCCGGATCGCTGGAAGTTGGTCGGCAAGCACATCGTTTTTGAGCCAGTCCAATGTGTTGTTGGACGCACCGCCATCCGCCGTGAATAGAGGTCCATCGTAATCGAGACCGGCGAGGGCCTCCTTAACGTGAGCCTCATTGTCCTCGTCCTTGCCGATGCGCTCGACAAGTTGAGGAATTGCGCTCCGGGCACGAGGACCGATGTAGCAAAAACCCTGAACGGCTCTCTCTTGCCTATTCTCGGCGGGCATCCCGAATTGGAACCTCCATCTTCCCCCGTGATGACTGATGATCTGCTTGATCGCACTGTCACTCGCATCAAGTTCTGCAAGAAGCCAAGGGATTGCGTTGCTGCCAATGGCTCGCACGGCAAGCAGCGCATTAGTATTGAAGCCGCCAGTGGCGCTGCGAGGCACATCGTCAATCCATGTGCTCAATTTTTGGCCCTGATATTCCGGCTCCGGTGGTCCGCTGCGCCTTGTGGCGACGATTATCCCGCCGAGCAGGATGAGGAGCACGGCCAGCAGCAGCAGGAGTCGCCTTCGCTTCACGGCACTCATATTCAGCGCACCATCGGCGAAGCGGCGAGGAGAATATCTGCCTGTCTTCGCGCGCTCCGCCTCGGCCTGGCACTCGGGCTGTCGAGTTGGCGCGCACGCTCCGCCTGGCTTTGCGATCACGCAGGGCTTCCAGGGTTCAGTCTGCGAGGCAGCAAGGCAAATCCGTCAACAGTTCATGGCGGGTTGACGAGAGTTCGCTTGCAATACCTAGCGACACTAGGCATGAATGCCTCATGCTTTCGAGAGAACTCGTCGCCGCCTCAACCGTGCCGTTGGTTCTTTCCGTCCTGGCGGAGGGCGAGAATTACGGCTACGCCCTCATCCAGCGGGTGCGCGAACTTTCCGGTGGAGAAATCGAGTGGACCGAGGGAATGCTCTACCCGGTGCTGCATTGGATGGAAGCCCAGGAGTTGATCGAGTCCGAATGGCGGGAGGCCGACACCGGCCGCAGGCGCAAATATTATCACCTTTGCAAAGAGGGGCGCAAAGCCCTCCAAGTCGGGAAACAACAGTGGATCACAGTCCACGAGACACTGGCCAAGCTATGGAAAAACCAACCCCGTTTAGCCTGATCGATTCACTCCGCCGCTGGCGCGAGCATGTCAACCGCCTGCCCACTTTCGAGCGGGAAAACATCGACGAGCTCGAAACGCATTTGCGCGATTCACTGGCTCGTCTTCAAGCCGGCGGCCTGTCGGAGCAGGAAGCGTGGCTGGTTGCGCTGAAGCGGCTCGGTTACAGCGATGCCTTGGAGCACGAGTTCGCCAAACTCGGCGCATTGACCAGTCCAGAAGCGATGTCTGTCGCCACCGGCACCAGCAAGCGGCAAAATGCGACCACACGAGTTCGATCTCTGTTCCGCAGCCTTGGTGCTGTTGTCGGCGGCCTATTGGTGACGATGGGCATCTCCTATCTGGCAGAATCGAAACTCCTCTCCGATTATTACGACCGCCTCGGGCGTGCGGCAGCTAATCCCGGACTGAGGGCGAGCCTATGGCCTAATTTGTCGATAAACTTGTGGACCTTTGTGCTCCTGTCCGCATTGGCCGGGGGATATGTCGCTGCCTTGCTCGCTCGACGCTCTCCCATTCGACACGCCCTCGTCGTCGGTGCGTGCATGAATCTTTACGACGCCCTCGTGGGGATGGGCTACCTCATGTGGGTGACTGGAACTGCGGTCATCGTGGCGACGTTTCTCGGCGGCATTCTGAGAGAATGGCAGCGTCGGACGTGGCAGCCGAAGTGGCCGAAGCTGGCACCGTATCGCATACTGTCCCGCCGGACGGGCGTTCTGTCTGTCTGGCTGATGATCGCAGCCATCGTGGTCGGATTAGCCGAATGGGTCTATCCCCGGCTTGCGCAGGAATGGCTTCAACCCCTCCAAGTCTGGTTGATCTGGGCGGCGGCATCGGGATGGATCGTGGCTTTCAGCTTGCTACTTGTGGGCCGATTCAAATTCAAGCAGCGTGTTAAACGTGTGGTCATGAATTGAAAGCCCGCCGGAAACGCCGGTCGTGGAGTGTTTGCCGCGATCTGGATGCGATCAGCCCCAGCGACTTCCCATGCCCTTCCTGCGCATGATTGGTCCTGAAGGGCTCCTGCTGTCTGTTGCAGCGGCATTGAAAGACCCTTACCGTCGTGACGTGGCCCTTCCGCGCTTCGCCAAGGGCTGGCGTGGCCCGGTGTTGCGACAGTGGTCAGAAAGGCCCTTCGCGCTTCGCCAAGGCTCGGCCAGACAACCATTGCCGCCGGTAAATCCCGCCATGCTGCCGCGACTGCGCTCTGGCGGAGCTCGCGCGGCCGGCGGAATGACGCCATGACACCATATTTATCACTCCAATAAAAAAAAGAGAAAGATAAGGGATAGGAAGGGCCAAACGCGCAGGAAGAACCCGGGAACTGGGCG
>JBEEGQ010000383.1:0-25273 GCA_041166945.1 Verrucomicrobiota bacterium
GGGCGGTTACAGCGCCATTCTGCTCGGCGCGTTTTATTTCATCGTGGATGTCCGGAAGTGGCAGGGCTGGTGCCAGCCGTTCCTCTGGTATGGGATGAATCCCATCACCGTGTATCTGGCGGATAACATCATCGGATTCCGGAAGGTTGCGTCGAGGCTTTTGGGCGGAGACGTGAAGTTGTTTTTCGATACGCGCGTGACGCCGGGTTTTGGGGATCTGATGCTGTCTTTTGGGGAGATTGGCGTCGGCCTGTTGCTGGTGTGGTGGCTGTATCGGCAAAAGATTTTTTTACGATTGTAAGCTGAGGATTGGGGCGCCATGGCGCTGAACCAAGCACGTCATTTTTCAGATTTCACGGTCCCGTTCCCATTGCAAAGTTGCACCCGCACGACTCCCGTGGGATCCGACCGCAGATCCGGCTTGCAGACCCTGGCGAATTCGTGAACAAAGCAGTTACCGCACCGTCGGTTAACCCATGAATATCGCCAGATTTATTGCCGTGCTGTCTGCCACAGCGCTGTTTGCCACCGCATCTTTCACCGTCAGCGCTGCCGAACCGCTGCGCGTTTTCATTCGAGCCGGGGTCAAAACGCATGGTCCGGGGCAGCACGATCATCCGCAGTTTTTGAAGGACTGGGTTCCCTTGCTGCAAGAGCGGGGATTGAAAGCTTCGGGCGCCATGACATTTCCAAGCGCGCCCCAGTTGGAAGCCACCGACGTGCTGGTTATTTTTGCCGCCGACGGCATGAAAATCACGGGCCCTGACCGCGCGGCGTTTGAAAAGTTTCTCCAGCGCGGCGGCGGCGTCGTGGTGGTCCATGACGCGGTGGTCAGTGCCGAGGAAAATGAGTGGTGCAAAAAAATCATAGGCGGGGCGTGGATCTGGCCGAAAAATGCGCCCGACAAAAAGGCGACGCGCTGGCTCGAGAGCTATGTCGGGCTCTATTTTGTCGACAACGAACATCCCATCACTCGCGGCGTGTCGAATTTCGACTGGAAGGATGAGATTTATTATGACCTCGACATGGCGCCGGACGTTCATGTCCTGGCTTCGAGTTTTCACGATGTTCATACGATCGCGCCCCAGCTTTGGACCTATGAAAAAACCCTGGAAGGCGCCAGCAAGCCTTATCGCGCGTTTGTCAGCATTCCCGGCCACGAATACGCATCGTTCAACACGCCTCATTATCGCGCCCTTTTGATGCGCGGCATCGCGTGGGCGGGCGGACGGCCCAACGCCGATGAGTTTTGTTCGAAAGCCGAACTGGCTTCACTCGAGTACCCGCCCGGCGGCCCCGTTCCCGCTGCCAAAGCCGTGAAACAGTTTCAGCTGCACCCCGAATTCAACATCTCGCTTTGCGCGGATGAATCCGTTGCGGAAAAAATCATGTCCATCGAGTGGGATCCAAAGGGCCGGTTGTGGGTGGCGGAGACGCCCGAATATCCGGGAGGACGCACGGTGAACAAAAACGATCTCAATGCCTATCCCAACCGCCGGCTGGACCCGGAACATTTTCCGGTGGGCGGCAAGGAACCGCGTCCGGCGCACGATCGCATCTCCATGCTGGAAGACACCGACCATGACGGCGTAATGGACAAGCGCACGGTTTTTTATGAGGGCCTCGAGCGGGTCACTTCGCTCGTTTTTTATAAGGATGGCGTGATTGTCGCCCAGGCGCCGGACACCCTTTGGATTCGGGACACGGACGGTGACGGCAAGGCCGACAAGGTGGAAAAGCTCTACACCGGCTGGGGCATCGGCGACACCCACGCGGTGACGAGCAATCTACGCTGGGGCATGGACGGATGGGTTTATGGGTCTGTGGGCTATTCGCGAGGCATGAACATGACCTCGCCAAAAACAGGGAAATCGTTCGGGGACATTTCGGCCGGCATCTATCGTTTTCGTCCGGATGGCTCGGCCCTCGAGCAGGTGGCCGCCGGCGGTTGCAATCAATGGGGCTGCGAGATCGCGCCGGACGGCGAGATTTTCTTCACCACCGCCACCTGCGGCGAACCGCTTTGTCATGTTGTCCTGCCTGAAAAATTTCTCGCCCGCGGCAGCGTGGGCGGGCATCGCGCCTATGCCAGCATCATCGACGAGGACAAGATTTTCCCGCCGTTCAAGGAGACGCGGCAGCCTTATGTGCAGATAGACCAGGTGGGACGCTGGACAGCAACGGCGGGTTCCTGTGTTTACGATGGAGGCGCCTGGCCGGCCAAGTGGTCTCCCGAGGGGCGTTATTCCTTTTTCATGAGTGAAGCGACGATGCACCTGTTTCATCATGAATTCCTGGAGCCGAACGGTTCAACATTTCGCGGGCACAAGGAGGATTCTCGGCGCGAGATTCATTTCCTGACCAGCACGGACTATTGGTTCCGGCCGATCCACAGCCGCGTGGGGCCGGATGGGGCGATGTATGTCGTCGATTTCTACAACCAGATTGCCGTCCACAACGACACGCGTGGGCCGAAGGTGGGTCACGGCGCGCACAGCGCCGCCACGCGTCCCGATCGCGATCATCACTTCACGCGCGTTTACCGTGTGCAACACAAGGAAGCCTCGCCGCTGCCGCCATTCGATCTGGATGCCCGCAACCCGGACAGCTTGGTCAAGCTGTTGGAACATCCGAACGGCTGGGTTCGTACAACCGCCAACCGGCTGCTGAATGAAACCCAGCCCGCCGCGGCGGCACCCGCGCTCGGCACCCTGCTGAAATCCGGTCGCGATCGATTCGGCCGAATCCAGGCCCTCCACGCCCTCAACAATCTCGGCCAGCTCAACGACGGCCTGTTGTTGGTTGCATTTCAGGACAAGGACAGCGGCGTTCGCAAAAACGCCGCCCGCCTCGCCGCCGAGCGGGACAATGTTCCCGCGCCGGTCCAAAAGGCGATTGAAGCGATGTTGAATGAAACGGATGGCCGCGCGCGCATCGAAGCCGCGATGGCGCTCGGAAGCTTTCCCCCCAGCCCTGAAATTGCCGCCGCCCTGGTCGCAGCCTGGCCGTCCGCCGCTGGAGACCGATTTTTGCAATCGGCGCTCATCGGTGCGGCCACGCGCGGAGCCAGCGATGCCGTCGCCGCGGCGCTCGCGAATGGTTCCCTCGAGAGTCACGGTGATTTCGTCCGGCACCTGACCCGCAGCATCGCGCTCAAGGGAGATGCCGCGGCCGTCAGCGCGCTCGTTCAACAACTGGCGGCGGCGAGTACTCGCGGTGATGCCCTCAAAGCCGTCGCTTTGGAAGCTTTTTCCGCCAATCTCAAGGGTGAAGCGCCCCCGTGGAATGCCGCACTGCAAACGGCTTTTCAAAAGCTCGTTGCCTCCGCGAACCCGGGCGTCGCCGCTGCGACGATCCCATTGATTGGCCGATGGGATACTTCGGGTGTGATGGCGGCCGAAATGAAACCGTTGGTCGCCTCCCTTACCGCAAAGCTATCGGACTCGTCGCTCTCTGATGAATCCCGATCCCAGGCGGCCGCCAATCTCCTGGGGGTGCGCACGATGGATCCCGGCATCATTCCAGCCGTTGCGAAACTGTTGGCGCCGCCGAGCTCGCCTGTGCTTCAACGGCGGGTCGCTGAAATTCTGGGCGCCATTCCCGAGGGCGCGGCCGGACAGGCGCTCGTGAGTGCCTATTCGAAACTCGCGAGCCCCGCGCAGGACGCCGCCTTCGGCCAGATCCTCAAGCGCGCGGATTGGTCCACCGCTTTCGTCAATGCCCTCAAAGCCGGCGACGTCAACTGGCGCCAACTCGGTCCCGGCCCGTCCTTCCGCCTCAAAACGCACCCCGACAAATCCGTCGCGGCGCTGGCGTCGCAGGTCTTCGACGAGTTGCGCGGTCCCGAGGCGAAGGAAAAGGACAAGCTCATCGCGCAGTTCACGCCGGCGGTGGAAAAAGCCGCGGACCTTGCCAATGGCAGGGCGTTGATGGAAAAGAATTGCGCCGGTTGCCATAAGTTCAAGGGGGTGGGACGCGACCTCGCTCCGGACCTCACCGGCATGGGCGTTCACGGAGCGCCCGAACTGCTCGTTCACATCCTCGATCCCAACCGGGTGGTCGAAGACAATTTTATCGCCTGGACAATCGAGACCAGGGACGGTGAATCGTATGATGGCGTCATCGCGACCGACTCGGGCCCGGCGGTGAAGCTTCGCAATGCAACCGGCGACATCGAGATCCAGAAAAAGAACATCGCATCGCGCCGTTCCACCGGCCGTTCGCTGATGCCCGAGGGGTTTGAAGCGCTCGGGGCCGATGGACTTCGCGATATCATCGGCTACCTGGCCTCTGAGGAGGGGAAGTATCGCATCATCGATTTGAGCAAGGCATTTACCTCGGACAGCACCAAGGGCATCTACGCCGATCGCTCGCGCCCGGCCGAGAGTTTGCACTTCCGGAAGTTCGGGATAGTGAAGGCCGGGGAAATCCCATTCGACATCGTGCAGCCTTCCCGGAGTCCCGGTGGCAACAACCTCATTGTCCTCAAGAGCCGTAACGGCATCACGCCGGACAACCCGCAGAAAGTCGAGGTGCCGGTTGCCAGCCTGAAAGCCAGCCGCATCCATATTCTGGGCAACGTCGCCGGCTGGGGTCATCCGATCGGCGGCGACGGCACGCCCGTGGCGAAGTTCACGATCACACACTCGGATGGTGAGTCCGAAAGTTTCACGCTGACCAATGGGATTCATGTCGTGGATTACATCAATCCGTCGCTCGAGTGTCCCGGCTCGCGGAAGATCGATGGAATCGTGACCGATCACCAAATCCGGCTTCTCAGCAAGGCGCTGAAGGGAAAGGCGCCCATCACGCGGATCGCGATCGAGAGTTTTAACAACGAAGTCGCGACGACGTTCGCGGCAATCACCGCCGAACTGGGCGAGGGCGGCACGGCGAAGGACGAAACCCTGATGGCTTCGGCTGCTGCCGGGGTCTCGGATGCGGCGCCTTCGCGGCTCGCCGGCAAGTTTTCGAAGGATCCCAACGTCATCGGGGTTGCCGTGACCGGCGGCGGGTCCTCGCATGATTTCGCCCGTTGGTGGGGCGGCACGGACGTTGCCACCCTGAATGCGATGCCGGGAGTGAAGGCGGCTTATACGGAGAACCCCGATGACCTGCTCGATGCGCTGGACTCCATCAAGGTCCTGTTCATCTCACACAACAAAGCCACACCGAACCCGAAGGTGCGCGAAGGCATCCTGGCGTTCGCCAACCGCGGCGGAGGCGTTCTGGTTTCGCACGCCGGCAATTGGTTGAACTGGTCGGACTGGCCGGCGTTCAATCGCGACCTCGTTTCCGGCGCCACACGGGGACACGACCGGTTCGGCGAGTTTGAAGTCGTGGTGACCGAGCCATCCCATCCGATCATGAAAGGTGTTCCGGCGAGTTTTAAGATCTCGGATGAACTTTATAATTTCATACCCGACGCGCCGGATCGGGGCGGTCCTGCCCGCCAGGTGTTGGCCACTGCGAAAAGTCCCGTGAGCGGCAAGGAATTTCCCATTGTTTGGATTGTGAAAAATGAGAAGGGCCGGATTGTCTGCAACACTCTCGGGCACGACGGCAAAGCTCACGATCATCCCGCCTACCAGGCGATCTTGAAGAACAGCGTCCAATGGCTCGCGCATCGGGAGTGAGCGACGCCGGCCTGCCGGTTCGGACCGCGGCACTCATGCCACCCAATGGCCGCGAAAGAACACGAGGAACGCAAAGAGCGGCAGGATGGAAGTTCTTTTTCCTTATGTGTTCTTTGCGTTCCTTCGCGGCCGCCATCCTCTAAAACGGCTCGAATTCCGCGCGCCGCATTTTCTCGCTACCGTTTCGACGGCCTTTGAACCACAATCAATGCATGAATGTTTGGATCAACGATTATTTGAAGGCGCAAAAGGCGGCGCTGGATTCCATTTCGAGCGCCGCCGTGGAGGGGATCATCGGGCAATTCCGCGAGGCCCTGCGGCTGAACCGTCAGATTTTTATTTTTGGCAACGGCGGCAGCGCTGCCAACGCCTCGCATTTCGCCACCGATCTCGGCAAGGGATCCTCGGACAAGGTCGGCCGCCGTTTTCGCGTGGTCTCGATCAATGACAATGTCAGCTGGATGACCGCTCTCGGAACCGATTATTCCTACGAGGAGATCTTCGTTCGGCAACTGATGAACTATGGGGAAAAGGGGGATATCGCCTTCGCGATGAGCGTGAGCGGCAGTTCCCCGAATGTCGTGCGCGCCATGGAATGGGCGCGGACGAACGAACTCCAGTCCATTGCCCTGGTCGGCGGCAAACAAGGCAAGCTGGCCGGCATCGCCAGCACCGTCATTTCCATTGAATCTCCCCATTACGGACGGGTCGAAGACGCGCACATGGGCATCTGCCACATGATTTGCTACGCCTTCATGGAAAACCCCGAGCTCGGTAAGTTCTGATCCGCATCGTTGCTCCGCAATTTCCCGTTCCTCGCCGTTCCTCCCCGTTTCCCCGCCTCATTGGCCTTCTGGCCTCTGCCCCGGGGGTTTCCCCTAGTCGCTCGTGGGCAGAAGTCCTGTCGTTGCCGCGCGTAACTGTGTCAATTCCGCCAAAGGCCGCCCACACGGAGAGTGCTCGTGAGCGGTGGCGTGCCGGGCGCGCGTCATCCCACAACACAGAGCACTATGAAAAATATCAGCACTCTCGTCAGGAACCATCCTCGCTGGCTGGCTGCCGTCATCGGCGTCCTCGGTATCGTCGGGGGAGCGCGCGAGCGCGCCTGGGCCAACGACATCAACTTCCGCGGCGTGGTTCGAAAGACCGATTTTATCTCGACCGGTATTGGTGGCCTGCGAAATGTCGGCAGCGGCACGATCACGCTGCGGGGCATGACCGGGACGGTTCATCAAGCCTGGTTGTATTGGGCAGGCCCGAGCAACACGACCAATCCCGCCGCGAACGCCGCGATCACCTTCGGTGGCCGGGCCTTGCGCGGCGACCAGATCGGGTTCACCTCCGATAACTGCTGGGGCTATATGAACAGCCAGGCCTACCGCGCGGATGTCACCGACATCGTCGCCGCGAAAGGCAATGGCGCCTACATCATCGCCGGCCTCCTCAAACAGGGCACCAACATCAATGCCAATGGCGCATCGCTCCTCGTGTTTTACAACGACGGCATCGCCGCCAACGATCGCGACGTCGTCCTGTACGACGGCAACGATTCCAATGCGCCCAACAAATACGACATGTCCGGATGGAACGTCCGTCTTTCGGGAATTCATTATACCAACGGGGCCGCTTCCATTCAGTTGCATGTGTCCGATGGCCAATCCTACAAGGACGACGCCGTGATTGTGAACGGCAAGACATTGATCTCCGCGGGAGGCATTTTTCAGGGCACCACGCTTCCTTCCGCCAATAACGGACCGATCAACAACGGGGATCTCTGGGATATCCGCCAGCTCGATGTCACGGCGTTCCTCGCCACCGGCACGAACTCGCTCCAATTGAACCATCGCTACCTCTCTCCCGGCGGCGATTGTGTGAGCCTCGTCGTGGCGGCGATCAATCTTCCGGCCGGCGCCGCGCCGCCCCCGAATCGCGACCTCACGAATAATGCCCCCAGCATCCTCGCGGATCCCGAGCTGATCATTCACACGCCGAACCCGGTCGTCGTCCACGCGGAAGTGGCCGACATGGACGGCGATGCATTGACGACCGCGATCAGCCTGGACGGCTCCCTGATGTATACGGGACGGATCGAAAAGACTGTCGCCCCGACCACAGGCAGCCTGCTCATGACCAACTCCTACTCCCTGGGCGACCATTCGATTACTTTCGCAGCGAGCGACGGTGCACTCGGCGCCAGCTGCATCATGGCCTTGCGGGTTATTGACAATACGCCTCCCGTGATCACGGTCCCTCCGAACATGGTCGTCCCGACGGATCCCGGAAGGGCCACGGCCATCGTCACCTTCACTGCGACCGCCACCGATGATTTTCCCGGTGAAATCAACATTGTTTGTTTGCCGCTTCCCGGCTCGGCGTTTCCTGTCGGTGTGACGACGGTGAACTGCACGGCCACCGACCATAGTGGCAACGGCGCTCATGGCAGCTTTACCATCACCGTTACCGACGCATTGCCGCCGACGGTGACCTGTCCGGCTGACATCACCCGGCCTGCGGTGCAGGGAACCAACGCGATGGTGGTCACTTACGTTGTCGGCGTTTCCGACAATCAGCCCGGCGCGACGGTTACGTGCGCGCCTGTGTCCGGCTCTCTTTTTCAGATTGGCACCACGCCCGTGACGTGCACGGCGCGTGACGTTGCGGGCAACACCGCCGTCTGTTCCTTCAATGTCATCAT
Organism: Verrucomicrobiota bacterium; assembly: GCA_041166945.1. Taxonomy (GTDB): domain Bacteria; phylum Verrucomicrobiota; class Verrucomicrobiia; order Limisphaerales; family JADJPG01; genus DASTLJ01. Next base: position 8,332 of record JBEEGQ010000383.1, read on the forward strand.
CCTCGACATGGAGCCGCCGGTGCTCATCGTTCCCACCAACATGATTGTCGGAAACGACATCAGCCAATGCTCCGCGGTGGTGCTTTACACTGTGCAAGTCACAGACAACATGCCGGGCGTCGTCGTGGCCTGTGTGCCGCCCTCCGGCAGCACCTTCCTTTCTGGCACCAACACGGTCATCTGCACCGCCATCGACCGCGCGGGCAACAGCGCCTCCAACTCGTTCAAAATCACGGTGCGCGACACCGAGAATCCGGCGCTCATGCTGCCGGCCGATATCCTCGTGCCGTGCGACCCGGCCAAGCCGACTGCGATCGTGAATTATACGGTGACGGCGACCGACAACTGCGGGCCGGTGCGTGTGACCTGCACGCCCGTTTCGGGCTCGGCCTTTCCGGCCGGCACCAACGTCGTGCGTTGTGTCGCCCGGGATGCCTCGGACAATAGCGCCAGCGGATCCTTTAAGGTCATCGTGTGCGACACGCAGCCTCCGGTGATCCACAGCGTGACTCCGAGCTCGCGTTATCTCTGGCCCCCGAATCACAAGATGATTCCGATCACGTTCGCCGTGTCGGCCACTGACAATCGCGGCGCTGTCACCTCCCGCATCGTCTCGATCACCAGCTCCCAGCCCATCAATGCTTCGGGTGACGGATCCACGTCGCCCGACTGGCAGATTCTCGGCCCGCTCAAAGCCAACATCCGCGCCGAACGTACACCCATCACATCGCCGCGGACGTACACGATCACGATCGAATCGAAGGACGGCGCCGGGAATGTTTCCCGCGCGACGGCCTACGTCGGGGTGACGCAGAACGGTAAATAATCCGTCTCCACTCTTTTCATCAACCGCCTGGAACCGCTCCCTGGTTCCGGGCGGTCTTGCTTTTGGCACCGGCAATTTTGCCGGCATTTCCAGGGTCAAGGAGACGCTCTTTCCTCCGATGAACACGGAGACTAAAGATGAATTCTTCAGAGTCTCTATGAGCCTCAAGGTCTGGAAAATCTGCATTATATCCGCCGCATCGCTCGGCGCGGCGCTTTTGCCCGCCCGCGCGGCCAATTTCATCGTCACGACCAATGCGGATCAGGGTCCTGGTTCCCTCCGCGCGGCCATCGCCATGGCCAATGTCAACGGCGCCGATGACACCATCACTTTTGCCCCCGCCCTCGCCGGCGCCACCATCACCCTCAAAACGGGCGAATTGGAAATCGACGAGGCGTTCAAAAGCCTGACCATCTCCGCGGATGGACTCCCCGGCGGTCTCATCTTGAGCGGCGGCCGCGTGACCCGCGTGCTGGATATTTTCTCCGACGCGACGGTTGTGCTGGATTCGATCACCATCGCCGATGGGCTGGACGATTATGGCAGCGGCATTTTGTCGGAGGGGGATCTCACGTTGAGACGCTGCCTGTTGACTCGGAACGTCGCGCGTCATGGTTCCGCAGGCGCGCTTTACCAATACGGCGCGTTCCTGAGCATCGACCGCACCACCATTGCGGACAACATTTGCGTGGGCGACAGCGATGCATCGGGAGCCGGTGCCTATCTGGCGTCAGCGAGCGCCGACATTGTCGGCAGCACCTTCTCAGGAAACTGCGCCGTCGCGGCCCTCGGCACGGCACAGGGGGGAGCGCTGTTTCAAACCGGGGGAGGCATCTCGATCCGCTATTGCACATTTATTGGCAACCGCGCGCACGGCCTCAGTTCCTATGGCGGCGCGATGATCCTGGGAGGGCTGGCCACGGCGTCGCACTCGATCTTCGCCGGGAACGAAGCGTTGTTCGGTCCGGAAATTTATTCCGGCGTTGCGACCTTCAATTCAGCCGGCTTCAACTTCCTGGGGGTCGGCGCCAATGTGCGCGGCTTCACCAACGGCGTTTCGGGTGATCGGGTCGGCACGGCCATGCGACCACTCGATCCGCTCCTCGGACCGCTGCAATTCAACGGCGGACCGGTTCCCACGCACTCCCCGATGGCCTCCAGCCCGCTCATCGACGCCGCACCGGATGACGGCGGCGCGCCCGAAACTGATCAACGCGGATTTCAGCGCATCGTGGACGGAAATGGCTCGGGAACCCCGCGGGTCGACCTCGGCGCCGTCGAGGCGGGCCCCGCGATTTTTGTGACGAGTTCCAGCGATGACAGCGATGGTCTCCATCTCGGCGGCGTCTCGCTTCGCGAAGCTTTGGCCAACGCCAAAAGCCCGGGGACGCGAATTCTTTTTGATCGGGCCCTCTTTCCGGAAAATCGAATCGAACTGGATCCGCTGAAGGGCCCCATCGCCATTCGTTCCCGCGCTGTTTCGCTGGATGCATCGGGGCTCGCGTCGCCGCTTATCCTTTCGGGCCGGGGTGGCATGCGGCTCCTGGATGTCACAGGGACATCCGCAGTTTCGATTACGGGGGTGCGGTTCGTGGGCGGCCGCGCCTACGTTGGCGGGGGAGTGCAATGCGGTCCGGGTGCTTCGGTGAGCCTTGTGGATTGCTCCATTCTCTCGTGCATCGCCAGCAATGGCGGCGGCGCGATCTACAATGCCGGCAGGTTGAATTTGCGGGATTGTTTGCTCCTCAACAACACCACGCTTCGCGGGCTCGGCGGCGCCATCGATAATGCGCCGACTGGAAGCGCAGAACTTTTCAGCACGGTCATTGCCGGGAATGTTGCCGGCGCCGGGGATGGAGGCGGAATTTACAATGCCGCGGGCGGGAAGTTCTCCCTCACTCAATCGGCGGTGCAACACAACTCCGCGACGGGCGGTGGCGGTGGGATTTACAATGCCGCCACCAATGCCTCCGCGGAGATGCAGCTGCGCTATTCGACCATCGTTCACAATGTCTCCGGCGCCGCGGGCGGCGGCGTCGCGAACTCGAATGTGCTGCGCACCACTCATACCATTTTCGCAGAAAATCGGCAGGGGTCGATCCCCGACGATTTTGCGGGTGTCGCCGTCTCCGAGGGATTCAATCTGTTAGGCACCACAGCGGGCGCCAGCGGCTTCACGGGACCGGGCGAGGTCAAAAACGTGGACGCACATCTGAGCGCCCTCAACGTTGCCTCGGGAATTCTTTACGCGCCGAATGCCGATTCGCCGGCGATCGATGCCGGCTTCAACACTTCGAGCTCCAATCCCGACAACCTGACGTTTTGCGCGACGCTGCCATCGACCGATTTGACCGGCCTGTCGCGAATTGCCAGGGGTTCGGTGATCACCAGCCTGCGGGTGGACATCGGAGCCGTGGAACTCCAGGCACATCGCTCCTTTGCAACGAACGCGATTCCATGGCCAATTCCAGGACGCATCGAAGCCGAGAATTTTGACAACGGCGGCGAGGGGGTGGCCTATGCGGATACCAATCCGCAGAATGTTCCGGGCGCCTATCGCGCCGATGAAGGAGTCGACATCGAATCCGCAACCGACACGGAAGATGGATTCGATGTCATTTCGGTGTCGAATGGCGAATGGCTGAAATACACCGTCGAAGTGCAGGCGGCCGGCCGCTACACGTTGTTATTGCGTGTCGCTGCGGATGTCCCTTCGAGCACCCTGCGCATCGAATTTGATGGCGTCGATAAAACCGGTGACATTGCCATTTCGGAAACCGGCGGCACACAGGATTGGATCACCGTCGCGCGGACTGGCCTGACATTGTCAGCAGGGCGCCACGTGATGCGCGTGATCGGGGGACAGGGCGCCGCGAGCCTCAATTGGATCGAATGGCGCGCGGAGGAGAACCAGCACGGGTTGACGAAGCTTCTCTATCTCAATCGCGGCGGCGCCGAGCTGTCCGATTTTTATCCCGGCCCGCGCGGACAAGCCGCTTTTCCCAGCGGCCCCGAAGCGTTCGGATCGGGCTCCGGCGCGAGCGGGCGTGTTGTTCAATTCGAGACGCCTTCTGATATTGCCGACGAGTATGGCCTCGTTCTCACCGGTTTTCTCGCGCCTTCCTCGTCGGGCTATTATTCGTTTTACCTTTGCTCGGATAACGAGGGCGAATTGTGGCTGGGCAGTGACGAGAGCCCCACGAATTCGATGAAGATTGCCTTCGAGCCGACGGGCAATCCCGCGCGCACCTGGGTGGACGGCAGCGGACGTCCCGCAGTCGAAGGACGTCCGTCCAATGTCTCGGCGCCGATTTTTCTCGAGGCGGGAAAACGCTATTACGTCGAGGGCATCATGAAGGAGAGCGATGAAAGCGATAACCTGGCGGTCACATGGCAACGTTCGGGTGAGCCTCCACCCGTCAACGGCTCGAGTCCCATTGGCAACGCCTGGCTGCAACCCTTCCTGTGGGCCGAACCCATCGGGGCGAGCGCTGCCAGCGCTCCACCGCCCATTCCCGAAATCGTTCCCCGTTTCCAAAGCATTCGTCCCCTCCAGTCCGGTGCGTTCGCCGAATTTCTGGTGACCGGCATTGCGCCAGGCCCGGTGACGTATGAATGGCTGTTGAACAACTCGCCGATCGGAGGAACCAATTTTTCGGGAACCAACAGTCCCGTTCTGAAGATCAGCAATCCCGGTCCCGCACAGGCCGGAGCCTACTCGGTCGTAATTCGCGGCGTCTCGTTCACCAACACCGCCGCCCCTGCCATCCTCGGGGTGCAGGACATCGCGTCGCCCGACAGCAATCCGCCCACGGTCGCCTCGATGACCCCGCCGCTTCTCGTGGTGACAAATGCGGCAGTCACGCTGAGCGGCACGGCCTTCGATAGCCGCGGCGTTCTCGCAGTGTTGGTTTCCGGGAATGGCTTCACCAACAGCGTCGCCTTGGGGACGACCAACTGGTCGTTCGATGCAGCACTGGCCGCGGGCACCAATCGATTCTTCATTCATGCGGTCGATGCGGCTGGAAACGCGTCGCCGGTGATCGTCCGCGCGATCGTGCTTGCCGATACAAACAGGCTGAGGGTGATTGTCGTTGGTCAAGGCACAGTGGCTCCTAATCTGACCAATGCCGCACTCGTCGTTGGACGCACCTACAAAATCACGGCCACACCGGGGGCGGGATTCATCTTTGCGGGCTGGAGCGGCGGAGTGTCCTCGCCGTCCAATGTGCTCAATTTCCGGATGACCTCGGGGCTTGTGCTTCAGGCGAATTTCATCGCGAATCCGTTTGCGCCGCTCAAGGGCAGCTATAACGGGCTGTTTTATCAAACCAACGAAATTCTCCATGAAAACTCCGGGTTCATCACCGCGTCGGTGACAGACATGGGCGCATTCAGCGGGCGGCTGATGCTGGGCGGAAAGGCCATTCCATTCAGCGGACGATTTAATCCGGACCGATCGACGCAGCTTCGACTGGCGCGGCGGGGTAGCCTCCCCTTGACGCTGGAGTTGCGCGCTCCATTGGACGGCACCGATAAAATTGTCGGCGGCCTGACGGACGGTTCCTGGGTCGCTGAGGTGCTGGCGGATCGGGCGGTGTTTACCTCAACCAGTGCGTCCCCTTTTGCAGGACGACACACGGTGACTCTTGCCGGCAACGCGACGAATGGCGCCCCTGAAGGCGACAGCTACGGCGTCGCGCCGGTGAGCACCCTGGGCAAAGTCGCATTCACCGGAATGCTCGCGGATGGAACGGCAATCAGCCAGGCAGTGCCGCTCGCGAGAAAAGGCCATTGGCCATTCTATGCCGCGCTCTACGGTGGAAAAGGGTCGATCATTGGCTGGCTTACCTTCGTGACGAACAGCGCCACCGAGAGTTTGGGGGGCTGGGTCAGCTGGACCAAACCTGCTGCTCCCTCGTCGAAGACTTATCCGAACGGGTTCGCATTGCAGTCCTGGATGGCCGGCTCCACTTACGCGCCCTCGGCGACAAATCGTGTACTCTCCTTTTCCAATGGGATTGTGCAGTTCACGGGTGGAGGGCTTGTATCAGCCCCTGTGGTTTTCAACGTGGACGTCACCAGCGCCAATAAGGTCATCGATACCAACGGGACGAGTTTCGCGATGACCATCACCACCGCCAACGGACTTTTCAGCGGCTCCTTTGTCCCTCCCGGGACCAACACCGTTCTCATTTTCCGCGGGGCGTTGTTGCAGCAACGCGACTCGGGCGCCGGTTTCTTTCTGAACCGCAAGGCAAGCGGAGCGGTTGATTTCGCTCCCGCTCCCCCGCCGTAGTCCACGATAGCTGGCAGTTGGGGAGCGACTTCACGATGTCGTCATGGGCCTGCCTGGATGGGGCTCTTTGCTGGGAGGGCTGTTGCGGGAAGGGATGAACGTCTGTATCTTCAGCGAAGCTTCAATTAAGCCGATGACTGATTGAGGCCTATGATGACCGTCATCAAGCCAAACTGCCGGGTCCAGTTCACTGCGGAGGACATCGCCTTCATCGTCGAAACGCTTGGCTCGCGGGCTGGCACCGCCGATTGCCTCACCCGGCTGCTCGCGGACGAACAAAGCCGCGATCTCATCCTCGATGATGATGAATTGCTCCACGCCGTCCTGACCCAACGCACCTGTCTTCGGATATCGACGGCCTTCTATTTTTACATCCTCGTGCGGCACACGTTTCGACGTTCCGGCCTGGCCGATCGGCCGATGGCGGATTATGTGGCGGCCGTGCTGGCGGAATTTTCGCAGATGCAACGCACGCGTTGCATGGTGAAGGGACAGGAGCAGCCCCTCGATTATTTTGTGGATATGCTGGCGGCGTTGGAATCGGTGGATGACACAACCCGGTTTTACATTCGCGCCCACATCGGAAATCAATCGCTCTTTCTGTCGGGTGTGTTCCCGGACAGTCTGCGGTTCCGCACCGAACGTCGCGGCGCGCCGAGCCTCTCGTTTTACGAGGAGATCGGCCGGTCCAATTTCCGCGCCGCCAGCGATCATCGGCTCGCGCGCCGTTACGAGCTGGACGGGATCTTCAACACGCTGGCGGAGCGGTTTCAGGAGACGCGCCGTGCGCTGAATGATCTGCGGGACCGCCTGCTCTCCCTCGGCGATCCCGACCTGCCCGAGCTGCTGGTCAAACCACCGCCGAGATAACCGGCCGGTGAGGTGGTGTCGTTTCCGGATCTCAATGGTGGTGATCGAGACCCAGCGCGTGCTCCCGCGCGTGTTCGATGTGTCGGACGATTTCTTCAACGCCAATCCCGTGTTTCACCTGCGCAAACAGGAAGGGACCATTGCCTCTCATTTTGCGGGAATCGCGTTCCATGACTTTCAAATCAGCGCCAATCGCCGGGGCGAGATCCGTTTTGTTGATCACCAGCAAATCGCTCTGCGTAATACCGGGGCCGCCCTTTCTGGGGATTTTGTCACCACCCGCGACATCGATTACCTGGATCGTGTAGTCGGCGAGTTCGCGGCTGAAACAGGCGGCCAGATTGTCGCCGCCGGACTCGATGAGCAAAAGGTCGGGTTGAAATTGACGGTGCAAATCTTCCAGCGCCATTAAGTTGGCGGAAATGTCCTCGCGAATGGCCGCATGCGGGCAGCCCCCGGTTTCCACAGCCCGGATGCGCTCCGCGGGCACCGCGTTGTGGCGCGTCAAAAATTCTCCGTCTTCCCGAGTAAAAATGTCGTTGGTGACCACCGCGACGCTCAGTCGGTCGCGTAACTGGAGACAAAGCTGAAGCATCAGGGCTGTCTTGCCGCTGCCCACAGGGCCGCCAACGCCGACAGTGAAGGCGCGCTGCCGGAAATCCCGGTCCAGCGGCAGATCGCGCTCGTGGAAATTCCCGGGTCGATCCAGGCGCTCGTGAGTGTGGCCGTGTGGCACGGATTCGTGTGAATGATTGTGACTCATAAATGCCTCGATGGATCGGATCAACTTTGGAAGAGCCGCGAATATAACCGGTCCTGTGTGCCCTGCCACAGTTCCAGCAGCGGCACCGTTTGCGCCAGATCCTCGATCGTCAGCTTGCCGCTGCGCCGCGCCACGGACGCGGCCAAATCGCCGCATTGATGTTGAATCGCCTGGGCCTCCGTCGGCCCAACCACATTCAAGCGCACTGCGGCGGCGATGATGCCGCGCAGGTGCATGAAGACGAACAAACGAATCGCCCCCATCCTGGAGAGACCCAGAGCCCGGGTGAGAACTCCGAAAACCGGACCCAAATGCGAAAATGGCAGTTCCTCCACATTCCACTTCTCCATTTTGGATTTGAAAATGCGCGTCACCGCCGAGAGCCACGCACGGCCTTGCAGGCGGCTGGCGCGTCTGGCGACATGATTTGAAGTGAAGGCCTCGCAAAGAGCGTCGAGCTCGCACAGTCGAGAGGGCTGACGATGCGCAGCGTTCACAAACGGCAGGGTCGCGCTCAGGAGTTGTTCGAGACTGGCCTCGATCCAGCGTCGCAAATCGGCGGCAGCCCGGATTTCCCCGTGCTGACAGGCCGCTTCGAGTCCGGACGAGTGCGCAAAGCCTCCCGTGGGAAAGGCGGAATCCGCAAGCTGCCACAGGGTGAATTCGGATGGCGGCGCATCGCCTGTTTTCCTTCGCTCAGAAACCCCGCGACTGGCCGCCGGACGGGCGCCATTTTTCATGCGACGGCCAGGAGCGGGGAAAGCGACCACCATGGGATGAGGGGGAAGCTGCATCATCAAAAAAGGAAATAGCGCTGGGCCAGGGGCAGCACGTGGGCGGGGGCGCACGACAAAAGTTCGCCGTCGGCGCGGACCTCGTACGTTTCCGGATCCACCTCAATTCGGGGAAGGGCATCGTTCCATTTGAGGTCCTTTTTGGTGACGGTGCGACAGCCCCGGACGGCCTCGATGCGTTTGGAAAGCCCATAGCCGGCGGCGACGCCCTGGGATTTGCTCAACTGGCTGACGAACGCGATCGATGCGTTGGCGGCCGCGCGTCCGAACGCGCCGAACATCGGCCGCATTAGAACGGGTTGCGGAGTCGGGATGCTGGCATTCGCGTCGCCCATCTGGGCCCACGCGATGACACCGCCCTTGATGACCATTTCTGGTTTTGCGCCGAAGAAAGCCGGCTTCCACAGCACCAGATCCGCGAGCTTCCCTTTTTCGATCGAGCCGATGAGGTGGCTCATGCCATGGGCGAGAGCGGGGTTGATGGTGTATTTAGAGAGATAACGTTTGATGCGCAGGTTGTCGTTGCCCTCCTTTTCGCCGGGAAGTCGACCGCGTTGTTGTTTCATTTTGTCGGCAGTCTGCCAGGCGCGTGTGATGACTTCACCGACGCGCCCCATCGCCTGGCTGTCGCTGCTGATCATGCTGATGGCTCCGAGATCGTGCAGGATATCCTCCGCGGCGATCGTTTCCCCGCGGATTCGGCTTTCAGCAAAGGAGACGTCCTCCGGCAGGTTCGGATCGAGGTGATGGCAAACCATGAGCATGTCAAGATGCTCATCCAGGGTGTTGACCGTGTAGGGCCGGGTGGGGTTTGTCGAGCTGGGCAGGACATTCGGCTCGCCGCAAACGCGGATGATGTCAGGCGCATGACCGCCGCCGGCGCCTTCGCTGTGGTAGGTGTGAATGGTGCGGCCCTTGAAGGCGGCGATCGTGGACTCGACAAAGCCGCTTTCGTTGAGGGTGTCCGTATGAATCGTCACCTGCACGTCGTGCCGGTCCGCGACGCCGAGACAGCAGTCGATGGCGGCGGGAGTCGTTCCCCAATCCTCATGGAGCTTCAGTCCGATCGCTCCCGCGAGGATCTGGTCGCGCAACCCGGCTGGAAGCGATGTGTTGCCCTTCCCGGTAAAACCAAAATTGAGCGGCAAGCCATCAACGGCCTGCAACATCGCCCGAAAATAAAACGGCGCCGGCGTGCAGGTGGTCGCGCAAGTGCCGACGGCCGGCCCTGTGCCCCCGCCAACGAGGGTCGTGAGCCCGGCCGCCACCGCTTCGTGGGCTTGTTGCGGACAGATGAAATGAATGTGCGTGTCGACCCCTCCAGCCGTGAGGATCAAACCTTCGCCCGCGATGACCTCAGTGGTGACGCCGATGGTCATGCCACGCGTCACGCCGTTCATCACGTCGGGATTTCCCGCCTTGCCGATGCCGGAGATGAGACCGTCTTTGATGCCGATGTCCGCCTTGTAGATCCCCGTGTAGTCGACGACCAGCGCGTTGGTGATGACACAGTCGAGCGCGTCCCTGGCGGCGATTCCGGCGGCCTGCCCCATGCCATCTCGAATCACCTTGCCGCCGCCAAATTTGCATTCGTCGCCGTGATGCGTGAAGTCCCGTTCAATTTCGAGAATGAGCGACGTGTCGCCGAGGCGAACGCGGTCGCCGGTGGTCGGACCAAACATCTCGGCGTAATGGCGGCGGTTCATCGCAAAGTATCGATCCGAATATTTTTTGATTAAAAAGCTGTTCCGGCGATCCGATCGCAGCGCGGGTTATTCCTGGCTGGCAAACCCTTTTTTGGCGACCAGTTTCAACGCCGCCCGTTTGCCTGGCGCCGAGACCTTGCCGCTGGCCAGGTTATTGCCGCCGCGAATGATTTTTTTCCCGCCGATGCCAACGAGTTTCACCGTTTTGGTTTCGCCAGGCTCGAAGCGAACGGCGGTGCCGGCGGGAATGGCGAGGCGCATGCCGTATGCTTTTGCCCGATCGAATCGCAGGGCCGCGTTCGTTTCGATGAAATGATAATGGCTGCCAACTTGAATCGGCCGATCGCCCAGGTTGGTGACGCGCATCGAGACGACCGGTCGATTGGCATTCAACTCAATATCGCCCTCCCGGATTTCGAACGCTCCGGGCGCGCCATGAACAGGCGGCTTCCCGCCTTCGAAGTCCGAAACTCCTTCTCCCTCCCCCCGTCGGCTGGGGAGAGGGGGATTCCTTGCATCGTCCACGGTCTGAAAAAGCGTCACTGACGGCACCGGCAAAAAGCTTCCGTAAAGAGCCAGCGCAAGATCTCCGTTCAAAGCCGCGATCGGATGATGGACCGTCACCAATTTGGATCCGTCGGGAAACGTGCCTTCCACCTGGACATCCTCGATCATCTCGGGCACTCCTGGCATCACCTGGTTTCGTCCCAAAAACTTGCGACCGAGGTCCATGAGATCCGCAACCGTTCTGCCATCGCGGATGAACTCGAGCAGGACCGTGGCGATGAGGGCCACGGATTCGGGATGGTTCAGCCGCGTCCCGCGCGCAAGACGTTTTTGAGCCACAAAACCGGCCTGATGAAGAACGAGCTTGTCGAGTTCCCGTGGCGATAGGTGCATGACGCGCGCGATCTTCGGGCTAATCCCCGCCAAAAACAAATTCGTAATCCATCGTGAATCTTAAAATTTGCGAGACCAGGGATCGTCGCCCAGCACGGGCGTCAGGGCGATCAGGTGACGATGCAATTCATGGCGGACCAGTTCGACGCTTTCCCCGGCGACACGAAGGATTGCGCCGCCCTCGATGGGGCTGACGCTGGTAACAAGGGCCGAACGCGCGCGGATTTCGCGGCCGTGGATGTCCGCCAGCAGATCGGTCGAGATGCCGGCAAGCATCGGCCCCAGGACCAGCAGGAGCGCCAGGCAATGAAATCGTCCCATGCTTCGCGCGACGCCAGCGGGGCCGTCATTGGATTCCAATCGCAGCGAATCGAGAAAAAGCCGCCGGGACGACAGGCCGTCCGCCGCGAAAATGTCGGTGCGACTTTGGTAGCGATTAAAAACCCAATGCTCGCCTGCATCGCTGCGTCCCGAGCTGAGCCAGTCCACCAGGACGAGGGCGCCGCCGGGTGCGAGATGGACCTCCTGTTGTTGGGCGTAGGTGGAATCGGCATACGCCTGCACGACGTCCGGAGCCAAAACCAACAGCGCTTCATCCGCCACGCGCGCCGCGGTGAAATGGCTGCACGGACGGCGGAGCGGGTTACGATAAATCTTGGTCGATCCCTGCGTTCCCACAACGCACGCCGCACCCGCGTCGACTTCGATATCGAGACGTGTCTGGTCGCCTGCGACATAGCCGCCGCCGAGATTAGTGAGGCAGGCCGAGACGCTGCGGCCTCGAGGCGTGGGGATTAGGAGTTTCAGGGGATTGCCGGCTCGAGCGGAGATGACGCTGGATTGGCCTGCGACGAGGGAAACGGAAAGCCTGGCCTGTCCGCTCGAAACAGGGGTGCGTTGCGGGCGATTCGCGGGATGAAGGCGGGCGCGTTTCATACAGTAAGATGCTGCCTGACGATGTCGTCGTTCAATTCACCGATAGGACCTTCGGCCACAATCGAACCCCGATCCATGATGGAGAAGCGGTCACCGACGTCGAGGCAGAAGTCGAGATACTGCTCGACCAGGAGGATGCCGATTTGGCCCTCCCGCCGCAGCAGCCGGATCGCCGCGCCAATTTCCTCGACGCGTTTGGGGGCATCTGGATCCAGGCCGTGCGTGCGCAGGGTTTTAATCGTCTCACCGATCTGATCGATGATGTTGGGCTGGATGCCTTCGGTGGGTTCATCGAGCAGCAGCACCTTGGGATTGGTGAGGAGCGCCCGGCCAATGGCGAGTTGTTGTTGCTGGCCCCCGCTGAGAACGCCGCCTTTTCGTTTGGTCATCTCCTTGAGAACCGGAAAAAGGGTGAACACACGATCGAGTTCGCCGTTGATTTTTCGGCCCTGGGCCACTGCTCCAATCCGCAGATTCTCGAGTACCGTCAACGTTGCAAAAATATCGCGGCCTTGCGGCACGTAGCCCAGCCCATGGCGGGCGCGAAATTCCGGCTTGAGACCGCCGAGTTCAGTTCCGTCGAGATTGACCGAGCCCTGATCGAGTTTGACCAGGCCGGTAATGGCTTTAAGCGTCGTGGTTTTGCCGACGCCATTCCTGCCCATCAGGCAGAGGACCTGGCCCGGCGGGACGGCGAGGGTGACGTCGCGCAGTATTCGGGAACCGTCGTAGCTGACGCAAATATTGGAGAGGGAAAGCATGAACGGTCAAAGCCGGGAGGCGATTGTGGAAGGCGCTGCGTAGGCGAGCGCAGGGCCGGATCGATCGAAACGGCGCTTCATGGCTGGGCCTTTTTCTTTCGTCCCAAATAGACTTCCATGACGCGATCGTCGTTCTGGACCTGGTCCACGGTTCCTTCGCAAAGCACGGAGCCTTGATGAAGGACGGTCACGGTGCGCGCGATTTGGCGCACAAAAACCATGTCATGTTCGATGACGATGACGCTGTGCCTGCCCGCGAGGCTCATCAGAAGCTCGCCGGTCTTGATGGTCTCCTCATCCGTCATTCCTGCGGCGGGTTCGTCGACGAGCAGCAGGCGCGGATTTTGGGCAAGGAGCATTCCGATCTCGAGCCACTGTTTTTGGCCATGCGCCAGCGCGCCGGCTTTTGTCCAGGCCTTGTCACCGAGGCCGATGGTGGCCAGCACTTCGGCGATGCGATCCCGCTGGCCGGGAGTGATGCGCGAGAAGAGAGTGGACCAGATCGAGCGGCTGCCTTCGAGCGACAGCCAGATGTTGTCGAACACCGTGTGATCCACATAAACGGAGGGGGTCTGAAATTTGCGGCCAATGCCGAGCCGGTTGATTTGATACTCGTTGAGAGTGGTGAGGTCCGTGTTCCTGGCGAACTCGACCTTGCCGCGATCCGGCCGGGTGCGGCCGGTGATGAGGTCGAGCATGGTGCTTTTGCCGGCGCCATTGGGACCGATGATGACGCGCAGTTCCCCTTCGTCCATGTAGAAATTCAAATCGTTGATTGCCTTGAAGCCATCGAACGTTTTGGTCACGCCTTCGAGAGCGAGGATGAACTCCTTTTTCAACATCGTCATGGCCGGCGTTCCGGACAGTCCGTCCTCCGAGGCCCGGTTTGAGATCGGCGATGGAGGCGCGATGGCGGCGTACGCGGCCCTTTTTTGCGCGCGCTCATTCCTCGTTGGGGAGGGGAGGGTTTGCAAGATGAGCAGCCGGTGATGAGCCGGCGGATTTGCCGGAGGTTTTTGGCGGAAACCATTTTTTGAGCTGGCCGCGAACCTGTTCGGGGACACCAATGATCCCCTTCGGCATGAAGAGGGTGACGAAGATGAACAAGGATCCGAGTATGTAAGGCCATTGCTCGGCGAACGCGTGGGTGGCGACGCTTTTCAGCCAATTGCAGCCGATGGCGCCGAGAATGGGGCCGAACAGATTTCCGCGTCCGCCGACGGCGCACCAGACGACGGCTTCAAGTGATTTGTCGGGGGCCATTTCGCTGGGGTTGATAATCCCGGCCTGCGGCACGTACAACGCGCCGCCCAACCCGGCAATCACCGCCGCAATCACAAAAACGAACAGTTTGAAATGCGCGGTCGAGTAGCCCGAAAATAGCACCCGGTTTTCGCTGTCACGTATGGCCCTTTGGATGAGACCAAACTTGGTGGAGGTCAGCCAGCGGCAGAACAGATAGACCAAAAGCAACAGGACGCCGGACGCCATGTAGAGGCCGCGTCGCGTGGAAGGCGCGTTGGTGTCACAGCCCAACAGGAACTTGAAGTCCGTGAGACCATTGTTGCCGCCGAACGTAAAATCGTTGCGGAAAAACATCAGCGTCGCCGCGTAGGTCAGCGCCTGGCTGAGGATGGAAAAGTAGACTCCCTTGATGCGGGATCGGAAGGCGAGCCACCCAAATACAAAGGCGACCACGGCCGGGGCCACCACCACCATGGCGGCTGCGAAACCAAACGACTTGAAGGGTATCCAATGGGGCGGCAGCCCACCGGTGTCGGGATAGCGCTTGTCGAATTCGAGAAACACCATGAAGTCTGGAAGCGCGGTCTTGTACTGGCCCAGGGCGCCGATTTTCAGCATCAGATACATTCCGAGCGCGTAACCGCCGAGCGCGAAGAACAGGCATTGACCGAGGCTGAGCAGGCCCGTGTAACCCCAAAGCAAATTCACGCCGAGAGCCAGGACCGCGTAGCAGAGGTATTTGCCGTAAACACTCAGGGTGAAACTCGACACGTGCATCATCGATCCCACCGGCACGAAGGCGTTGAGACAGGGAAGCAGAATGAATCCCACGAAGGCGGCGGTCGCAATCACCAGCAGTTCGCGTTTGGGAAAAGATTGCCGTCTCTCCTCGCGCTGCGCTGACCGCTCCACTTCGTTGGGGGCTGATGTCATCATCCCTCAAGACTTCGCGTGCGAGCGACGAATAATCCTGCGGGACGCCATTGAAGAAAAAGAATGAGGCCGGCGAGCACCATGATTTTTCCCATCACGGCCCCGAGCCAGGGTTGAAGGATCTGGTCGGTGACGCCGACGCCCATCGAGGCGCAGACGGTTCCGGCGACATTGCCGACGCCGCCGAGGACGACGATCATGAAGCAATCCACGATGTGATATTGCCCGAGGCTGGGGCCGACATTGCCGATTTGGGAGAGACACGCGCCGGCCATTCCGGCGAGTCCCGAGCCGAACGCGAATGTGGCCATGTTGACGCGATCCGAGCGGACCCCCAACGCCGAAGCCATGGCGCGATTTTGCATGACTGCCCGGATTTGAAGGCCGAGCGAAGTGCGCGTCAGCAGCAGCCAGGTGGCGAGGACAATAAACACCGCGAAGCCGATGACAAAGATGCGGTTGTAAGCCAGGAGGACGTCGTTCACCACGAAGCTGCCGCTCATCCAGCTGGGGGAACTCACCTGCACATTGGCAGCGCCAAAGACATGGCGAAATATTTGTTGCAGCACCAGGCTCACGCCCCATGTCGCCAGGAGGGATTCCAGCGGGCGTTTGTAAAGAAACCGGATGATGCCGCGTTCGAGCACCAATCCTACCGCGCCTGCGATGAGAAACGAGATGGCCAGGGCGGCGATAAAATAACAATTGAAGCCGGCGCCGCTCGGGCCGAACCAGCCTTTAAATATATTCTGCGTCACGTATGCCGTGTAGGCGCCCACCATCATGACCTCGCCGTGGGCCATGTTGATCACGCCCATCAGCCCGAACGTGACCGCAAGTCCCAGCGCCGCGACCAGGAGGACCGCCGAGAGACTCAGTCCCCGAAACGCCGTGCCAAACAAGTTTCCCCACCAGAGGTAGGTCTCGATGCGTTTCACGGCGGCGTGCGCCGCCAGCCGGGTTTCCTCGCCCAGCGCCGAGCCGCTCGCTCCGGCGCTCTTCTCAAGCTGTTGCAGGCTGCCTAACGCATTGAGCGAACGCATCGCGCCCAGGGTTTGGATCGCGCTGAGCCGGAGACCGCTGTCGTCGCTTGCCAGGTGTGTCCCTGCCGTGGCTTCGACAAGCGCCTTGCGAACCTCGGGATCCTTCTCGGTCGCCAGGCGCGCGCTGAAGTGGGGTAGGTAATCCGCATTCTGTTCCTGGCCCAGTTTAATGACCGCATCGCGACGCGTCCTGGGATCCGCTTTGCCCATCGCGAAAAGATCGAGAGTGGTTTTAATGGCTTTGCGCAATTTGGAGCTGGTGTCGGCGGCCGTGAGATCCCCGGCCGCGAATGCCACGGCCTGGCCCCGCTCGTCTTTCAGGAATTCACCGTCCGCGAGCCGGATGGCCCGCGCTTTTCCATCCCCATCGGTGAGCGGGGCGAGCAGGAATGGAATTCTGCTGTCGTTGGTTTCGAGGAGATAGAGCGAGCCGCCGCGCCAGGCGGTCAAGGCCTGTTCGACGAGCGGGTCCGACGATTCCACAAGCTTTCTAACCAGCTCGACCTGCTCGGAGGCGTCCTCGGCAAGAACTGCGTTGACCAGCAGTTGGCGATCCGAGAGGCCTGGCGCCGCAGGGGATTCGGGCGCGGCCAGAAGTACCAAGGCCGGTAACAACGCGCGAGCGCTGCGAAACTTCCCGTCCATGAGATGGGAGAGAAATCTCTTGAACGATCTCCAGCGCCGGGGTGCAGCCGGGGTGGCAGCGGAGTCGTTCATGAAGTGAGGAGGGAGCGCGTCGCAATAAGGGGCGGGCCGTGCACACGGCCCGCCCCGCTGATCTCAGGAGGAGGAAAATTACAGGGTCGAGGCGGTCTTGGTGCCGAGGAATTTCTCACAGAACGGCTCGCCGGCAATGCCTTTCATCG
>JBEEGQ010000384.1:0-18942 GCA_041166945.1 Verrucomicrobiota bacterium
ATCTTTTCCGCTTCGCTCAGCTTTTCATGCGCGTTGATCTTTTGTTCCAACACCCGGAGGTTGTTTCGCATCATGACGATTTTGTGAAAAAAGACTTCCAGCGGTATTTCCTTGGCCTGGAGGGCGGGGTCGGCGGGATACAAAAGGATGCGGCCCTTGTGCCAGCGGGCGGCAAGCTCCCCGGAAGGGGCGTCGGCTCGTTCGATGCCCATCGCCTCGATGAGCGCCCGGGCTGTTTCCTCGACAAAAACGGCCAGGGGCCGATCGAGGCCGCTGACGGCCACCTGCGGCTCAGCGGGCTCGAGTCCCGCGCTTTGGGGTTCCACTGTGCGCAAGGCGTCATCGAAACGCACCTCTGCTGAATGTTCTTGCAGCGTTTTCACGGTTCCGATGCCGTATTGGGGATGCCGGACGCGCATGCCGATGTGGAGGGACTCAATCTTCATGGTTCAAGGATAGCAATGCGGAGCATCCATGGAAAACTTTTCTCCTCTCCTGGATTTCTCAATAGCCGATAGCCGATAGCCGATAGCCGATAGCCGATGGCCGATGGCCGAGGGTCGATGGTCAATAGCCGATTGTTAATTTGCTTGCCGATGCCCCGTCCCAAGGCCTAATGATTTTCCTCCGTTGTTATGCCCGCCCGCAATAAATCTCAGAAGCCACCCCGAAAATCCCGTCGTCCCGCCGCCATTGCCCCGCCCGCCGAACCCCGGTCGCCGCGGCCGAAAAGCCCGGCCAAGGACGATGATTTTGACCTAAAAGCCCCCGCCAATGCGGGTCGTTCCGGTGTGCCGCGCGATGCGGATGTCGCGGATGCGCCGGCGCGCCCGCGGGATCGCTACGATGCGGATTCGGCGATCAAACTGTATCTGCGCGAGATCGGCCAAGTGGCGCTGTTGACGCCGCAGGAGGAGATCGAACTCGCGGCGCTCATCAAGAAGGGCGACAAAAAGGCGCGGGAACACATGATCAAGGCCAACCTCCGCCTCGTCGTCAAAATCGCCCATGATTACGAAGGGTTCGGCCTCCCGCTGCTGGATCTCATCAGCGAAGGCAACATCGGGTTGATGAAGGCGGTGGAACGCTTCGACCCGTCGAAAGGGGGCAAGCTCTCGACTTACGGCTCCTGGTGGATCAAGCAATCCATCAAACGCGCCCTGGCCAACCAATCCAAAACCATCCGCCTGCCGGTTCATCTGGTGGACAAGATTTCCAAGATGCGCCGGGTGGCGATGAAGCTGCAGGAGGTTTTTGGGCGTGAACCGACGGACGAGGAATTGGCCGAGGAAATGGGCATGACCCCCAGCCGCGTCGCCCAGATGCGCACCGCGGCCATCCGGCCCGCCTCGCTCGATGCGCCCATCGGCGATGACGAATCCAATAATTATTCGGAGATCATTCCCGACGAGAATGCCCGCACGCCATATCGCCAGCTGGAAGACCAGACGATGACCAAGATGTTGCAGGAACTGGTCACCACGCTCGATCCGCGCGAGGCCACGATCCTTCGGTATCGCTTCGGACTCGATGGCGGGCCCGAGCGCACCCTCGAGGAGGTGGGCGAAAAATTCGGCGTCACGCGCGAGCGGGTGCGCCAGATCCAAAACATCGCCCTCAATAAACTTCGCAAAATGATCGAAAAACTGGAGGCCCGGCAGAAGTAAGCCCGCAGGCGTTGCCTCCCTGAATCGACCCCGGAACATGAGTGCCCCGATCACCGCCGACGAAATCCGCAACGCGATTCGCAACATTCCCGGATTTCCAAAACCGGGCATCCAGTTCAAGGACATCACCCCTGTCCTGGCCGATGCGCGCCTGTTCGCGGGAACCATCGAGCTGCTCACCGCGGGTTTCAAACGGGGCGACATCGACACGGTGGTGGGCATCGATGCGCGCGGATTTATTTTTGCGGCGGCAGCGGCCGTGAAATTGCACGCCGGGTTTGTGCCGGTGCGAAAGCAGGGCAAGTTGCCGTTCGACACCCACGAGCAGAGCTATGATTTGGAGTATGGCCAGAACACCGTGGCTATTCACACCGACGCGGTGAAGCCGGGCGCGCGGGTGCTGTTAATTGACGATCTGCTGGCAACGGGCGGCACAGCGGAAGCGGCCGCGATACTTCTGCAGAAAGTGGGGGCGAAGATCCTCGAAGCCTCGTTTGTCATCGAACTCCGCGAACTCAAAGGTCGCGAACGAATCCGCCACTGGCCGGTTCGATCGCTCGTGGTGTATTGAATGGGACGCGGATCGGCGGGAAGACCTGGATCGGGAGGCGGCGCGGCGATGGATTCGCTCCACCCACCGCGCCGCCAAACCAAGGGCGGCTAGCTGGCCGTCCAGAACGGAGGCCTCACGCCGAACGTGGCGCTTGCGCCCGGACCATCGGGTCAGGTTGCGCAGGTCACAATCGCGGCAATAATAGCCGGTAATTATGGACTGCTGCTGAGCCGTGTTACCCTGCGCGACGATTTCCACACCTGCCGCGCCGCTCTGGATGCGAACATCTCTCGATCATCCGCTCGTCAGCTAACCGTGCCCTCATTGTGCACCGGTCTGCACGCCGCGAAAATGGGGGAGCCTCCGCCCTTGCAGCTAGGCAGCCGCACCCGGAACCCATTCCGCAAATCCCCTAGCGCGCGCTCCACATCATTGACGCATCCGAACGGATTTGTGACGCTCCCCTCCAATCAACACCGCCGAAAACCCCGTGGAAATCAAGAAAGCCATCATCACCGCTGCCGGCAAAAACCAGCGCACCCTCCCTTTGCAAACCGTCGTCGATCACGACGGCGCTCCCAAGACCGCCTTGCGGATCATCATCGAGGAAGTGCGCGATGCCGGGATCGACCAAATTGCGGTCGTCGTCTGCGCCGGGGACCAGACGGCTTACGCCGCCGCTGCCGGCAGCCATGCCAAGCGGCTTGAATTTGTCGAGCAGCCGGAGTCCCTCGGCTACGGCCATGCGGTCTGGTGCGCGCGCACCTTTGCCGGCGGCGACCCCGTCCTCCTGCTCGTCGGCGATCACCTGTATGTGAGCGGGCAGTCCAAGCAATGCGCCCAGCAACTGGTCGAGGTTGCCGCAGCGGCCGATTGCGCGGTCTCGGCCGTCCAGGCAACCCACGAGAGCAAACTCCCCTACTACGGCGCCATCGGCGGCCGTCTCGTTCCAGGTCGCCCCGGGCTTTATGAAATCTCGCAAGTGATCGAAAAGCCCGCGCCCACCGTCGCGGAACAGCAACTCGTCGTTCCCGGATTGCGCGCAGGGCATTATCTTTGTTTCTTCGGAATGCACGTCCTCACGCCGCTAGTGATGGACCTGTTGGACGAGGACGTGACGCGCGCCGGCAGCCGCGGCGGGGTTCATCTTTCGGCCGCACTGGCCCGATTGGCGTCGCGCGAAAAATACCTTGCCTGCGAACTGCAGGGACGCCGTTACGACCTGGGCCTAAAATACGGATTGCTCACCGCTCAAATGGCCATTGCCCTGGCGGGTGAAGACCGCGACGAAGTGCTCTCAGGTCTCGTCGAACTTTTGGCTACCAAGGCCCGGTAACCGGGCCGCCGCCCGAAACTTCTTGGCGGTCGGGCGCGCTTCGGTATCTTGAGAGAAAACGAATCTCATGAAGTACCGGGTGTTGGGCAAGACAGGCTGGAATGTTTCCGTGTTGGGGTTCGGCGCAGCGCCCCTCGGCGGCATGCATGGCGCCTTTTCCGAAAAGGAAGGCATCCGCGCTGTCCACACCGCCATCGATCTCGGCATCAATTTCATCGACGTCGCTCCCTACTACGGCCTCACCATGGCCGAATCCGTTCTGGGCAAGGCGCTCAAGGAAATTCCACGCTCGAAATATTATCTCGCCACCAAGGCCGGCCGCTCCGGCGCCCATGACAAGGACTTTGATTTCTCCGCCGAACGGATAACCCGGAGCGTCGATGAAAGCCTTCAACGACTCAAGGTGGCGCACATCGATCTGATCCAATGCCAGGACATCGAGTTCGCCCGCGTTCCTCAGCTCGTCGAAGAGACTCTGCCCGCGCTGCAAAAACTGAAACGCCTCGGGAAAGTCCGGCACATCGGCGTCACCGGGCTTCCCTTGAAGGTTTTTCGCAGCGTGCTCGATCGCGCTTCGGTCGACACCATCCAGTCCTATTGTCTTTTCAGCCTGATCAACACGACCCTCGTGCAGTTGCTGCCTTACCTGAAGGAGAAACACACCGGCGTCATCAATTCCGCCCCCCTCGGCATGGGATTGCTCACGGAAAAAGGCCCGCCCAAGTGGCATCCCGCACCCGCCGCCATTCGCGATGCCTGCGCGCAGGCCGTTGCCTACTGCCGAAAACGAAAGGTCAGCCTTCCGCAGCTCGCCCTTCAGTTCGCCACATCCCACCGCGACATCGCCACCACTCTTGTCGGGACTTCGCATCCGAAAAAAATCAAGGAGAGCGCCAAATGCATCAACAAGCCTCTCGACCAAAGCCTTCTCTCTGAAGTGCAGAATATCCTCACGCCCATCCGCAATGAAATTTGGACGAGCGGCAGGAAGGAGAACAATTGAACAGCCCGGTCGAGACCCGAAACCAGGCGGATCGCGACATCGTCCCTTGTTTTTCAGGCTTCACGCTTGGAACGGGGCATTTCATTCTCCCCGGATGCACCTGATCGACCTGAGCCAGCCGCTTTTTGACGGCGCGCCGAATTGTCCCGCGCATCCGCCAGTCAGGTCGCAAATCATCGCTGACCATCCGAAGACCGGCTGGCGCGTCGAGCTTCTCACCCTCGCCAGCCATACCGGCAGCCATGTCGACACCCCCTTTCACAAGCTCGCCGACGGAAAGAACCTCGATCAAATCCCTCTGGACCGCTGGACCGGCCTTGCCGTCATCGCTGACCTTCGCGATTCAAAGCCGGATCGGCCGATCGACGCCGCGCTTCTCGCCGAACGCCTCACCGGACGCGCCCTCGCCGATCGTTTTGTCCTGCTCGCCACAGGCTGGGGAAACAAACGCGCGCACAGCGATGAATGGCTTCATCATCCGCCCTATGTTTCGCCCGACGGCGCCACATGGCTCGTTGCGCAAAACATTCGCGGCGTCGGGATCGATCACTTCTCGATCGCGGGGTCCCGCGACGAAATCAACCCGGTGAGCCACACCATTTTGCTGAAGGCGGGCGTCGGGATCATCGAGGAACTCCATTTTCCAGACGAAATCTTCGCGATCCCCCAGCCGTTCGAGTTTATGAGCCTGCCCATCAATCTGCGGGGTCATACCGGCGCTTTTTGCCGTCCCGTCGCCATCGTTCGTTGAAGATCCAAAACCTGGTTTCGATGATCCAGAGCGCCATCACCCTGTCACTCGTTCCGGAAGCCCGCGGAGGCCCTTTCGTTTTCTGGGACGACCTGGCATCCGGCTGCGCACAGGCGGCCGCCCATGGCTTCGATGCGATCGAGATTTTTCCAAGGGCCGCGGAGGAATTGAACGCCCGTGAATTGAAGCGGCTGCTTTCCGACAACCATCTGCGCCTCGCCGCCATGGGAACGGGCGCCGGCTGGATCGTTCAACGGCTGCGTTTGACGGAGCCCGAGGCATCCGTCCGGCGCCAGGCCCAACAATTCATCTCATCGATCATCGATTTCGCCGCAGGATTCGGCGCTCCCGCGATCGTCGGATCCATGCAAGGCCGCGCCGAACCCGGCGTCAGCCGCGAACAAGCGCTCGAATGGTTGAGCGAGGCGCTCGAGCAACTCGGCCCCCGGGCCCATGCCGCCGGCGTGCCTCTCCTTTTTGAACCGCTCAACCGCTACGAAACCAATCTCGTCCGCACCATCGACGAGGGCATTGAACTGCTCCGGCCGTTGCGCACCAAAAACATCCGGCTCCTTGCCGACCTATTTCACATGAACATCGAGGAGATCTCGCTCGCTGAGGCTTTGCGGCGCGCCGGACCGTTGCTGGGGCATGTTCATTTTGCGGACAGCAACCGCCACGCGGCCGGCTTTGGCCACACCGACTTCGCGCCGGCGGCGGAGGCGCTCCTGAATCTCGGCTACTCAGGCCATGTCTCGGCGGAAATCCTTCCGTTGCCCGACGGAGAATCCGCGGCCCAACAGACCATGATCGCTTTTCAAAAATATTTTCCGCGCGCCTGATCTTTTTAATCGCCTCCTCATCCGCCTTTCCAATCCATGCTCCATCACGAACTGATCCATCCCGAAATCCTGCGCATTTGCGGTCGCGCCGGACATCACTCCAAAATACTCATCGCGGACGGCAACTATCCGGCGTCGACGAAGCGGGGACCCCATGCGGAAGTGGTCTGCCTCAATCTCGCCCCGGGCATCATCACGGTGACACAGGCGTTCCAGACGCTGTTAAGTGCGCTGCCACTGGACGCGGTCAACATCATGGGCATTCCGGCGGATGATCCGTATGCCAGGCATGGCGAGCCACCCGTTTGGGCCGAGCTGCGCCAGGCGTTGAAAAAAAACCGCTCGAAGCTGAGGCTGGTGCCCCTGCTCAAATGGGATTTTTACGAGGCCGTCGAATCACCGGATCACATCCTGACAATTCAAACCGGCGATCAATCGCTCTGGGCCAATGTCCTCCTCACGATGGGTTGCCGAACGCGCTGACAGCTAATCGTCATCGTCATCTTTGCCTGTGGGAAAGACGAACGCGGCGCGGGTGGGGGCGGGCATCGGATGGTCCTCCCCCTTTACATTGCGCCAGATGATCTCATTCAACAGCAGATCGTCGGCGGCATCTTCGCGGGCGAAATTCATTTTCGCGGAGAGCTTCGAGCCCCATGCCGTTTTTTTGTTTCGTTCATTTAAATCGACGTTCGCGGGGCGCGCCTTGTAAGGCCGCAGGTCGGCCTGGGACGTGAAGCTGGCGAACATCGGCATCGCCGCAGCGTCGAACTGCGACATCGGACGCAAGCCGAGAATCAGCTCCATCGTGCGTAACATGCTGGAGGTCGAGTACATGGTGGAATCCACCGTGCCCCGCCGCGTGTAGGGGCTGATGGCATAGGCGATGGTGCGATGGGCATCGACGTGATCCGGCCCATTTTGCGCGTCATCCTCGACCACGAAGATCGCGGTTCGCGCCCAGAACTTTGAACGGGAAACCGCCTCGACCAACATTCCGAGCCCGATGTCATTATCCGCCACGGCAGCTTTCGGCGCGATCTTGTTGCTGGAACTGCCGCTGGTGTGATCATTGGAAAGCCGGACGACCTGAAGCCGCGGCATGTCGCCCTGAACTTCGAAGCGGTGCAGCTCGGAGATGAATCGCGAGGCGCGGCGCACATCCGAATAGTCCAGGTCAAACCCGCGGAACCAGGGATCGAAATGATCGCGCAACACGGGCAGCCTCGCGGTGCCCGCATCGTTGGTCGTCTTGCCGTTCCGGATGAATTCGCCGTAGCTGCGATAGCTCACTCCCGCTTCGAGCGCGCGATCCCAAAGATAGCCCCCCGCGGGTCGCGCGATGTCGAAATTGCCCTCGGCTGGATAGGGAAATTTCTTGTGCTTGTTATGCCCGTAGGACAATGGCCACGTTTTCTCGACGAAATCCGTGGCATACGCCCCCATCGTCCACTCGTGCCCATCGGCGCTCACTTCGCTTTCGACATAAAAATTGTCGAGCGTCACGAATTCGCGCGCCAATGCGTGGTGGTTCGGGGTGATGCGCTCGGGAAACAGGCAGAGCGACGGCTCCCCGTTGGCGCCATGGAGATCGCCCAGGATCTGGTCGTATGTACGGTTTTCCTTGATCACATAGATGACATACTGGATGGGCGAAGGCTGTCCGACGGAACGGGGGATCGGGTTGCGGGAGAGATCCTCGCTGAAAGTCATCGGCGTGCTCAACGGCAGGCAGCGATACATTTGCGCGGTATGACGCCGCATGTGCTCCTCAAATTTCTCGCCGTTGCTGATCGGGATGACGCTCAAGGTTCCTTGCAGGAGGCCGGCGATGTACTCATTGACGCCGGGCGGCCCTTTGCTCCCGGGCTGCGGCCCGCCCCGGTTGGATTTTGAAATCACTCCCTTTCCGTTCGCCACCAAAAGGTGTTTGCCATCGGTGCTCACCCGCACCGACGTCGGATACCATCCCACCGGGATGAATCCCAGTGATCGCGACTTGCCCAGGCTGGCCACATCGAAGACGGCCACGGCGTTGATGTTGGCATTGGCGATGAACAGATGTTTTTCGTTGGGCGAAAGCGCCAGGCTGTTTGGGGTGGAACCAGGTTGCGAGTCGGGTTTCAACTGTGCGATCAACGTCTCCACAAGGCGCCCCGTGACAGTATCGATGACGCTGACGGTATTGCGGTTGGCATTGGCGATAAAAAGATGGCTGCCATTTTTTTTCAGCAGCAGCTCGTTGGGATGATCCTCAACATTCCATCGCGCAATCACCTTGAGCGAGGCGGTGTCGATGACCGCGATGGAGGCTTGCGCCCAAAGACTGACATAAAGGCGGCCGCGACTTTCATCGAGCGCGCAACCATACGGAAATGGATCCGCGGCGGTGGTTTGTTCCAGCAATGCCTCCGCCCGTTTCGAGATGGCGGCCTCGTCTTCATCCGCCGCCGGAGGCGGATCCCGCTTCACACGGCCGGCCGTGTTTGTGCCGAGCGGAATCTCCGCGATCACCTTGTCCCCTTCCAACACGCTCAGGGAATGGGCCCAGAGATTCGCGACATAGACGCGGCCGCCGTTGGCGCTGACCGCGATTCCGGCGGGTATCAGGCGTTCGCGCGGATCGGCGAGTTTCAATTCAAGATGATCCGAGAGATAACCGTCGGCGAAGGCGAATGAATGCACGACTTCGCTGCCGGCGCCGGAGCAAAACAGCCTTTTGCCATCAGCCGAAAAAACCAGCCCATAAAACGATTCGTCCACACCGGCGCGGGAGACAACGTGATCTTTTTCCAACTCCACCACAACCACTTCGTTGCGTCCGTATCCTGAATGCAGGATGGCGATGAATTTACCTCCCGGATGAACCGCAATGTTCACCGGAAAATCGCCGAGCGGAACCTGTTTCCCCACCGGCCGCAGATACCATTGATTCGGCAGCCGTACGCCGCCATCTTCCGTAAGTCCGGGGACGCTAATATCGACGACAGGCGCCGACCGGTCCGCCATGGGAACCGAGCTGCAACTGGTGAAACAGACAACGACCGGGAGGCAGCACAACAAGCTCAGGATTCGCATAAGGCGCCGAGGTTATGCCATCGGCACCTGGCATGGTAAAGCAACATCGGAAACCACACTCCAATGCGTCAGTTCCGTAGGCTCATAGCGATTGAAAATTCGTGCTCGAGTCGCTGCTTTCTCAAGCGACTTCCATTTCAGGCATAAGAATTCGCCACTCCAAGAGGGATCAAATCCGGACGTGATTTTGGACGGAGGAAAGGAGCTGGAAACGGGTGGCGGGCGATTGTCTGCCTTCCGTTGACTTGGCCGCTGAGGGCCTCCATATTCCAGCGATGAATTTTGACATTTCACACCTGCTGGAGCAGTGGGATTACCAGCCCGGGCAGGTGGTGGTGAGGAAATTCGTGGGCAAGGACGGCCAGGAAAAAATCCAGTTGCGCATCGACCTGGGCTTGATGCAAATGAACGCGCAAGGTCGGCCCGATGGAAAACGCCCGTTTGGTCATGCGACCTTGTTCGATTTTCAACTCGCCCGCCTCGAGCAGCATCGCGTTCGGCATGAAGGCGCCGATGACGGCTTCACATTGAGCAGCGAGGACTGCGCCAAGCTGCAAATGGAGTCGTTTCAATATCATCATCGCTACATCTGCCTGCTGCAGCTCGAGGATTATTCCGGGGTCGTGCGCGACACCTCAAGGAACCTCAAAATGTTTGATTTTGTTGAAGAATATGCCGACTCGGATGAGCTCGCGTGGAATCTCCAACAATTCCGGCCCCAAGTGCTCATGCTCCAGACCCGGGCCGCGGCGTCGCAGTATTTGCAGGATGACGAATACGCGATGGCCACCAAGGAAATCCAGGCTGGCATCGCACGCATCCGGGAATTCTATGAGGAAAGATCCCGGCACGATCAGGCGACGCATTGCCCGGAGATTGCCGGATTGGAACATTGGCTGGGGGAAATTGACCGGAAACGGCCCCTGACAAAACGCGAACAACTCGAGCGCGATCTCACCGACGCCGTCCAGGAGGAGGATTACGAGCGCGCCGCCCGGGTGCGGGACGCACTCAGAAAATTGAAGCCCAAGGATTCACCGTGACATTGTCAGAACGGATTCAAGCGGAAATGAAGGTGGCAATGCTCGCCAAGGACGCCGAACGCCTCGGCACCATTCGCCTTCTCAAATCGGCCATCGGCTATGCGCAGATTGAAAAAAAGTGCGAGGCGTTGCCCGATTTGGAGGTCATCGCCATCATCCAAAAGGAGATAAAGAAAAGGCGCGATTCCATCGAGCAGTTTACCACAGGGGGCCGGCCTGAGCTCGCAGAGAAGGAACAGCGCGAAATTCCTGTCCTCGAACAATTCCTTCCGAAGGCGCTATCGCCCGAAGAACTGGAGGCGATGGTAAAGTCCATCATCACCGCCGTCGGCGCGGTCAGCAAGAAGGAGATGGGCGCGGTGATCAAGGCGGTGCAGGCGCAGGCGGCCGGCCGGGCCGATGGCAAGACCATCAGCTCACTCGTGTCACGACTCCTTCCCTGACCGTCGGGATCGAAATAAGCCGAATGCCGTGACGCGGTTCAGCGTGTCTGCGGAAAGATTTGGTAGAGCAGGAGATAAATCACCACGCCTGTCACCGAGACGTAAAGCCAGATGGGGAACGTCCAGCGCGCGATCTGTTTGTGCTCATCAAACCGCCGGCGTGCCGCGCGCATCAGCGTGACGAGAACAAGCGGAACAATCACGACGGCGCCGGCGAGATGGGTGAACAGGATGGCCAGATAGATGGGCCGGAACCAGGCCGGTTCCAGGAAGGTCGTGTGGGCGGCGCCATGCAGTTTTTTCATCATGTAATGATAATAAACGTAGCAGGCGAGGAATATCGTTGAGCTGACGACCGCCCCGCACATGCAACACGCGTGGGCGACACGGCGCTGACGGCGGATGAAGAACCAGCCAGTGACCAGCAAACAGGCGCTCAAGCCGTTCAGGCTCGCATTCACCGCAGGCAGTGAGGAGTAGGTCATCGCCCGGAGAGGTCCTTATTCCTTGAGCAATTGATCGATGATCGGCAATGCATTGGTCCGAATCATCGCACGCAGGGTTTCGTCGGGAGGCAACACGTCGGGCGGCTCGGTTTCGATGACCGCGCGGGCGCGCCCCAGTTTGTCTACCGCCACGAGAATGGTGGAATGGATGAATAGGTCATTCACACTTTCCATTTTGGACGCGTCCTTGTCGACGGCCGTCAGTTTGAGGCTGCCGGCGGCAGCCGCGACGATCTGGGCCTTGGTGCCGGTGAGAAAACTCCATCGGGCGGGATCGGCCTTGAATCGCCGGGCGTAGGCATCGAGGACAGGCGGAGTGTCGTGACCCGGATCCGTGGTGAGTGTCACGAAGCGGACCGGCTGAGTGGCCGGAATTAGGGCCTGCAAATCCGCCAGTCGTTGTGTCATTCGCGGACACGGCCCGCCGCAGCGGGTAAAGATGATGCCCGCGAGCCAGACCTTTCCGCGCAGGTCGGCGGTGCCAAAGCGCTGGCCGGACTGGTTGGTCAGCGAGAAGTCGGACACGGTGAACAACACCGGAAGCGGTTCGCGCCGCGAAGCCTCGCGCCAGCGAACGACAATAAAGGCGGCGACGATTCCCGCGATCGTCGCGCCTATCGCACCCCAAACAATCCATTCAACGCGCTTCGAAGGTGGCTGCATCAGAAATAAAAAACACCCGCCGGTCGTCGACTCGACGGGTGCGAAAGAAATGCGCGCGAGGCGCGTCGAGACTAAAACTCAACCGGTCCGGCCGCCGCCTTCGCCTCCTTGTCCTTTATCCAGGCATCAAATTCCTCCTGGGTCAGGACCTTGAGAACTCCCTTCATCCCCGCATGGCCGTTGCCGCACAGCTGGGCGCAATTGATTTGATAGGTATTGGTCGCGGTCGCTTGAAAATGAATGGGGATCCGCATCCCGGGAATGGCGTCCTGGGTGACACGCATCGCCAGCACCTTGAAGGAATGAATCACGTCCATCGAACTGATGCCGGCGATGACCGGACGATTCACGGGAATGGCCATCTCCAAGCTTCCCCCCAGCACGTCATCGGCGCCATCGAGATCCAGCTTTTTAAGCTCCGGATCCAGTTGATGAAGGCCGTAGGGATTGGCGGGCGTGACAAGGCCGATGTCCTGCTTGCCAAATTTGCCGTTCTTCCCCGGATAACGGGCCGTCCAATTGAATTGCTGGGCGATGACCCGAACATTAACCGGATTGTCTTTTTCGGTCGGGAACGCATCGACCACCTTGGCCCAAAGGGGCACCGCGAAACCCAGGAGCAAAATCACCTCGACGATGGCGATGGCCACTTCGAGATAATTCGACGCATGTCCCGTCACGCCGTGATGGTCGGCTTTGGGATTGCGCCCCTTGCGGAAGCGATACAGGCAGTAGAAAAAGTAGGCGGTCCAACCCACGAACAAAACGACCATCAGGTAATGAACGTAGATGATGAGTTGATCGACGTCGCGGCCATGGACGGACGCTAATTCGGGCAGGCCAAGAAGATTTTTTACGGTCTGTTCCATGGATGGCTGGTGGTATGGGCTGTTGTAAGTGCCGCCCGCGGGATCGATTCGGATGCGGATCCCGTGACCCGCGGCGGGTTCGAAAACGGCGCCGGGACGGGATTGGACAGCCTGGAGGGCAGTCGGGCGGCGCGCCTCAAAATGTAGGCGAAGAAAAGGGCGATCGCGATTAACACCGATGTGATGACGGCCAGCAGCGCGAAAACTCCGGCGTTCATCCCCTTGGCCATCGGGGAATCCGACTGGCCGAAACAGGCCGCGCAAGCCGAGGCGGTGGCGGGCATGGACGCGAGCAGCGCGATGCCGAAAGCACCGGCAGTATGCAGGATGCGGGAGCGTCTCATAGGTAGCTCACGTTTCTAAGTTTTCTCAGCACATACACCCCGTAGCCGATCAGAACCGCGCCCATCACGGCGGACCCGATGGCGTATGCACGAAGGCCTCCCGACGCTTCGTCACCGCCATTGACGAACGCCCATGCTGAAAAACCGAATGCCAGCAGGATCGACGCGGCGATGAAAACAATATGGAAGGCTTTTAACGACATGCGATCACGGTTTGGCGGGAGTACTGGAATGCGGAACGTATTTCGTGGCGGGAAATTCCGTGTCCAACGGGACATCGGTCCGCGTATGTATGAAGAGCCACATCATCGCCGCGAGAAAACAAGCGGTCACGAGGAGGGTGGAATAAATGGCCTTCCGCTCGTGGGACAAGTGCATGAAAAAGGCCGCGACAAGGCTGGCCTTCACCGTCGCCACGATCAATGCAATCGTGACCGTCGTGGACAGGTGTTGGAAATGCACATAATACATTCCAACCGTCAGGGCGGTGCCCACGAGAAGGCAAAGGAATACCGTGAGGTAAGTTCGCCGATGTTTCTTGATGGCTTCGATGGAATGCGACGCGCTCATGTTGAGTTAGAGAAGATACAGAATCGGGAACAGGAAAATCCAGACGAGGTCAACGAAATGCCAGAACAGACCCGAGATCTCCACCCGGTTGGTGTACCGTTCGGGATCCGTTTTCCACATTTTGGCGCCGGGCCCCCACAGGAAGGCGATAACCAGCGCCCCCCCGAGGACGTGAAGCCCGTGCAGCGCCGTCAATGTAAAATAGATCGCAAAATAGGTGCTGTGGCTCGGGACGAAAGCCGAGAGCCGCCGGATGTCTGAACTTTTCACGGTGATGGCCGGGTGCGCCGCGGCGCCATGACCGGTTTCGGCCGCCGCATGCTCGACCGGCGCCGCCGCAAGTTCCGCAGGCGCCGCAGCCGCGTAATGCCGCGCGTCCGGATGAAACTCGAACTCGGCCACTGCCGGAACCGCCGCTTCCTTCACATTCCCCTTGGCATCGGTCACCGCGGGGCTTCCCTCGAGACTTTTATTGTTCCAGAACCAGACTTTCTTCCCGTTGTGATAAACGTGGCCGGTCTGGCGATGCCCATCCTTGAACCAAATTTCGTAATGGGTGAATTTGTCGCTGTACTCAAAGGATTTAATCCCGAGGAATCCCAGCGCGCAGAGGATCGTCACCGCCTGGAACTTCCGGTAAGCCTTGAAGTTATTCATCTGCAAGGCCGACCACCCGAGCACCACGGTGACCGACGACGTGATGAGAACCGCGGTGTTGAAGGTGCCGATCGGAATGTTCAGCAACCCTTGCGGCCATGCACCCGGGTCGGCGCCCACCCGCAGCAAAATATAGGAGGAAAACAGCGCGCCGAACAACATCACCTCAGACGCCAGAAAGAGCCAGATGCCCAGTTTCGCGTTGAAAAGGCCTGTGTCGGGACGGGCTTTTGTTGTGTAAGGAATGTCCATGAAAGCAAATAGAGGGGCGATTAACGACGGGGGCTGTCGCCCGGCTCGTTCTGGGGTGTGAAGTCGCTCGAGGCGCCCGGAACGCTGTAAGCGTAGGGCATTCCAAATACCTCGATCGGTTTGTCAAAGTTGCCGTGCGGAGGCGGCGTCGGCGTCTGCCATTCCAGGGTGGACGATTGCCACGGATTGTCGCTCTCCACCTTCCTGCCGTGTCGGATGCTCCAGAAGAAATTAAAGATGAAGGGAATCTGGGAAAGGCCGAGCGCCCATGCGGCGTGCGAGATCGGGATGTTCAATGCCATGATCTTCTCGCTCAGCGCGCTGATGGTGTCCGGGTTTTTAGCCAGCGAATAACCCGCCCCGCCGTCATACATGCGTCGAATCATCCCGGACATGCCCTGGAGAAACATGGGCTGGAAGATCGCGTTCATGAAGATGAGCGAGAGCCAGAAATGGATCTTGCCCAGGCGCTCGCTCATGAACCGGCCGGTGATTTTTGGATACCAAAAATAGACCCCTGCAAAGAGGCCGAAGATGGTTCCCGGGGCCACCACGTAATGAAAATGCGCGATCACATAATAGGTGTCGTGCAAATGCAGGTCGGCGAAGTTGAACCCCAACGGCAGGCCGGTCAGTCCCCCGATGCCAAACATGGGCA
Source organism: Verrucomicrobiota bacterium (assembly GCA_041166945.1). Lineage (GTDB taxonomy): Bacteria > Verrucomicrobiota > Verrucomicrobiia > Limisphaerales > JADJPG01 > DASTLJ01. The sequence continues at coordinate 15,236 of JBEEGQ010000384.1, forward strand.
GAAACGCCAGCGCGAAAAGCATCGGCGTGTTGAACCGAATCGATCCCCCCCATAGCGAAATAAAGAGACACGTCAGGATGATCACCGACGGGATCGAAATGATCATCGTCGTCGTTTGGAAGAATGTGCTGATCTTCGTTCCCATGCCCGTCAGATACATGTGGTGCGCCCAGACGATGAACGAGATGAAACCGATCGCGAGGACCGAGTAGACGAGGGATTTATAGCCGTAAAGCGGCTTGCGCGTGTTGTTGGCGATGATCTCCGCGACGATTCCCATCGCGGGCAAAATGAGCACATACACCTCCGGATGGCCGAGGAACCAAAACAAATGCTGCCACAGCAACGGACTGCCCCCTCCGCTCACGTGCAGCGGCGTCGTTCCTCCCATCATCAACCCGCTCGGCAAAAAGAAGCTGGTGCCGAAAAGATTGTCCATCAGCTGCATCACCCCGGCCGCTTCCAGCGGAGGAAACGCCAGCAGAAGAATGAACGCCGTCACGAATTGCGCCCATACGAAAAACGGAAGGCGCATCCAGGTCATCCCCGGTGCGCGCAGTTGGATGATCGTCGCGATGAAATTAACGGCGCCCAGCAAGGAAGAGGTGATGAGCAGCACCATGCCGATGATCCAGAAGGTCTGCCCGTTAAAGCGGTGTCCCATGTCGGCAACGGTCGCGAGCGGGGAATAGGAGGTCCATCCCGACTTGGCCGCCCCGCCCGGGATGAAGAAACTGGCGAACATCACCACCCCGCCCAGGAAATAACAATGGAAGCTCGCCATGTTGACCCGGGGAAATGCCATGTCGATGGCTCCGATTTGCAGGGGCACCACATAATTTCCGAAGGCTGCAAACGCGAGCGGCACGATCGCGAGGAACACCATGATGGTGCCGTGCATCGCTCCAAAGGAGTTGTAAAGATCCGGCGACATCGCGTAACCGATCAATTGATGCGTGTCCGGATTGTTTACCGCGCTGACCGCATCCCCCAACAGCGCATGGAGAATCGAGCCCACCACCGGCAGCGCCTTGCCTGGATACGCAATGGACCAGCGCATCATCGCCATCAGCGAAAATCCGAAAAATAAAAACAACAGCGCGGTCACGCCATACTGGATCCCGATCGTTTTGTGATCGGTTGAAAAAATGTATTTCTGCATGAACCCCGGCTCATGATGATGCGTCTCCGCGTGCGTGTCATGGCCGTGCTTGGCGTGTGTGGTGGCTTCCATCGTGATGTCAGGTTGTCGTGCTGGAAAACTTCTCAATTCACTGTCGTCTGAAAAAAAATTTGTGTGCGAAACTAGCCGCGCGCGTTTCCATGTGTCAACGGGAGAATGGGATTCGACCGGTTAATGCTTAAGTTTATCAATGACCATCAGGCTCAACAACAGGGGCAAATAAAGTATCGAGGCAAAAAATAATTGTCGCGCGCGCGCGCGGGTCAGCTGCATGGAAAACAGGATGGCGAACCCGAGAAAAATCAGCCCCAGCACCAGCGCTCCCAGCAGATAAACCGAACCCGCCAGGCGAAAAACAAACGGGGTCAGGCTGACCATCAGGAGCCCCAGCGTGTGGCTCACCGCCTGCCGCCCCGTCCGGCTGCCATCCGGATCCAGCGATGGCAGCATCACGAATCCCGCCTTCTCATACTCCTCCCGGTAAAGCCACGCGATGGCGAAGAAATGCGGGATTTGCCAGAAGAACAGGATCGCAAAGAGGGACCAACCTTCGATCGAAAGCTCGCCGCGCGCTGCGGTCCACCCCATCAACGGCGGCAGCGCGCCCGGCACCGCCCCCACTGCCGTGTTCAACCACGTGATCCGCTTCAGCGGTGTATAAATAAAAACATAGCTCACCAGCGTCGCCGCTCCCAGCAGCGCCGTGAGCAAATTGACCGCCACTGCCAGGTAAACCAATCCCGCCACGGAACAAGCGCCGCCGAAAATCAGCACGGTTTGCGGAGTCATCCGCCGGGAGGGCAGCGGACGCGATTCGGTGCGGCGCATCCGGGCATCATGCTCGCGTTCCCACAACTGGTTCAACGCGGCCGCTCCGCACGCCAGCAAAGTCGTTCCCGCCAGGGCGCGCAGCATCAGCCACCAATCGATCGATCCCCGCGTGCCCATCTGAAAACCAACCAGGGTCGTGAGCACCACGAGGAAGGTCAACCGCGCCTTTACCAATTCACACAAAACGGCGAAGGCCGATTTTCCACAGGCGGAATCCGCGCTTAACGTCTGGGCGGTGGCTTTCATGCGTCGGCCGATCGCATCTCCAGCGCCGCGCCAACACGCGCCGCGGAGCGCTCGTCATATCCCGGCACCGACCCGGTACGGCAAAGCCGAAGCGTCACGAGCGATAAGATCGTTCCTGCGCACAATGCCAACGCCCCGACGGCCACATGCAACGTGGCGATGTCGGCAGCTTTGTGGGTCCAGATGGTGGCGGCGCCGAGGATGACTTGAAGAAGAATGATCCCGAACCAGGCGGTCGCAAGACGGGAAACCACGGTGCGGGCGCCCCATCGGCTGCGGACCGCTCCTGCCACCCAGGCCACGCCGGCAAAAATGCCCAGCGCCAGGGTGCGATGGGCCATTTGCATTGCGATTTGAGGCGCGGTGATCGGATTCGTCGCGTTGACCTCTGTGCGGTGTTGATTGTATCTCGTGATGGAATCGGCATCCATCGCGGGCCACAGCTTTCCGTAGGCAGTCGGAAAATCCGGGATCGCCAGTCCCGCACCGGCATGGCGCATGGAGGCTCCGAGCACCAGCTGCGCAAAAAGAATCCCGGTCATCAGCGGGAAAAAATAGCGAAGCTTGCCCGCGCCGTAAACAGGCAACTCCTTCGCACCTGCGTCCTGCCACCATTTCGACGTGACCAATGCGATGGCCGCCAGGAGCACAAAAAACAGCTGGGCCAGGGCCGCATGGAAAATCCCGAGCGCATCCTGCATCCATGCCACACGGAAACCTCCGAGGATTCCCTGGAAAATAACCGCAAAGAAGGCCGTCATCGCCAGCCAACGCAGGCTCCCGCCCGTCCGGATGATTCGCACCACTCCCACTGCCAGCAGACAGGGCAGCACCACGGCCAGCACCTGGAAATGCACCGGCACATTCCCGAGGCCGCCGTCCACCGCCCGGCCCGCTCCGCGATGGCTCAGAAGTCCCACCAACAAAACGATTGCAGCCCATCCCGCCCACCGGCTGCGCCCGCGCGTCTCGCGCCCCCAAATCCATGCGGCGAGAATGCTGGTCAGCAATCCCACTCCGGCCGCAAGCAGGCGATGGGTATGCTCGTAAAAAATTCCGCCGACCCATTTCGAGATCGGAAAATAAAACATGTTATAACCGTAGCTCGTCGGCCAATCGGGGACCGCCATGCCAGCGCCGTGGCTCGTCACCAGCCCCCCCACCCAAATCAGGCAGAGCGTTGCCATCGCCGTGAGGACTGCGAATCGATGGAGCCAGGGACTGGGAAAGGACCGGATCACGCGTGCTGCAAGGTGGCGGACAGGAGGTTGAAAAAAGAGCGCGCTGCGAACCCCCTGTCCGCAGCGCCGCTGTTGAAAACCAATTTATTTGGCGGAGACAAATGGATCACGGAGCGGGCTCGACCGTGAAATCCTGCTTGGTGTCGCCCTTGACGTCGATGCTCTTCACGATGCCCGTGCCCGCGGCGACGTGCGATTTTTGGTGA
>JBEEGQ010000385.1:0-5228 GCA_041166945.1 Verrucomicrobiota bacterium
AACCGACGACATTTATCTCGATATCCATTTTCTCTCCTGGTCTCAAACGCCCCCTGGCGGTACCGGTTTTTCGTATCAGCGTTCCACCCCGCCGCCGCAAAATCATGCGCCCAATGTCGCCATCACGAGTCCCGCGAATGGCACCGCCCTGAGCACCCCGGCCAATGTCACCATCACCGCCACCGCCACGGATCCGGACGCAGGCGGATCGATAGCCGGCCTCGAATTTTTCGACGGCGCTTCGTCCCTTGGATTTTTCACGACAGGACCGTATACGCTCAATGCCGGCATTTATCCGGGCATTCATTCGTTGACCGCCGTGGCCATCGACGATCTCGGATTGCGGGCCACCTCCGCCGTGGTGAGTCTTACGGTGACCTCGACGCCGATCGCCAATCCGATGGCAGCGCGAATTCCAAAAGGGGATGTCACTGTCGAACTCAAGCCCATTGCCGACGGGATGATCTCGCCGATCGGCATGGCGGTTCCGGACGATGGCAGCGGCCGGATCTTTGTTTACGATCAAGCCGGGTTGGTGTGGGTGATCGCGGCCACCGGACGGCTCCCCGTTCCGTTGCTGGATTTGCGCACCCGGCTCGTGAACCTCTCCGGCTCCTATGATGAACGCGGCCTTCTTGGGCTCGCCCTGCACACCAACTTCGCGCAGAAACCTTACCTCTACACCTACACCTCCGAGTTCACTGCCGGTCCGGCCGATTTCCCGACCGCGCTTCCCGGAGGCACCACCAACAATCACCAATCGGTCATCGCCGAGTGGCGTCTCAACCCGTCCACCACCAACCGCGTCGACCCCGCCACCCGCCGCGAATTGCTGCGCGTCGACGAACCTCAATCCAATCACAACGGCGGCGCGATGAGGTTCGGACCCGATGGATTGCTCTACATTGCATTCGGCGACGGCGGCCAGGCTGACGATCAAGGACCGGGACATCCTTCGCCGGGCGGCAATGGCCAGGACACAAACACCATTCTGGGCGCGGTCATCCGAATCGATGTCGACGGTGTCAATGCTGCCAATGGCAAATATGGCGTGCCGTTGGACAACCCGTTTGTGGGCGCCCCGGGCGTGGACGAAATCTATGCGTACGGTTTCCGAAACCCATTCAGTTTTCATTTCGAGCGCGGGACCGGCGCGCTTTATCTCGGCGATGTCGGCCAAAATAAGATCGAGGAGATCGACATCCTTCAGAAAGGCCGCAACTACGGTTGGAACGTCAAGGAAGGGTCTTTCTACTTTGATCCCAACGGCGCCGGCCCCGGGTTTGTCACCGCCTTCCCCGCGCGGCCTGTGCCGCCGGATCTCGTCGATCCCATCGCCGAATACGATCACGACGACGGCACGGCCGTCATCGGAGGCACCGTCTATCACGGCAACCAGATCCCGTCATTGACGAATCGCTATGTGTTCGGGGACTGGGGAATTTTCGGCGCGCCATCAGGACGCCTCTTTTATCTGGATGGCACCATCAAGGAGCTGCGCATCGGATTGGAGGACCGGCCGCTGGGACTTTATCTCAAGGGCTGGGGCGAGGACGCGCAGGGCGAACTTTACATTTTTGCGTCCCGCGGTCAGGGGCCGACCGGCGTGGGCGGTGTGATGTTGAAACTCGTGCCTCCACCGCTGTTGCAAATCGGGATCACCGGCGGCGTGGCGACGAACGGAACCAATTTCCAAATCTCATGGGCGGGCGGCTCCGGGCCATTTGCGGTGCAACGCAAAGTCTCATTGAACGAACCGGTCTTCATGAACACATCGATCTCCACCGGCACGAGCGTCACACTGCCGCAAATCGGCGGCAGCGGTTTCTTCCGCGTGCTCGATACAGTCCGCCTGCCCGCGGTGCCATTCACCGCCACCCTCAACGCCGCCAATGAGCGGCCCGTGAACGGCACCACCGGTTCCGGCTCGGCGATCCTGAGTCTCGATGGCAACACGCTCACGTTCAACGTCGCCTATCGCGGTCTCAGCGGCATTGCGACGCTTGCTCATATTCATGGGTCGACGAACACCACGGCGCCGACGGGTGTGCTGGTGGATCTTCAGCCTTACAATGGCGGCGCGTTTGGATCGAGCGGCACCCTGTCCGGTTCCGTGGTTCTTACCGACGCCCAAAAAGTGGCGGTCCTGTCGGGGTTGACCTATTTGAACGTCCATACCGCGGCAAATCCGGGTGGAGAAATCCGCGGCCAAATCGCGCCGGTCCTGATGGAGGCGTCGCTGTTGACCGCATACGAGACGCCCCAGGTCAACAGCGCGGCCACCGGCTTTGGGTCCTTCATGCTTGTGGGCACCCAACTCACGTTCAATGTGCGCTATCAAGGGCTGAGCGCCGCGGCAATCGCCGCCCACATTCATGGCCCCGCCCCGCTCGGCCAGAACGCGCCGGTGATCATCGATCTGTCGCCCTTCAACGGAGGCGCCTTCGGCAGCAGCGGATCGATCACCGGCGCCGTCCCGCTCACGCCCGCGCAATTCGCGGCGGTGATTGACGGCCAAACGTACGTGAATTTTCATACGCCCGCCAACCCGGGCGGCGAACTTCGCGGGCAGGTGGCGCCGCAATCCGCCGCCGTCCCGTTCACGGCATGGATCAGCGGCCTCAACGAACGGCCCACGCCGTTGGCCAATTCCGCCGCGGGACTCGGCCTTTTCAGCCTGGCGGGCGACCGGCTCGCCTTCAACATCAGCTACAGCGGCCTCAGTGGCCCGGCGATCGCCGCACATATTCATGGAGCCACCAACGCGGCCAACTCGGCGGCCGTTCAAATCGATCTCTCCCCCTACAATGGCGGCGCCTTCTCCACTCGCGGCATCCTTTCCGGCTCAGTCATTCTCACCCCGGCGCAACGGAGCATGGTGCTCAATGGCCTGGCCTATGTGAATTTTCACACGACGGCCCAGCCCGGCGGCGAAGCACGCGGGCAAATCACCACTGTTCTCATGTCCGCGGGCGCGGACGGCTTCGCTGAACAGCCGAATGCGATTGTGACACCCGCTTCGGCCCTCGGCCTCTTCGCGCTGGTCGGCAACCAGCTCGATTTAAACATCACCTACCGCGGGTTCCCCGCGAGTGTCATCGCCTCGCACATTCACGCTCCCGCCAACACATCCGGAACGGCGCCCGTCGTTTTGGATTTCTCCCCGTTCAACGGCGGCGCGTACAGCACCTCAGGCAGCCTCAACGGATCTGCCTCCATCTCCGCCAGCGTCCTCAGCAGTGTCATTGATGGCCTCGGCTACATTAATTTTCATACCGTCGCGAATTCGTCCGGCGAAATTCGCGGGCAAATCGGAAGGTGAATGCGGGACACCTGGATTTCCACGCTCTTCCTCTTCCGCCCTTCGGGCACCCTGCCCAATAACCGCTGAACAGAGACGCTTCCTCTCCCCCTCCCTGCCCAGTAACCGCCGAACAGAAACGCCTCCTCTCCCCCCTCCCTCTCCTCCATTTCGGAAATGGAGGAGAGGGTGCCCGAAGGGCGGGAGAGGAGGAGCGTTCCTCCAGAACCGTCTTTTTCGACGACGTTCAGGCGGGCTGCGGCGCGTGACGGAATTTGCGCGGACGTCCGAACGGCAGCCATTCCACCACATAAATGCTCCCCTGCGAATCCACGGTCAGCGCGTGGGGCGTTGCGAACAGCGCGGGATTTTTTTGGTTGTCCGGCTTGTCCGTTTTGCCGTCCAGTTTTTTGCCATCGCCCAGGTGCGCGACCACCTTGTCGGCGGCGTCGAGGATTGTGACGGCGCTGCCGAGGTCGGGAATATAAAGGTGCCCGTCGTGCTGGTAGAAACAGCACGGCATCCGGTAGTCCCCTTTCAGTTCCCGTTTGAATGTCAGTTCCAAATCGAACACCTGGACGCGGGCATTGTGCCGATCGGCGATGTAAACTTCGGGCTCTCCCCGCAGCGTATTGATCCAAACACCATGGCACGTGTTGAATTCGCCCTTGCCGGCGCCCCGCTTGCCCATCGTTTTGATCTCCTTGAAATTCCTGTCGAACCGCGTGACGCGCTGGCTGCCGTAACCGTCCACGACATAAATGTCGCCGTTCCCCGCGACCGCCACATCCGTCGGATTGTCCCATGCGAACTTTTGCGACGTGGTTCCCTCCCTGGCCACGTTGCCGATCTCGAACAGTATCTTGCCTTTCAGATCCGTTTTGTAGACGCGCCGGCCGAAACTCGGGTCCTTGCCGTCCTTGCCGGCGTTCTCGGTAAAATAAAAAAATTCGCCCTCCTTCTCCTTGCTCCAATAGATGCAGTGGGCGGATTCCGACACCTGTTGCGACGAGTAACCGACCTTGTCCGCAAAATCGTTGCCCCAGGTTTCGATGAGTGTCCCTGCCGGGTCAAAGACCGCCACCGCTGGATTGCCGGAGCGGGAGGTGACATAAATATGATCCCGGCTGTCCACGACGACACCGCATCCGTGTCCGTATTTCATGCCCGCCGGCAATTTACCCCAGTTGAGATCCGCTTCGTACGTCCAATGACCGGACCCGATGCGGACCGGGCCGGCAGGAGTCCCTGTCTCTTTTTCCGCGGCGCCGGCGTGGACGCCGCCGCCGATGCCCGCCGCGGTGGCGGCGATGCCGGTCATTTTCAAAAAATCGCGTCGGGCGAGGCGATGGGGAAAGAGATGTTTGGTTGTGTTCATAAAGCAGGGGGATGCAGTGGTTGCTTCCTGTGATTAAATAACCGCCGCCAAACCTGTCGAGCTTGAATCACGGAAAAATGAATCGCCCGTCCCCTCAGGGGGGCGCGGCATTTATGCCGCTTCGGGAGCGAAGGCATGCAGATCGGCGATTCGCAGCGCGGGCAGCCTTGAAAATTCCGAGGCTTGGTCCGCGATCCACCATGAAGCGGCATAAATGCCGCGCCCCGCCTTGCGGGCGACACCGCGACGCGGGGTGCGGCAGTCCTCGGCCGCAGCAGGTTTCCTATTTTTCACCAAGCTGAATACTCGAACGCCGAGTGGCGTTGGACGTTGCTTCGCCCGGGACGGGCGCACTCCGCGACGCGCAGGTAGCGCCGATTGGCAATCGGCTGTTTCGCGGAGTGGCACTCCGCCGGGGCGAGAAACTGGATTGAGTCGGATCACCAAATGGCGGGCCCGCGCGTGTTGTGTTATTTCGTTCCCCCGCCGGTTGCCAACCGGCGAAACAGCCGACTGCCAGTCGGCGCTACGACGGTCCAACGTCCGTCT
>JBEEGQ010000386.1:0-8212 GCA_041166945.1 Verrucomicrobiota bacterium
CTATTCACTTGTGGAACAGGAGTGTGGTCCCAAAGGCCATTCGCAATTGTCCTCAAGCAAATTGCACTAACCGACAGCCGTCGAGTGCACCCTGCACGCCGAAGAGTCACTCGCAACAAACAGGGCAGGGTGGGGAGGGCCGAAAAGCGGACTCACGGCTTGTCTCGCACGCAAATTGCACACGCCTGCACGATTTCCAAACTCCAGACCTCCTCGAAGTTTGCTTGATAGCCGAAATGGCCCGGAGCAAAACACGCGCGGAATTCGCACCCCTGATCGTTCAACGGGCTGACAAACTGCGCGACACGGCGCGCAAAACCAAAAAGCGCGCGGCGTGAAACGCATCATCGTCCGGCAGGACGTAGAGAGCGATCTCATCCGCTACGTCCGCCATCTGGCCAACGACAAACCCAAGGTCGGAGAGGATTTTGCGACCGCCGCCGAAACCACATTTCGACAGATCGCCCAGTTTCCCTCGCTGGGCCGTTTGCGCCGGTGGCGTCATCCGGGAATGGCCTCAGTGCGTTCCGGTGTTATGCCCCGACCGTTTGGCTCCTGGTTGGTGTTTTACCGGGAAATGAGCGACGCCTTGGAAATCCTTCGCGTTCTACATGCAGCCTGGGACCTCGAAACGCGCAACACGTAGTTCCTTTGAACAGGGTGAACCAAGCATGCGCATCAAGTGAATATAACAAACATTGTGCGCCATAATGTGGTGTTGTCGATGGACGCGCTTGGTTCAATATCGGTCGCTTAACGGTTTGCGCCCCCGAACCGTTTGTCGCGGCCCTCCTGCCGGCCTATCGGCCAATAGACAAACCAGGATCGGCCTATCACATTCTCCTGCGGAAATGACCCCCAGCCACGCGAATCGTAGCTGCTCATCGTGTTGTCACCCATTACCATGTAATTTCCATGCGGAACCGTATATTCCGCATTCTCGTCGGGAAATTTCGGCGCCAGCTGACCCAAACTCCCAAACCTTCGCGCCATCACTTCGTTCACGTGACCCGAAAACTTGCTGTCCATCGCCGGTTGCTCAGGGCCAAACGAGTAAACTCGCTCGAAATGCGGCGTCGTCGAATCCAGCCGACGGCCATTGATCACCAGATGCCGATCGTTCGCGATGCGAACCCGTTCATCACCGAGCGCCACCAGACGCTTGATGTAATACTGGCCTTGCTGGTCCGGCGGCATCTCCGCGATGCCCGAGGTGTCGAACACGATGATTTCGCCGCGCTGCGGCCGACGGAAATTGTAAGTGATGCGATCGACGAAAAGATGATCGCCGCTAATGGATTTCAACCGGATGACATCCTCGCCGGCCTTGAACACCTGCGGCTCGAATCCGGGACGCAACAGGCCGGCACGATGCAGCATTTTGTCGGGAGGAAACCAAACCCGGTGACTGACGCCGTTGATGGCGAAGTCCTGGTAGAGGTTGAACAGTAAAAATCGCTTCGGAACGTCCTGCGTGTTCGGATCCAGCACGCCGTCGGTCTTCGCGACCACATGATCGAATCCAATGCCACGAAACCAAAACAGCCATTTGCGAACAAACCAATTGCTGGGAATCTCGAAGGTCGGCCCGAGCGCCGGATCCTCGGTGGCCACCGAGCTCCTGGTGTGGTCGGGCGACGAGGTCACCCCGTAAAGGGTCGGCTGCATCGACCCGGTCGGGATCTTGAACGGCTGCGCAATGAACGTTCGAATTCCCATCGCCACGGCGATGGCCACCAGCAGGACCTCGACATTTTCACGGAACCCGGCATGGGGATACGGTTTAAGCCACTTGTTGGCCGCGAGCTCGAGCGCATTCATCCGGCCCCGGAGCGCCTCTGTGTCTGCCCCCGATCGCATCGATGACTCGAGGTCGTCGGCTGCCTTCTGAACGTTCTTGACGGCTTCGGCGGACAGGATGTCCCGCTGTGCATTGATCAGCTTCCAGACATGCTTGTGCATGTGGGAGGCGTCGCGGACTGTGCTCGAGATAAACCATCGGAAATTCATGGATTCCTTTCGTCTGAAATGTTCAACAATGGCGCATCGCTCAGCTCTTGAGGACCTCGATGAAGGCCTCCTGCGGGATGTTCACACTGCCAAATGATTTCATCCGTTTTTTGCCCTCCTTTTGCTTCTCCAAAAGCTTCCGTTTGCGCGAAATGTCGCCGCCGTAACATTTGGCGGTGACGTCCTTGCGCATGGCGCTGACGCTTTCGCGCGCCACGACTTTTCCGCCGATGGCGGCCTGGATGGCGACCTGGTATTGCTGGCGCGGAATGACCTCCTTCAGCTTGGCGGCGAGCGCCCGTCCCCTGCCCTCTGCTTTGTCGCGATGGACGATGCATGAAAACGCATCCACGGATTCCCCATTCACCAGCATGTCGAGCTTCACCATTTCGCTCTCCATGTAATCGGCGTGCTCGTAATCCATCGACCCGTAGCCGCGAGTCATGCTTTTGATCCGATCATGAAAGTCGATCAGGATTTCGTTCAGCGGCAGCATCGCCGTCAACATGACGCGCCGTGCGTCGAGCGTCTCGGTGTGATCGAGCATCCCGCGTTTTTCCGAGATCAGCGACATCATGTCACCAATATTCTCGTTCGGACACATGATGAAGGTCTCGACCATCGGTTCCTCGATTTTCCCAATCAGGCTCGGGTCCGGGAGAAACGCCGGATTATCAATATCCTTCACCGTCCCATCGCTGAGAGTCACCCGGTAAACAACGCTGGGATAGGTGGCGATGATGTGCATGTCGTATTCGCGACGCAGCCGTTCCTGCACGATCTCCATGTGCAACAACCCGAGGAATCCACAGCGAAAACCGAACCCCAGCGCGACGCTCGTCTCCGACTGATAAACAAACGCCGAATCGTTCAGCTGCAACTTTCCCATCGCGGTCTTGAGATGTTCATAGTCGGCCGTGTTGATTGGATAAATCCCGCTGAAGACCATGGGATGAATCTCCTTGAATCCGGGCAGCGCCGGCGACGGGATCCGCGCGTCCGTGATGGTGTCCCCCATCTTCACGTCTTTCGGGCTCTTGATATTGGCGGTAAAATAGCCTGTCTCGCCGAGCTCCAGTTTCGGGCGCACGTAGGGTTTGGGATTAAAGCTCCCGACCTCCTTTACCTCGACGCTTTTGCCGGAGTGCAACAATTTCACCTGCATGCCCGCTTTTAATTCCCCGTTGAAAACGCGGACATGTGTGACGACGCCCTTGTAGGTGTCGAACAACGAGTCGAAACACAATGCCTGCATGGAAGCCGCGCCGGTGGGCTTTGGCGGCGGCACCCTTTCCACAATCGCCTCGAGGATTTCCTCGATGCCGATCCCTTCCTTGGCGCTGGCTGGGATCGCAGTGTCGCCCGGGATGGCAAGGATATCCTCGAGCTGCACCTTGGTCTGCGCGATATTCGCGTGAGGGAGATCGATCTTATTGATGACCGGGATGATGGCGAGGTTGAGTTTCATCGCCAGGTGAACATTGGCGACGGTCTGGGCCTCGACGCCCTGGGCGGCATCGATGATCAGCAGGGCCCCTTCACAGGCGCTCAAACTGCGGGAGACTTCGTAGGAAAAATCGACGTGGCCCGGTGTATCGATGAGGTTCAACTCATACGTCTCACCGTTGCGCGCCTTGTAATACATCGTGACCGGGTGGGCCTTGATGGTAATGCCGCGCTCGCGTTCGAGGTCCATGGAGTCGAGCAATTGATCCTGCTGGTCGCGGGTGGCAATGGTACCGGTGCGGTGCAACAGCCGATCCGAAAGGGTGGTTTTCCCGTGGTCGATGTGGGCGATGATGCTGAAATTGCGTATGTGCGCGGCGTCCATCTTAATTCTGCGGGCGGTGGCAGCGGCCGGGACAATTGTCCCCTGCCCTGCACCGTCAAGGCGGTGGCCCCGCTTCGCATCTCAACAGCATAACGGCGCAGGCCTCGAAAGAAAGAGTAAATTCCGAGGGCACAGCCCTTTGCGCGCCCGTTGCGCGTTCATTGCGAATCGGGGCTACTCAGAGAAACTCAATTTTGAAATGGCGATCATGATTTGATCGGCGACTTCCTGATAGATCTCCTTGAGCCGCGGCTTTGCACAGCTCCCGGCCTCCTCCCGCGATGCCTTGAAATCAAGGGGCGCACCGTAAACAACGACGAGTCGGCGCGGTCGAGGCCATTTCAAGTGGCGTCCATAGGCCTCGAAAGTTCCGAACACGCGCACCGGAATCACCGGTGCCGTCGATTTGATGACCGCCAGGCCGATGCCCGATTTGGCCGCGTGGAGGGCGCCGTCGCCGGACCGGGTGCCTTCGGGAAACAACAGGATAACCCCGCCGTGGCGCAACCGTTCGAGGATCGCCTTGAGACCCGCGCCGCCGCCGCCATCCCGATCGACAGGCACCACTTTCCAGCTTCGAAGCAAGCGACCGACGAGCGGGGCGTCGAACAACGTGTCCCGCGCCAGATAATTCACCATCCGCTTCAGCCCGGACCCGACCAGCGGCGGATCCAAAAAGCTGGCGTGGTTCGACGCGAGAATGACGGGGCCATCGGTGGGAACGTGGCCCGCCCCGAAATACCGGGCACGCGAGTATAATTGAAAGAAGGACCTGAACAGCATCCACCCACAACGATAACTCCAGCTCATTGGCGCATGTGGGTTGTCGGGAGAATTCAACACCACAAGCGACCCCCTGGGATTGGCTCACTGCCAGCGCGGAGTATTTTTTTCCACCAGATGCCGATCTTCGCGTTCCTTGAGTCGCTGGCGAATCGCCTCGAGTATGTAAGCACTGGTCTGCTCGGGAGTTTGTCCGGAATTATTGACCATCACTGCGCCCAGCGGGATCATGAGTGGCGCCGCGGCGCGCTGGCTGTCGCGATGATCGCGCGCGGCGAGATCATCGTCCACCCCCTCGGCCTGGCGGCGCTTGGATCGCTCCTCGAGCGCGGCGTCCAGGTAGAATTTGAAATCCGTTTCAGGAAAGACATTCGTTCCGATATCGCGGCCTTCCATGACCAGGTTTCCAAACTGGATGCATTGCCGCTGCGCTTTTTTCATCCACTCACGAACCTTCGGAACCGCGGCAACGTGTGAAACAGCGGCGCTCGTTTCGTTCGAGCGAATTTCCTTTTCCGGATAGCAACCGTCGACAAGCAGTCGGACATGCTTCAGCTCGCCATCCACGCACGAGAGTTCACTCTTCCATCGGCGGCAGGCGCTGGCCACCGCCTTGTGATCATGGACATCAATGTTCCTGCTGAGACAATACCAGGCCAGTGTTCGGTACATCGCGCCGGTGTCGACATACACGTATCCGAGGGAGCGGGCCACCATCCGGGCATTCGTGCTCTTGCCACTGGCGCTGGTGCCGTCGATGGCGATGACAATCGGGTGTCGCACAGCGGGATCAGGGTGCGCGCCGCGAACGCCGACGGTGCCGAGATTGATGCTCACAGGAGAAGCTTGAAGGCATGCAGCGGCGCACGCAAGTGCGAACCCGATGGCTTCGGCGATCCTCCCGGAACCCTTCCAGGCACAACCCCTCTCCCCTTCGATTTCGAAAGCTCAATTTCATCCTCTCATTCCGCGAATAACTCGTCGTGGCCCAACGGTTTCCCCGCCCCGTCGAGGATCTGCGCGCCCAGCCCGTGCGGCGGCGCGGCGGCGAGTTTTTGGAAAAAATTGGGGAAGGTTTTCTTCACACACGCCGGATTCTTGATTTTGATGCCGGCAACTTTCAATCCCAGAATCGCAAAACACATCGCCATTCGATGGTCATGGTAGGTTTCGATGGTCGCCCCATGAAGCGGCGAGGGAAACACCTTGAGCGTATCGCCAGCCTCGGTGACCCTCGCGCCGCACCGCGATAATTCCGTGCGCAAAGCCTCCACGCGCTCGCATTCCTGGAGCCGCAAGCGTCCCAGATCCGTGAAGCGCACCGGATGTCCCGCAAATGGCGCCACGACAATCGCCGTCATGATCGCGTCCCCCAAATCTGTCAGTCGTGACAATTGCGCAGGCAGCGGCCAGAAATTCGAAAACTGGGTGTCGATTTGAAATTGCCGGCCCACGATGGGCCAGCGAGAGACCATCACCGGATGGGACTCCTGCTGACCCGGTTGATTGACGATCCAGCCGGCGGCAAAAAAATAACTGCCGCTCGACGAATCCGGATCGATGCCATACGTGCCGCTCTTCCGGTCGCGACGAAAATGGGAGCACATCTCCGATGTCATGTAGACATAGGGTGATTCCTCGGCGTTCTCTCCGGTGACGCTGATTTGCCATCCGCCGGCCGGCGCCGCCAGAATCAAGGCGGAGGCGAACTGTGAACTTTCGTGGATGCTCACCTGGCATTTCGCGCCGGGCTTAGGACCTGTTCCGTGCACGAGAGCGGGCAGCCGGTCATTCTCCGAATCGATTTGGTATCCCAGCTCGCGCAATGCCTGGAACAGCGCCGCCTGGGGACGCTCGTGCATTCGCGGCACACCGTGCACGCGATAAACGCCGTCCCCGAGGCAGATCATGGCGGAAAGAAAACGCGCGGCGGTGCCGGCATTGCCCACGAACAATTCGAGCGGCCGTCCGGCAGTCCCGCCGCGTGGAACGGCACCGCCCAGGCCGTAAACGGTGATCGTACGGTTGCAGGGTTCGTCCGGATCGGGCGCCACGTTCACCATGAAACCCAATTCCTGCAGACAGTCCACCATCACCTGGGTGTCTTCGCTCCAGAGTGCCCCGGACAGGGTCGTCTCCCCGTCCGCCAGCGCCGCGAGCAACAGGGCGCGATTTGTGATGCTTTTCGAGCCGGGCACTGTGACTTCCGCGTGAACAGGTGAATCAAGCGGGACAATCTCGATGAGCTCAGGAAGGGACATCGCGGACCAGGTCTATTCCGGAGACGGCGATGCCGAGCTGGCCTGCCAGGCGTCGCGACGCAACTTTGCCTGCTGGAAAAATTCCTCGACGACTTTCGCATCCTGGGTTTCGAGGGCGTGTTGAAATTCCTGGAGATCCTCGATGAACACTCCGAGCACGCGCGAAAGGTGATGTCGGTTCGCCAGCGCGATGTCCCGCCACATCTCGGGCGACCCGCTGGCGATCCGGGTCGTGTCGCGAAAACCCGTGGCGCACACGGCCGCTTGCTGCTTGGGGTGCACCGGGCTGAGCACGTAATTGGCCAGCTCCGCGGCGACCACGTGAGGCAGGTGACTCGAGCGGCTGACCAAATCGTCATGTGATTCAGGGGATATCCGCACCGGCACGCCCCCGAGATCGCCCCAAAATTCCTCCACCTTGCGCAGCGCCTCCTTGTTCGCGCCCGGCGTCGGGGTCACGACACAGATCGCCTTTTCAAATAAATCGGCTCGCGCCGCCGCGACGCCGGTTTTCTCGGCGCCCGCCATCGGGTGCGAACCGATGAAATAACCGCCGGCCGCCGCTATCACGGGCTCGACTTCAGCGACAACCGTTGCCTTCACGCTGCCGACGTCGGTGACGATCGCACCTGGCTTGAGAGCAGGAGCCATCTTCGCAGCGAGCAGCGCCATTTGCGAAAGGGGTGTGCACAGAATAATGAGGTCCGCGCCATCGACCGCGCGGGCGAGATCAAGGCCGGCTTCATGAAGAGCCCGGGCGTGGAGCGCCTCGGCGACGCTTTCCGTCCGGCGCACAAATCCGAAAACGCGATCCGCCAGCCGGCGTTGCATCACGGCCAAACCAATGGACCCGCCCAGCAACCCGACGCCGACCAACGTGATTTTCGACCAATGCGTGGACACGCCACAAGGATAGAAGAGAGAAGCGCCGCGAGGGAAGATGGAAAGTGCCGCGACGGCGGCGGCGGTGCATGTCACAATTCCTCAGACCTGCGAACGATGCGGCGGCACGTGATACTGAGCCACAGATGAACACAGATTTTCACAGATGCTTTTGTTGGAACTTTTTCTCGCTGCTCTCTTTCCCGTCTGTGTCCATCTGTGTTCGTCTGTGGCTTCAAAAGTCCGCGCCACGGGCGGGAGGCGCACGCAATTCAACAGAAGCACACGAAGAAAACGAAGAAGGCCCTATCCTTGACCGAAAGTGGGAAATAGGGCGAAGCGACGGTGGCGGAGGGGCATGACAGAATTCTTCAGACCTGCGAGCGGAGCGGCGGCACGTGATACTGAGCCACAGATGAACACAGATTTTCACAGATGCTTTTGT
>JBEEGQ010000387.1:0-2861 GCA_041166945.1 Verrucomicrobiota bacterium
AAGCCGTCCGGCTCGGGGTGGGCGCGATGGACGTCAAGCCCGAGGGTTATGCCGTCGATAAAAAATTCCCCGACATCCTTTATGTTCCCGAGGATGTGCGATTCAATCTCGCCCTCCAGTCTGTTTCGTGGGCCCGCGAAGGCCGCGAACATTCGCTCAAGCTGTTGCCCGGGTTCACGTACGTCCGGCCTTCCGGCTACAAAGTGCACATGGAAAAGCCGCCCGGCTACAATCGAACGTGGCGGCTCGTCGGCACTCTCGCAGAGCCCACCTTCTGTCATAAACCGTGCACGGTTTCCGGCGGCGGCAAATCCGAGATCTCCAAATCGATCTCAGACGCCATCCTGACCGGCCCTGTTTTTGTCGCTGATTTCAAAAAGGATTTTGACGCCGTTGAGGAATTGATAGGCCGCGATTATTCGACGCGTGTTCCGGCAAACAGCAAGCGCGTCGATCGCCGCCCGATCCTGAGCCACGAAAGATCGCTGGGATCGGTCATCAAGTTGCTGACCCCCGCGCCGCGTCAGTTCCGTGCGGAATACAACGACTGGCTCGAAACCATTCCGCAATATCTCAAGGAACTCGTGTTCGTCGTGAAACGGTATTACAGGCCGGAATGGGGCGGGGATTGGCGGCGCTATTTCAGCGTGGATCACATCAACGGGACGCCCGGCAACGAACTGAAGTGCGAAAACCGAAAACTCGTGACCACGTATCTCCGCATGGGTTACGACCCCGACGGCGCCTGGCGCACTTTTGGGATGCGAAAGGATTTTCATCCCGCGGTCAAATTGCAGATGGAGGATGACATCACCGCGTCCGTGGTGGTTCCGACCGAAGCGCTGGCGCACCTGGATCCCGATTGCTCCGATCTCTCCGTCAAGTTCGTCAGCAACTGCGAATACCGTCTTTTCCAGCGGCCGGATGACGCCATTCACCGGGGATACGATCATCAGACTGAAAGCGATTTTGCCGGCCCCGGCAATTTTCTATCCAACTACGAACCGCTCACGCCGGCGCAGGCGCGGGATGAGGTCGAGGACGCGTTGCACTTCGATAAATACACGCCGGCCATGCGCAATTTCATCCGGGAAATCGCCGACACCGGACAGCCCGCCTATTTTGTCTCGAACGCCCATCCCCGTCTGGTGGACGGAAAGCCGAGCCGAAATCCACGTTATCTTCAGACCCGGCTCGATCTCCTGCAACCGCGCGCGGTGCATCTGGCGGCCATGGCCACGCGGCTGCATCGCCGCATTCCGCCTGGCCAGCCGGTTTTGACCCCGGTGAATGCAGTTTTGGCGGGGCGCCGGAATAATCCGCCCGAGGCGGGGCTTCGGCCGCTATGCGCCTACAACCCGATTCATTTCATGGAGCTCCCCGAGCTGTTCATGGAATTCATCTGTTCGATCACCGGGAAATCCCCGTCCACCACCGGTGCAGGGTCGGAGGGCGCACTGACGAAAGGTCCATTCAACGCCCTGCCGCCCATTCTCGATCTGAATGCGGCGCTGGTCTCCTATCTCTTGACCGGCCATGGCGCGTTTGTCACTGCCGCCGGTTACGTCGGGCCGCAATGCCGTGTCGACCACGACGTGAGCCTGCTAATCCCCGAAGTCTGGTGTCGAACGACCGTCGAGGAACGCGATCCCAAGGTGCTGCTCCGGGATGGTTACCTCGAGAAATGCAGGGACATCGAATTCGAGGGCCGCACGATTGCGGCGAGCCGCCTGGGATTTCGCATCACGGCAAAGTTCGTGCGCACGTACCTCGGGCGCGTTTTTAATCATCCGCACCTGGTGTTCACGGACCGGATGCTCCGGCCGGAAACGCAGGATCCGGCGATTTTTGCGGATGCGATCGACAACATAGTGACGACCCAAAAGCGGGTGGCGGAACTTTATTTCGAGGACGGAAGCGTCGCGCTGGCATGTCCGCCACTGAGGGCGCTGCTTCATTTCATGCGGGATGGCCAATACGAAGGGCGCGATATTTCGGCACCGGAAATTCGGGATCTTTTCACCCGGGAAACACTATTGAAGAGCGACTGGTACGCGGCGCGACTCGAGGCGCGGCAGGCGGCCGATCGTAAACTGTGGCTGCGCCATGTCGCCACGCTGGAAAAATTTCTGACCAAGCCCAATTACGCGGACGAAGCGACCCGCCTGGATATTCCTGACCGCCTTCGCCAATCGCGCGCCCAGCTCGAGCGGGTTAAAAACGCAATCTATTTGAAGGAACTTCGCGGCACCCTCGGATTGCAGCCGCTCACCCCGTTGACGGCGCGTTGAATGGCCTGCCCGCGATGATTCACTTTGCGGTGCATGCGGCAGCCTCTCCCCGTTCGCTGCCATGATTTCTCCCGTCATGCGCTCGCGGCTACTGTTCGGCCTTAGCGGCGCCGCCGCTCTCGGCTTGCAGCAGATTTGGACCCGGATGTTTGCCACCGGCCTGGGACATGAAGTCCCGGCGCTGCTCGCGGTCATCACCGCTTTTCTCGGCGGGATGGCGCTCGGTGCCTGGATGTTGGACAGGCGCATCGCCGCCAGCCCCGAGCCGCACCGATGGTTTCAACGGCTTCAAGTGGTCATCGCACTCTGGACGGTTGCCGGGACGTGCCTGATCCCGCAGGTCAACCAACTCGCCATCGCATGGATTGGACCCGAAGCGTCAGCGTTGCGGCAGGGGCTCGTCTCATTCCTGGTTCCGTTTCTCACGTTGTTGCCGGCCACGGCCGCGATGGGGGCGACGCTGCCGGCGATGGAACATTGGCTTGCAGCCATTGCCGGGAACGAGCGTGCGCTGGCGAATGTTTATGCATGGAACACCGCGGGGGCGGTGGTAGGCACTCTCGCCACGGC
>JBEEGQ010000388.1:0-7069 GCA_041166945.1 Verrucomicrobiota bacterium
ATTTGATGATTTCAGCTACGGCAGCAAGTGAGGATGCGCCATGCGAACGGTTGCCACAGTGGCGCTCTGTATCATTACCTTGGGACTGCGAGCCGCCGAGCCGCCGAGCCTCAGGCTCACCAAGACCATTCCGATGCCCGGCGTCAGGGGTCGGTTCGACCATTTCGCCATAGACACGAAGGGACACCGCCTGTTCATCGCCGCACTGGAAAATAATACGCTCGAAGTTCTGGACCTCGCTGCGGCCAAACCCCCCAGGAGCGTCGCCGGACTCCACAAACCGACAGGCGTGCTGTATCTGACGGACCCAAACCAAATCGCTGTCGCCAATGGAGACGATGGCACGTTCCAACTGTTCGACGGCGCTTCCTACGAATTGATGAAAAGTGCCGGCTCCCTTGACGACGCCGACAACGTGCGCTTCGACTCTGCGACGAGACTGATATACGTCGGCTACGCGAAAGGGGCGCTGGCTGTGATCGACTCCGTAACGATGAAACAAACCCGGAGCATCAAGCTTGCGGCGCATCCGGAATCATTCCAGTTGGAGCAGCAAGGAGTCCTAATCTATGTCAACGTGCCCGACGCAAGGCAAGTGGCCGTTATCGACCGGGAGAAGAAAGCCGTTACAGCGACGTGGCCAATGACGGAGTTCAGAGCTAACTTTCCGATGGCACTAGACGAAGCGAACCCCAGGCTGTTCGTCGGCTGCCGTCAACCTTCGCGGCTCGTCATTCTCGACACCACCACAGGCAAGCCCGTCGCTAACCTCCCTATATCCGGGGACACCGACGACCTGTTTTACGACTCCAAGCGAAAACGCATCTATATTTCGTGCGGCGCAGGTTTCGTGGATGTCATCGAGCAACGCAACCCTGACACCTATCACTTGCGTGAGCGAGTTCCGACGCGTCCCGGGGCGCGAACTGCGTTCTTTTCACTGGAGCTGAGCGAACTTTACCTGGCTTTGCCTCACGCCGGAACCAATCCAGCGGAGATCCGAGTTTTCCAAACGCAGGAGTGATGCGGCCCGCCGGATGAAGGTGGGGGATGCCTTCTGCAGGGGCAAAAAGAACCGAGCGGAGAACCGAGCGGACCCCAATTAGCGTTGGAGGAGCAAGTTCTAGCAATGACATAGGCTTGCACACCCTGCAAAACGTGGCATTCTGTGCCTGTTTTCCCGGTATATTTGTTCGAACTAAACCGCACCTTAAGAAGGCCGTGCTCAGGAGAAAACGGGTTTGACTCGCCCGCGAATTGGAAGCGTAGTCTGTTCATCGAATTTGATTTATGAGCGACCCCGCACAGGCCCTGCGCGATTTCAAACCGGCGAAGGAATTTTTCATTGGCATCGACTCCGACGGCTGCATTTTCGACAGCATGGAGATCAAGCACAAGGAGTGCTTCACGCCGATGTTCATCAAATATTTTCGGCTCCAGGCCGTGAGCAAATACGCGCGCGAAGTTTGGGAGTTTGTGAATCTCTACTCAAAGGATCGCGGCGCGAATCGCTTCCCCGCGCTGTCCAAGGCCGTGCGCCTGCTCGGCGCCCGCCCCCAGGTGAAGGCTCGAGGCGTCACGATGCCCGACATCACCGGACTGGACGAATGGATCCAGCGCGAGACCAAGCTCGGCAATGCCACGCTCAATGCCGAGGTCCAACGCGGCAACAAATCCCTCGAACCCATCCAGGCCTGGTCCGATGCCGTCAACCGCGCCGTTCAGGACATCGTCCACGGCGTTCCGCCATTTCCCCTCGTGCGGGAATCCCTGGAAAAGCTGAATGCCAGGGCCGATGCGATGTGCATTTCCCAGACTCCCGCCGATGCGTTAAAGCGGGAGTGGGCCGAGCACGGACTGGATCGATTCGTGAAAATGATCGCCGGCCAGGAGATGGGCACCAAGACCGAACACATCAGCTTTGCGGCCAAAAACAAGTATCCTCCCGCGAAGATCCTCATGATCGGGGATGCGCCCGGAGACTTCAAAGCCGCCAAGGGCAACGGCGCCCTGTTCTTTCCCATCAATCCAGGCGGCGAAGAACAAAGTTGGGAACGCTTCTTCGGAGAGGCCCTCGATCGATTTTTCAACGGCTCGTATGCCGGCGATTATGAAAAGACGCTCGTCACCGAATTCGATGCCTGTCTGCCCGAAAAACCCGGTTGGAATTGAATCGGGAACCGTCGCCAGGGATTCCGAGTGACGAGTGACGAGTGACGAGTGGGGAGGGAGGTAGAGGCGAGCCGCGGTGCGCCCGGCCGGTGGCGTAGCCCCGGGGCGGGGACGGCCCGTCCCCGAGTGCATCCACGTCGAAAAACGAAGCAAACTGGGCGAGGGATTGGACCCTCGTAGCGCCGACTGGCAGTCGGCTGTATCGCGGGTTGGCAACCGGCGAGGGGAACGAATTAGCCCAGCACGATCCGTGCGCCCTGATCGGATTCCGGGAGAAAGGTTTTACTGACCCACCCCGATGTCCTTCAGAAATCGTATTTGCCAGGCTCACCCGTGGGACCGCCGGCGAAAAGCTCGTGCAATGGCATCTGAAATCCCGGCAACAACGCCTCGGTCAATAATTCGCGACCGTCGAGCACCCGCTTCAGTGAAAGTCCGAACTGCGTTCCATGGTACACCTCCACGTTGTCATAACGGGGGTCCACCATCCAGAGCCGCGGCAAACGCATCTCCTCGTAAACCGCTTTCTTGTCCACGGTATCCGCATGGTGATCGTCCGAGCTGATGACCTCCGCGACGAGCCAGAGTTTGTGGTTGGCAGCGGCGACCAGAGCGAGGTCGGGACGGAGCACCGTGCTGGATGTGAGTTCGACGACATCGCGCACGTTGAGCATCCGGGCGGTCGCCAGTGAAGCCAGGCAACCGCTGACGCGCTGCCGCAGCCGGCCCAGGATTTCCTCGTGGCGCGGGCGGGGCGGGAAGCGCAACATTCGCTCGCCATTCACGATTTCCTCGTAAGGATCGCTCATTGATCAGTTTTTAACTGAACGGATGGCCGGGGCTGTAGCGTCCGCGACGGACTCCACCCGCGCCGGCCGGCAAGCCGTTCAATTCTTCAACATCTGTCGGAGGAATCGTCCAGTATGTGAGTCCCGGGCTTGCGCCACCCGTTCGGGCGGGCCTTCCGCCACGAGGCGTCCCCCGGCTGCCCCGCCTTCCGGACCCAGATCGATGACCCAGTCGGCTTCCGCGATAAAATCCAGGTTGTGTTCGATCACAATGACGCTGTGGCCCGCGTCAACGAGGCGTTGAAGCACCTCGACGAGCCGCCGGACGTCCGCCATGTGAAGGCCGATCGTGGGTTCCTCCAAAATGAAAAGGTTGGCTTGAGGACGATCGTCCGCGCGCAAATCGCGCAGCAGTTCGCCCTGGAGCGACGGTTTCAATCCGCTCAGCAGATGCGTGACAAGCTTCACCCGTTGTGCCTCGCCGCCGCTCAACGTGGGGCTGGTCTGGCCCAGCCTTAAATAATCGAGGCCCGTATCATGCAGCGCCTGCAACGGGCGCAGGATTTTTTGTTGCGCGGCGAAAAAGCCGATCGCCTCCTCGACACTCAGGTCGAGCACCTGCGCGATGTTTTTTCCGGCAAACTCGATGTCGAGTGTCTCCCGTCCAAACCGGGAGCCGCCGCAGGTCTCGCATCGCACAAATGCCGGGGGCAGAAAATTCATCTCGAGCTTGATCAGCCCCGCGCCTTCGCATTCGGGACAACGACCCTGTGCGCTGTTGAAACTGAACCGGCTCGCCGTGTATCCCCGCATCCGGGCCTCGGGCATCTGGGCGAATAGGGCGCGGATATCATCAAAAAACCCGACATAGGTCGCCGGGATCGATCGCGGAGTCCGGCCGATCGGCGACTGGTCCACTTCATAAACGGCCTTCAGCGTTTCATGGCCGCTGATCGAAAAGCCCTTCCGGTTGTCCGGCCTGGCCTTGCGACCTTTCTTCTTCAGCGCCGCCTCGATGGAGGGCAACAGGCAGTCGCGAACCAGAGTGCTTTTGCCGGAGCCGCTCACCCCCGTCACCACCACAAAACGCCCGAGTGGAAAACGGACTGTGACATTTTTCAGGTTATGCGTGGCCGCATCGTGCAGCGTGAGCCAATGGGTTTCAGGTTTGATAAGTGACGGGCCCGCCTTGCTGGCTTTCCCCTCCACCGTCCGACGCGTGCCGCGCGTCGGATATTTTTTAACGGCCTGATCGCGAAGACACCGGCCGGTGATCGAATCCTCGTGCCGCAGCAATTCGGGCAATGTCCCGGCGGCCACCACGGTCCCGCCATGCACCCCGGCGCCGGGGCCAAGATCGATGATGTAATCCGCGCGCCGCATGGTTTCTTCATCATGCTCCACGACGACCAGGGAGTTGCCCCGGGCCTGGAGTTGTTGGAGGGCGCCGAGGAGCTGTTCGTTGTCGCGGGCGTGCAGGCCGATGGTCGGTTCGTCGAGCACGTAAAGCACCCCGCTCAAGTTCGAGCCCAGCTGGGCCGCCAGGCGGATCCGCTGCGCTTCACCCCCGGACAGCGTCGGAACCGCGCGTCCGAGCTCGACATATCCCAGGCCGACCTCCTTGAGAAAATTCAGCCGCTCCACAATCTCCGGCAAAATGTCCCGCGCAATCATCGCGTCGCGTCCCTTGAATGTCAGCTTGCGGAAAAATTCGCACGCCGTCCCGACGGCGAGGGTGGAAAAATCGTCGATGGCCGGCTGGGCGAGATTCAGCGCGCCCGCCCTCGCTCCCTGAAGTCCCATCAGTCGCACGGCTCGCGATTCAGGTTTCAACCGGGCGCCGTGGCATTCGGGACACACCTCGCGTTCATTGGCCCAGCTCCACCAGCTCTCCTCGACGGCATCGGCATTGGCGCCGCGCTCGACTTCCGGCAGGTAAAACAGCTCGCCGAACCCCCGGCACTTCGGACACCAGCCCTGGGCGGAATTATAAGAAAAATTCTTCGGGTCCAGCGGCGAGAAAGAGCGCGCGCACTTCGGGCATGCCCGCTCGGTTGAGTGGATGGTGACCTTGCTGTGGTTATCGAGGGCGAACAGCGTTCCTTTCCCCAGCTCCAATGCGGCGTCAATCATCTCCGCCGCCGTGACCAGCTCCACCGTTCCCGCAACATTCCGTTTCAATCGCGCCCGCGAGGATCGCATCGACTTCTTGTCGAGCACCCCGACCACGATCTCGACGTCGTGCTCCTTGAACCGGTCCAGACGGAAGGGTTGGGCGGTGTTGTAAATCTTTCCGTCCGCGCGAATTTCAACATGGCCATGTTTCGCCGCCCACTCCGCCACATCGGTATGAAACCCCTTTCGATTTCGCACCACGGGCGCGAGCAACAACAGATCCCCCCGCTTCTTCGCCTCCTCCTTCAAGCCCAGCGCGAGGGAATCACGCGTCCGGCCCTCCACCGGGATTTGGCAATCCGGACAAAACTGAGTCCCCAGCCGGGCGAACAAGAGCCGAAAAAAGTGATACACCTCGGTGACCGTGGCGACGGTGCTTTTGCCGCCGCCGCGCGTGGTGCGCTGTTCGATGCTGACGGTGGGAGGCAGCCCGGTGATGAGGTCCACATCCGGACGGGCGAGCTGCTCAACGAACTGCCGCGCGTAGGTGTTCATTGAATCCAGAAACCGGCGCTGCCCCTCGGCGAACAAAAGATCGAAGGCCAGCGTGCTTTTCCCGCTGCCGCTCACACCAGTCACCACCACAAATTTGCCGCGCGGAATTTCGAGCGACAGATTCTTGAGATTATGCTCGCGGGCGCCGTGCACCGTGATCGCGGAGCCTGGACCCTCCAACAACGGCATCCCGACCCGGATGTCAGGAGCATCCGGCGAAGCGGTCGATTGGCGAGGACCGCCGGTCAGTGACGCGGCTTCCCACTTGCCGACCTTGCGCTTCCCAGGCGTTGGGTCGAGAAGCTCGCGGAGGAAATGGCCCGTGTGGCTCGCATCACACGCGGCGACCTCCTCGGGCGTGCCCGCGATAACAAGCCTGCCGCCATTTTCGCCCGCGTCCGGCCCCAGGTCGATGACCCAGTCGGCGCATTTGATGACATCCAGGTTGTGCTCGATGACCACCACCGAATGACCGGCATCGACGAGCTTTTGAAAAACCTTGAGCAACACGCGCACGTCCTCGAAGTGCAGCCCGGTTGTGGGTTCATCAAAAAGAAAAAGCGTTCGCGGCTCCCACGCACTGGGCGCCGGGTCTCGTTCAGCTCGAGTGCGGGCACTCAGCGAAGGAGGGCGTTCCGCCGGACGGGAGCCGCCCTGCTTTTCCCGCCGTGCCGCTTCGCCGCTGGATTGGTGTGCTTCGGCTTCCGCGAGGTGGCTCACCAGTTTCAAGCGCTGGCTTTCGCCGCCGCTCAACGTGTTGATGGGCTGCCCCAGGCGCAAATAACCCAGGCCGACATCCTGCAGCAGCTTCAATCGCGCGAACGCGCGGCGGCCTGCGGGAACGTTGATATAATTGAAAAGAAATTCGAGCGCATCATCCACCGTCGCCTCCAGCATGTCGGCCACCGACCATTCGCGCGCGCCCGCGCGCAGCTTCACTTCCAGGATATGCCCGCGATAACGTCGCCCGTCGCATTCGGGGCAACGGATGAAAATATCGCTGAGAAACTGCATCTCAATTTTTTCAAAGCCCGCCCCGCGGCAGCGTTCGCATTGGCCAACGGCGGAATTGAAACTGAACGCGCTGCCGTTGAGCCCGCGTTGACGGGCCACATCCGTTTGCGCAAAAAGCTCCCGCACATCGTCGAAGGCGCCAATGTAAACGACCGGGTTGGAGCGGGGCGTCTTTCCGAGCGCCGATTGATCGACGAGCACCACCTGGCTGACATGCTCGCCACCTTGCAGGGCAAACCGGGAAAGGGGAACGACCGCGGCCGATTCATCGTCCTCTTCGTCGTTCGAAATTGCATCCATTCGATCGGACGCTTTCGTGCCTCCCTTTTGAACCATCGCGGTTCGGCCCCCCTTTCTGAGCTGGGCTTCCAGCGCCGGCAGCAGGATCTCCCGAACCAGGGTCGTCTTGCCGGAGCCGCTCACCC
>JBEEGQ010000389.1:0-21265 GCA_041166945.1 Verrucomicrobiota bacterium
AGGTGGACATTGGCTATAGCGCGCCCGGCAGCCGGAAAATTCTCTGGAGTCTTCGGCGGGGCCAGCCTACGAAGACGGCTTTCAAGGACCTGTGCAAAATCGCGGCCGGGAAGGAATTTGATCTGCACATCCACCTGAATCTGGGCCGTGCCTCGGCGTTGATGTATGCTGCCGACCTCACCGAGGATTACGTGGACTTCAACAAGGGCGACGTGAGCGATCCCTCTTCGCTGGGAGGCTGAGGATGCTTACTCCTTCACCCAGCGGCTGGCTTTCATTTCAAATCGGGGCAAGGAACCGGGAGCAGCCAGGGTCACAGGCACGCGAAGGTTGAGCGCGGTGTGCAAGGCGCTCTCGACGCGACGCGCGAGCGCCTCTGGGTCCGTCTCACTCGCGCCCGGCTCGATGGTAAGACTGAGCTCGAGCAAGGATTGGGCTTGCGAAACTTTCACTTGGTATTCGGAGATGCCCCCGCAGCCACGAAGGATTTCTTCAACTGCGCCCGGATAGACGTTCACCCCGCGAACCACGATCATGTCATCTGTCCGGCCGAGAATTCCCCCTTCCAGCGCCAGGTCGCTGCGGCCGCATTCGCAGATGGTGTCGATTGAGGATTTAACGAGGTCGCCGGTGCGATAGCGGAGCAGGGGCGAGGCGGTACGATTCAAGGTGGTGAGAACGAGTTCGCCAGTTTCCCCGGCGGCGGCTTGCGCGCCGGTGGCCGGATCGATGATCTCGGGAAGATAATCGGTTTCCATCACATGCAACACGCCTGGTCGCGCGGGGCATTCCAGGGTGACCGGCCCGGCTTCAGTCATTCCGTGGTGATCGACAATGCGGGCGCCGTGCCAGAGTGAACTCATGTGTTCGCGCACTGCCGGCAACGACCCGCCCGGTTCCCCGGCTACGATGATGATTTTGACCGGGCACACCCGGGGGATTTCGACGTCCGACGCGGGCGTCGGCCCTGCGGCATCGGCGTGGGATGGGTCAGGCACGGTGATATCAATCCCTTCACGGGCGGCCACTTCGGCGAGATGAATGGCGTAAGTGGGAGTGCAGCAAAGGACACTCGCGCCAAGATCGACGATGGCGCGGACGCGGGCGGCGCTGGTCATGCCGCCGCCGGGCAGGCACCGGCATCCGAGCCGCAACCCCGCTTCGAACGCGAGCCAGAAACCGAGGAATGGACCGAAGGAGAACGCGAAAAAAACCGTATCGGCCGGCGTGACCCCCGCCACGCGGAGGATGGTGCTCCAGTTTTCGATCATCAGGTCCCAGGTTTCGGGAGTATCCAGCCAGCGAATGGGCGCGCCGCTGGTGCCGCTGGTCTGATGACAACGCGTGTAGTTTTCGATGCCGACCGTGAGGTTGGTTCCGTACGGCGGGTGCGCGGCCTGGTCGGCGGCGAATTCCTGCTTGGTGGTGAGCGGGAAATGCCCATGGAAGTCGTGCATGCGCGGGACCCGGCTGGGGGCGCCCGCCGCCTCGTATTTCTCTGCGTAAAACTTGTTCGCGGGAAGCACCGCGCGCAGGAGATCGCGCAACTGATCGAATTGCCGCTGGACGATGACTTGGCGGCGCGGAAAGTTTTCGGGAGCCACGGCGGGTCAGGCTTGCGGTTTGGCGGAGGCTGCCGCAGCCGGCGGGTGGCTCCCCGGAGGGCCCTTCGCCGAGGGCGCCGGTTTATACAAGGTCACCAAGCCTCCGCCCGCCAGCGCGAGGAGGATGCCGAGATAAAATAGCGGGCTGACCCCTCCCCAGTCCACTTCGTGGCGTGTGAGGTAAAGGGCGACAAGCGCATTGATGACCGGGGCGCCGGCGAAGACAATGGCCATGACCTCCGGCGGCTTGCCTTTCGCACCAAAGGCGAGCAACACGCCGAAGGCACCGATCGCGCCGGCGATCCCGGCGACGAGCGACCACCAGGAGCCGCCGGATGTGTAACCGCTGAACGCCGCGCCCCTGGACAGGAGCATCAGCAGTGGAGCCAGTACAGCCGTTAGAAAGTAGGCGATGCCCACAAATAGAAATGCCTTGTAGCGCCCATTGACGGGATCACCCATCAGCACCTGGCCCTTGTGAAGAAGAATTCCATAAACACCCCACGACACTGCCGTCAGCATGGTGAACGCCAGCCACGTGTAGCCGGGGGAGGAGGTATTGCCATTCATACGCGCGCGGACACTAGGGGGCGAACCGCTTTACTTCAACTCGTTTGTCCGAGACGTTCGAAAAATGGACCGATGGTTCACCAGGAGTACGTGCCAGTGGGTTGCGTCAAAGCCGAAGTGATTTTCCGAAAATGGCGTGGCAGAGCAACGGCGCACGTTGCCCTCGCCGGTTTTTTAGCACCGCGCGGGCGTCCCTTGGAATGGGTCGCCATCGTTTTGCGTTTTACTCGACAGGCCGGCTGCGCCTATAACCGTCGCGATGCTGACGACGTTTCTCTCCCACGGCGGGCCGATGATCTGGCTCATCCTGCTGGCCAGCGCTGCGTCGGTGGTGACCTTCATCGAGCGGGTGCTGCATTATCATCGCGCCCAAATCAATTCGATGGAGTTTCTCAATGGCGTGCGCAATGTCTTGAAGCGAGACAACGTGGTCGAGGCGCTGGCCATCTGCGATGCCACAGCGGGCCCGGTCGCGCGGCTTGTAAAGGTCGCCATCCTGAATCGCGACAAGGGCCGGGATGGCGTGCGCGAGGCACTCGAGGAAACGGGCTTGATCGAAGTGCCGCCGCTCGAGGCGAAGCTCAATCTCCTGGCGACCATCGCGCAAATCGCTCCCCTGATGGGCCTGCTCGGCACCGTGCTCGGTTTCATCAAGGTTTTTGGATTGCTTCAGTCCAAGGCTTCCGTGCCGACGATGCAGGATCTCTCGGGAGGTGTGTGGCAATCGCTGATCTGCACCGCGGCCGGGCTCGCCGTCGCCATCCCTTGTTACGCGGGCTATAATTATCTCGTGAGCCGCGTCAATGCCATTGTCCTCGACATGGAACGCGCGGCCACTGAGATCACCAACATCCTCGCCGACACACTGGGACGCAAATGAGGTTTCCGCATAACGCGAAGATTTTCCGTGGCCAGTTTGAGGCCGCGCCCTACCTGAGCGTGTTCTTCCTGCTGGTCATATTTCTTCTGGCGCATTCGGCAATGGTCATGGTGCCGGGAGTGCCCATCGACCTCCCCACGGCGGCGGATGTTCCAGGGGCCGGAACGGCGCTGGCGATCGTGGCCGTCGACGAAAACGGCACTTTTTATTTTGAAAACCAGATGTGCGACGAAACCCGGTTGCGCGAACGCCTCAGGGAAGCGGTCGCCCGCGCGCCCGGTCCCCTGACGCTCATCGCGCGCGTTCACAAAAGGGCATCGGCTGAAGTCTTCACCCGCCTCTCGCTCATCGCCCGCGACTCCGGTATCCGGCAGCTCGTTCCGGAAGTTCGCCTGGCGCCCGAGCCGGGCACGAAAACGACGCCATGAGTTTTGCGACGGCTGAACCGGGGCAATGGACCGCCCGCCGCTGGCTTTACGCGGTTGTTACGGTGTTCACAATGGAGACGAGCCTGTTGCTCTACGTTGGACAGCGGGAGGAAACCGTGGCAGTGCGTCCGCCTTTCCGGACGGCAGTCCATTTTGTTTTCGATCCGTGGTCGTCCGAACAGCTCGATCGGCTTCCGGCGATGAGCGATCCCTCCCTGTTCGCGTTGCCGGGCGAAAGCGGTTTTTCGGGCGAGGCCTGGCTCAGGCCTGCCCCGTTGCTGTTCCAGCCCAAGCATTGGTCCGGGGAAATTTGCTGGCTGCCGCTCGACGAGAAAGCGCTGGGAGCGGGATTTGTCCAGTTTGCCGCGACCAATTTCATCGCCCCGCCGCTGGTTGTCGATCAGCCGGTGCCGCCGTTGTTGCGATACGAACCCCATTTCCCCAGCGACCCGTTTCCTCCGCGATCGCGCCTGCGGCTCGAAGGCGAACTCGGCTCGCGTTCGCTGGTTTCCCCCCTGGCCATTCGATCCTGGACGCATTCCGATCTCCTGAGCAACACCGTGGTGCAGGCGGCGATCGATGCCGACGGGCATGTCATGCTTGCCTCGCTGCTGGTCGAGTCGGGATTTCCCTCCGCCGACGCCGAGGCATTGAAGCTGGCTGCGCTGGCTCGATTCCGCGCGCTGCCCCGGGCGGCCCGGGACGCGACCGGCGCCGGCCCGCTCGCGTGGGGCAGGATGATTTTCCAATGGCATACGGTTTCGAGGTCAGCCACGAACTCATCACTTCCCCGCCCATGAAAAAGTTCGCGCACCACATCGAAGACATCATGCCCGTCTCGAAGTGTTCAGGGCGGCGCCGCTGAATTTGCCGATGGATCCTGACCTCCTTTTGTTCGCTTACGTGGCTGCGCTGCTGGGAATCCTGGCGCTGGTCGCCATTTATACCGAGCATCGCGCCCGCCATTTTGGGCCCACGCCGACCGAGGATCGAATTTTCCGGTGCATGGATTGCGCCTACGTTTACACGGATGATCCGGATGTGGATCGTTCGCGGTGTCCTCAATGCGGAAAGCTCAACGAGATGATCCGTTTTTGAGCCCGGAGCTTCGCCGCTAAAATCGTTTCAGATATTTTTGGCCATGCGCCGGGTGAGCCGGTGCAGGGCAGGGGAGCGATCCTGGGGATCCAGCTTCACCTCGATAAGACTGTAGCTTGAGGTGTGCTTTTCGGCGGCCGCCAGCGCGTCGTCAAGCTCGCGCGGGGTCTGGACCAGAAAACCGCGTCCTGCGCCAATCAACTCCGGCATGCGATGATAATTCATCGGCCAGACGTCGTTGTAGGGGCCGTCCTGCATCGGCCGTTCCGTTCCGTAACCGCGATTGTTGAGTAGAATCACAATGGGGTTCAGGCCGTAGCGGGCGACGGTGGCCAGTTCCAGCCCCGTCATCTGGAAAGCGCCGTCACCCACCAGCACGAGCGGACGCAGCCGTGGCTGGGCCAGTTGGGCGCCCACCGCGGCGGGAATCGCAAAGCCCATCGACGTGTAATAGGCGGGCGCGAGAAATTCCATGCCGCGATGAATGAACAAGTCCGCGGCCCCGAACATGGCGTCGCCGACATCGGCGATGACGATGGTATTTTCGCGCAGAAACGCGTTGAGCCGTTCAAAGAGGTTTTTAACCGTGATCGATTTTGCCGTGGAATGGCCATTGCGGGAAATCGTGGCGGTGGCCATGGAAGGGCGCTTGAAGATCGCCGGGCGCCGCCGCCGGATCGGGGCCCGCACGAGTCCGC
Source organism: Verrucomicrobiota bacterium (assembly GCA_041166945.1). GTDB lineage: Bacteria > Verrucomicrobiota > Verrucomicrobiia > Limisphaerales > JADJPG01 > DASTLJ01. The sequence continues at coordinate 5,279 of JBEEGQ010000389.1, forward strand.
GGACGAAATCCTTGAACCGCACCTCCTCGAAATGATGATGGCGCACCGCCAGCTTTTCGCTGGTGGCATAGATGCAGCGCGCCGGATCGAGGCGTGCCGTGAAGATGCCGAGGTTGATGTCAGTCATGAAAGCGCCGAGCATCAGGACACAGTCACTCGACTCGACGTACCGCCGCACCTCCTCGCGGCCCATGGCCCCTTCGTAGACCCCAAGGTAGAAGGGATATTGTTCACCGATGACCGATTTGCCCAGCATTGTGGCGGCCACCGGAATGCCGCTCCGTTGCGCCAGTTTTAAAAGCGCATCCTGCAAGCCGAACCGATGCACTTCGACGTCGGCGAGAATGACCGGCTTTTTGGCGGCGTTGATCATCGCCACGGCGTCGTCCAGCGCGGCATCCAGCGAGCGCGGATTGCTTTGTTCATGAAAATCCTGCGGACGATGCGAACCGTTTCCCGGCACATCCACCACATCGCGTGGTAGCTCGATGTAAACGGGACGCTTGTAGCGAAGCGCGGTATGAAGGACGCGATCGATCTCCTGGAAGGCGGTCTGGGGATCATCGAGGACCGTCGATGCGGCCGTGAGTTGTTTGAACACGCGGAATTGGGTGTCAAATTCGCGCACCTTGTGATGCAGGAGCGGATTTTTTTCGCGCTCCTTCATTCCGGGCGCGCCGCTGATGACAACCACGGGCGATTTTTCCGCGAACGCTTCGGCGGTGGTGTTGGCGACCTTGAGTCCACCCACGCAGTAGGTGACGCAGACCACGCCCAAGCCGTGGAGCCGCGCATAGGCGTCGGCGGCGAAGCCGGCTCCCTGCTCGTCGCAGGTGTTGATCAGGCGCAGCGGGCTGCGTTGCAGTTGCTCGTAAAAACCGAGCACGTAATCGCCGGGGATTCCAAAGACGTGCCGCGCGCCGTGGTCATGAAGACGGGAGATGAGATAGGCGCCGATGGAAATGCTCTTGCTCATGACAGGCCGAGTTATATGCCGTATCGAAAGCGCTCAAAGCCCAAAAATCACAATCGACCGTTACCGTTCATCTTCCTGCTAAATCGTCTCTGGAACTTTCGGCTTTGAGCGCAGTCCCAGGGAGCATCCGCCGGCTGCGCTTCACGGCTTCAGGGCGCAATTGCTGAGATTGGGATCGCCGGTGTTCTGGAGGTGCCGGCGGAGGCTGTTCACGGACAATTGCTGGGCGCTGCCGTCGCCCATGACCATGTTGCCGCCTGGTCCATGGATTTTATTTTCCCAATCGGAACTGGCGGGAGGAAGGGTGGTGATGACGCCGTTGATTTGGGCGGGGGCGCAGCTTTGACCGGGGTTCCCGAGGATGTTGCGATCGCCGGCGATGTGCATCAACGAGAGGGTTTCATCGGATTCCGTTCCGACAAAATAACTGACCGCCTGGTTTTGAAGCGTCAGGAAGGCGGAACTGCTGCCGGCCCAATCGTAGGCGCGGTCGCGATCGCTGTCGCTGTTGCAATGAAGAACCTTGGGAGTGACCAGTTCGTTGGAAAGGACGGTGTAATGATACCAGGCTTGCGGCACCCCCTGGCTTCCGCCGTCGTTGGTGGGCACGCGCCATGGAAAGCGGCCGTCGTTGTCGTGGCCCCACATGATGACCGCGAGGCCTATCTGTTTGAGGTTGCTGATGCAGGCGATGCGCTGGGCGCGGCCCTTGGCCTTGGCGAGCGCGGGAAGCAACATGCTGGCGAGGATGCCGATGATCGCGATCACGACCAGCAGTTCGATCAGCGTAAATGCCCGCCGGCGTGAAAGGTTCGGCAGCATTCGGTCCATGGCCAAAGAGTAGACGAGCGGCAGGAGTCGCGCAACCCGCCACGCGAAACGAGGCACCCGTAAAACCGGTCCGCGGAGGCGCGGTGGTGATGGAAGGTGCGTCAACTCAGGGAGCGCTGGGTCAGGAACAACCCTCGCTGCAGAATGTGCGGCGTCGCGGACGGCTGGATCAGGCCATCGGCTTTCCTGCGGGGCGTCACCCTGGAATGACCTCACCCGCCGCCTCGATTTCGAATCCGAGTTCGTTCTGTCCGGCGACCGGCGCGGCTGGCGCACCCAGTGTGGTCGTTTCGAGGCGAACGAGCGGCCGGCGCAGCGGCTGGCCCTGGTAGGTGAAGCCCGTCGCGACAGTTTCCGCCACGCGCGCTCCTGCGGGCACCTCGCCGACGACCTCAACCAGTTGATGCTTCTCGGCGTCGAAAGTTTCGCCGAGGGGCGTCTCGACCGGCACGAGCCCAATTCGGCGGGCGGCGTCGCGGCAGGCATTTTGGAAATGGCCGAGCTGTTCGATCACGTTTTGTTGGCCGGAACGCGCCGCGGCGCGATTCAGCGCGAAGGTGTGATCGAGCATGCGCACCAGCACTTGCAGCCAGTCACCCTCGGCGCGCCGCAATTTGTCCACCTCCAGCCGCAGTGTCGCCTTCTCCGTGTCGTTGGCTTTCTGCATGAACTCGGCGAAGGCCTTGGCCTCCTCGTTCATTCGCCCTGCGATTTCCTTCGCCGCGGCGGCCGTCCTGCCGGACTGTTCCTGCACCCCCTGCCAAAGGCTCGTCGAGAGCCGGATCTGTTCCGCCGCGACCTCCACTTTTTCAATCTGCGCCACCGCATCGGTCAATTGCGCGCCTTCCGAGAATTTTACCGAGGCCTGGTACTCCAGCACATGAGGCAGGACGAAGAAAACGAACGCCACCACGACGCAACCCACCATCATCGCCAGCGAGACGCCGGCGAGCGGGCCGGGATTTCTCCACACAATCCAGGCGGCGAGCGCCAGGAGCATCACGTCGGCGACGTAGAACGGCGTTTTGGCGATGCGCGGAACATTGCGATTGGTCATATCAGGAAAGAATTCTTGGACGGCTTGCTAGGGATCCCAGCGCAGTTTGCGCACCCGATCCGCTGAGATTTGTTGCACTGAACCATCGGCGAGGCCGATCACGTAGACGCCATTTTGACGGGGTCGGGCCACCAGTAGTTCGATGCCGCCGCTGGTATTCCAGCCGGCGTCCGCTTCAAAGAACATGACGGTTTCCGGCGACACTTTTGATTCGGGCATGCCGCTGAGTTTGGCATTGTAGGCGTAGCTGCACCGGCCTGGCGTTGAATCGTTCGGTGCCTTGTAGGGTTTGTCGGACATCACATTTTCATGAATGGCGTCGCACCACGTTGCCGCCGGAGGCAGCTTGTCGCCATGATCCCCGGCATAGATTCTCGCGGCCAATCCCAGTTGTTTGAGATTGCTGACGCTGCTGATGCTTTGCGCGCGCGATTTGGCCTTTGCCACGGCCGGCAACAGCAGGCCGGCGGCGAACGCAGTGACGCCCACCGCGGGCAGCACCAGCACCGCGCCCGCGCTGTCCTGGTTGGCGATCGAAGTCGTCTGCCATCCATTGGCCGTGTGCGCTCCGACGGCCAGGCTGTAGAAGGGCATGCCGAGGCCGAAAAGCTTTTGGATCATCGCCAGATCCTGCGGTTTCATTCCGCTCTGGCGAATCGCCTGTTGTTGAACCAGCGCGAATGTCTCGCCGAAACTCTTCGAGATGTAGCTGAATTGATTGCCTTCCGAGGGCAGATATTTGGAGAGGTTTTGGAATTCAACGGACGATTTTGCGCCGGGCACTTTGCCTTTTCGGACCTGTTGAACCGTGCGAACCAATTCAGGGCTCGACGCCAGAAAAAAGTAATCCCCGCTGCTGGCCACCGTCAACTGGAGGGGCAGATCGATCGGATTGGGAATCGCCATCGCGCACGTTTTCAGCCCCGCTTCCTCCGTGATTTTCGTCTCCGGATTCTCCTTCAACTTCGAGCTGATATGATCGTAAAGCAGATCGTTTTTCACTTTCAACGCGAGGATCAGGCCGGGCGTGGGAATCTGTAGATCCGCTGCGCCGCCCCCGAGCGGGATGGTCACTTTCCGGGAGTCGTCCAGGGTCAAAATAACACCGGCCTCCCCTCCGAGTGAGGCCACCAGATCCGCCCAACGGATCTGGGTTTGCTTCTCGAACATCTGCGGAAACGCCCGCACTGCCTCGGCCACCTGGGGAATGCCGGATTGCGAAAGCTCGCGCTCAAGAATCCCGAGCAACTCCGCCACATCCAGGTCGCCATAAAACGCCAGCGCCGTCGTGGAAGGCAAAAGATTTTCCCCCGTCAAAGGATGCGGCGCCTTTCCAAAAAGGGTCCACAAAAAGCCGTCGCCCGCTCCATTCGCATGATGAAGGATCAACTTGTTGCGAAACAATCCCTCCGCGACTGGCGCCGCGCTCATGCCGACCCCCGTCAATTGCTCGAGGCCGCTTCGTTTGATGATCGATGCCGCGAGGTCCATCCCGCGATTCAACATCTCCGCTTCATCCGGTTGGGGCCGCGCCATGGACATCACGAACCCGCGCAGATCCGTGACTTTTTTCGACAGTCCGTTCAGCCATTGATCGGTGGACAGATAAAGGAACAGGCTTCCTCCCGCATCCAGCTGAGACGTGACTTCGCCAAAGCTGGTTTTGCGTCCGCCGGCGAAGGGCGGTTCGGATGGCATGCTCCCCGAAGTGGGCTGGCCTGCCGACACTGCGGAATCGACTGTGGCGCCGGGCTCCTTTTTTTGTTTGCAACCGGACAACAAACCGATGCTGACAACCAGACTCAGGATGGCGGGTAATGTGTTTTTCATAGGCGGTCGGTCGCAACAGGAATGGACACGCCGCCGAAAGTAAAGGGGAAAGGGAGCAGTGCCGACACGCACGCCTGCCGGTTAACAACCGGCGATACAGCCGACTGCCAGTCGGCGCTACGGTCGCGCCGCGCTGGCAAGTCACCTCAGCGACATTTGCGGGAAACCCATTGTTGTGGGTAAGGAGTGAGAGGACCGGAGGCTTTTCTGTACAGCGGTTCCTGGGCCTGAAGAGGGAATCACGGCGTGAGGACTTGCCCAATCAGCCCGCGAGCTCGCGCAGAGGCTGCAAGCCGTTCTCGACGAGAAACTGCGGACGCCCGCTGAGGTCGGGCACCGTCACCTTGTTCACATCAATTCCCAAGGCGTGATAAAGCGTCGCAAAAACCTCCCCGAACTGGACCGGGCGCGTCGCCGCCTCGCCCCCCAAACGGTCGGTCGACCCGATGACCTGCCCGTGGCGCAATCCGCCGCCCGCGAGCATCGAAAAACTGACGCGCGGCCAGTGGTCCCGCCCGCCGTCCTTGTTGATGGTGGGAGTGCGCCCGAATTCGCCCCAGACCACGACGCTCACATCCTTGCTCAAGCCGCGTTCGTGCAGGTCGGTGATCAACGCGCTGATGCCCTGATCCAAAAGCGGCAGGTCCTGGCGCAGGGCGCCGAAATTATCTCCATGATGGTCCCAGCGGCTGAACGCCAGGGTGACACAGCGCGCGCCCGCCTCCACCAATCGCCGGGCGACCAGCATGTGCTCCATGAGTTTGGGGCCGCCGTCGTCGCGATTTTTTGGATCCCCTTTTCCATAGCGCTCCCGGATTTTGATATCCTCTTTTTCCACGTCGAGCGCCTCGAGGAGTTTGCTCGAGGTCAGAATTCCGAGCGCCTGTTCATTGAACATGTCGATTCCGTCCATCGTTCCGCTCGTGTCAATCTCCCGGCGAAACCGGTCGAAACCGGCGAGCAATTTTTTGCGATCGTTCAAGCGATCCAGGGTGACCCCGTTCAGGATCATGTCATCCTTGCCCCCGCCCTTGTTCGGTTGGAAGGGAGCGTGACCGACTCCAAGAAATCCCGGGACGCCATTGTCGGCCCATTCCATGTGGCCCATTTTTGGAGCCAGGCCGATGAACGGTGGGGTGGTTCGTTCCACGGAACCCTCCAATTTGGAGAGAACGGATCCCATGCAGGGCCATCCGCCCGGAGGCGCATTGCGCATCAGCCGGCCCGTCAGGCACTGAACGGCGTCGTGACGATCCTCCGCGCCGACCATGGACCGGATCAGCGTGTATTTATCGGCGAGTTTCGCGAGCCGGGGAAGGTGCTCGCAAATCTGCATCCCCGCGACGTTGGTCGAAATCGGCTTGAACTCGCCGCGCACTTCCCGCGGGGCATCGCTCTTCAGGTCGAAAATGTCCTGGTGCGACGGGCCTCCCGGCAAAAAAATCATGATGACCGCCTTGTGCGATCGACGAATGCCCGATGCCGCCTCCGCGGCAAGCAATTGGGGAAGCGACAAGCCTCCGAGGCCCAGGGCGCCGATCTTCAAGAAATTACGCCGCGAAACGCCGTCGCAAAAACCACTGCGGCGCGGCGGAGGAGCAAGAATTGTCAACATACACGTGGCATCAAACTCTAGACCCGGCCCACTTCACACCTATTCAAGCCCGTTTCGTGCCGAAGAACAAGGGGCAAAAACTTCCGGTACTCCTGTTATCGACCCTTCGTGAGTTTCAACAAATAGAGATATGTCGGCCCGCCACGATCCTGGGCGTCGATGATGCTCAGAAAAAAGACCCCATCCGCTGGCAGAGTCGCGCTGAGCGCAGAGTCCGGCTGGCCTTTTGAATCGTCATTGCTGAATATCACGTGCCCGCCCGAATCGTAAATGGTGATGAGCGAGTCCAGGGCCGACCCCAGCCGCGCCGCGTCCACTTCAACACGCACCGGATCCCCGGCCCTGCCTTCAAATTGGAACACATCCACATCCGCCGGTTCCTTGATCGAGCCGAGGATGGTTTTCCCGGCCTCGATCGGCTGGGCCTGTTTAAACCCTCCATTGGGTTCCTTCTCCTCCGTGACCTCGCGCGCCAACAGAACAATCAACGGGTGAGGCGCGCTGATGCCGTTCGTCGATTCGACGACAAACCAGTTCGTGCCGGGAAGCGCATCGGCAGTGTAAATCAATTCCACCTCCATCTGCGAGTCACCCACCTTCCTGGCGTCGGCGTCCTTCGGCACCTCGATTTTTGTTTTGGATTTAACCGCGATCGAAACGTGCGTGGCGAGATTGGTGAATCGCAACTCGGTGGCATCGGAAAGATTGTTGCCGCGTATGCGAATCCGGTTCGTGTTGCCTGGGGTCACGGCCATGGGCAACGACACGATAACCCGCGGCGGCTCCGGTTTTTTTTCCTCTTTCTTATCCTTCTTGTCCTCCGCGGCAGCCAGGCGATGCGGGGCCGGCACAACCATGCAAATTGTCAGGGCAAACAGTGCGACGCGGGACAGCATGCCGAGCATCGAAACAATAACCCTGTGCTTAAGCAAGCAGCCGTCGCGCGCGTTCCTGGGGCGTTGCCCACAGGCTGGAATAAAACCGCGCCGATGGCGCTCTTCAGGACCAGGAATTACAAACATTCATGAACAGTGTTTAGCGAGGTGGTGCATCCTCAACCCCATCGTGCAAGAGCCGGGTTAACTCGACGAATTGTTCCAGGCGCACCGTCTCCGCCCGGGCCATCGGCGAAATGCCGAGCGTCGCCAGCGCGGTGGCGATTTTTTCGGCCGGCCATTGCTGTTTCAGAAGCTTCGGCATCATTTTGCGACGCTGCGAAAATGCCAGCTTCACAAGCCTCATGAAAAAACCGCGCAACGCCGCCGGCAACAATTCCTGTTCGCGCCGGATCAAAGTGATGCACGCGCAGGTGACATCCGGCTCCGGGAAAAAACATCCGGCAGGCACCTTGAACATCGCGCGCGGCTCGAAGCGCAGTTGAACGAGCAGCGACAGCACGCCGTAATCGTCGTCGCCCGCAACGGCCATCAAACGTTTCACGACTTCGAGTTGCAGCGTCGCCACGAGCCGGTCCGGAGGATGCTCGTTCATCGCCAGTTCCACCAGGATGGGCGACGCCACGGAGAAGGGCAGATTCGACACCATCTTCCAGCCGCTCCATTCGCGCGGCTCCTGTTGCAACATCCGCAGCGCATCCGCATGAACCAATTTGAAATTTGATTCGCCCGCGAACTTTTCGTTGAGAAAAGGGATCAGCCGCTGATCCTTTTCGACGGCCAAAACCTCGCCTGCCCGCGCGACGAGCAGCTCCGTCAGCGGCCCGAGCCCGGGTCCGATCTCGAGCACCCGATCCGATGCGATGAGTTCCGCCACGTCGGCGATTCGCCCGAGCTGATTGGCATCGTGCAGAAAGTTTTGGCCCAGCGACCGTGTGAGCTGAATGCCACGCTCATCCAGCGCGCGCCGCATCTCGACGAGCGTCATTCGAGCCTCCGCAATTCCTCAAACAACGGCTTCACGGCCCCGCGCAGCTGGTCCTCGGTGATCGTGAGCGGGGGAGTGAAGCTGATGACATTTCCGTGTTCGCCCTCGGGCAGGAGGATGAAGCCGCGCCGCAACATTTCCTTCACCACAGTCAACGCCTCGCGGGTGGCTGGCGACCCATCCGGGCGCAACAGTTCCAAACCCGCCATGAGCCCCAGACCGCGCACGACGATTTCAACCTTTAAATGGGCGCTTTGCGAACCGAGTTCCCGCAACAGCCAGCGGCCGATCCGGGCGCTTTGCTCGACCAGCTTCAGGCGGCGAATCTCCGCGATTTGCGCCAGCGCCATTGCGCATCCCACCGGATGTCCCAGGTAGGTGCTGGTGTGGATCGCCTCGCCGCTCGATTCGGGCCATGCCCGATCCATCACGTCCGCGCGCCCGACACAGGCCGAAAGCGGAAACCCGCCGGTCAATGCCTTGCCCAAACAAATCAAATCCGGGATCGCACCCGGCGAATGTTCGCAGGCAAACCATTTTCCGGTCCGTCCGAAGCCAGTGAATATTTCGTCGACGATCAGCAGCAGCCCATGGCGGTCGCATTGCTCGCGAAGGCCATGCAGGAATCCGGCCTCGGGCACAATAATGCCGCCGCGGGCCTGAACCGGCTCGACAAGGACGGCGCCAATTTCGTGCCGGCGAACGATCCGCTCGATCTCCTTCCGCGCATTCTCCGCGTCGTGGCCGGGAAACTTTCCCGCGGTGGAGATGCCCACAGCAGCCGGAAATTTCACGAAATGGCCGAACGTGGCGAGCTGCGTTTTGAACGGTGCATGAAAATGCGCCCGGTGCGTGGCGTTCAAGGTGCCGTATCCCGTGCCATGATAGGCGCCCGTGAATGCGATCACCCCGGCCTTGCCCGTCGCCAGCATCGCCGTTTTCAGGGCGGCTTCCACAGCCTCGAAACCTGAGTTGCAAAAAATGGATTTTCCGTGCCTTGGAATACTGGCTTCTTGACCCGCACTCGCGGTCGGCCTCCGCCAGCGTTCGAAGGTCAGCCGGCTCAACTCACGCGCGAGCTCCGCTTTCAAGGCATGCGGATGCACGTCGCCCATCGCGTGAAGCAGCCGTGTCATCTGTCGTTGGCCCGCGCGGACGACGCGTGGATTGGCATGACCCGCCGCTGCCACGCCGAAGGCCGCGGTGAGATCCAGATAACGGCGATTCTCCATGTCCACCACTTGCACACCCCGCGCGCTCTTCCACACGATCGGCCACGATCCATCGGGCTCCGCGTGGAGGATGTTCCGCGACTCGAAGCGGCGAAGCAGACTCAGAATTTTTCCAGAGGTCATGCGCGGGCCCGAAATAGAACGGCGTCGGTTTCGCGCCCGAACAGCGCGGTTCGGTTGTAAATGCAGCGCGGCCAATGGGAACTCCCGGCGCTCACGTCGTCGTTAAACACTCCGTTGCTCCGGATCCCAGATGACCTTGTGCATCTGAACCTGAAACCGCACCGGCAACGCCTCCGCGATGATGCGTTCCGCGAGTTCGCGTCTCGAAAGGGCAGTGTGGCCCGGCGGAACCGGTTTCAGCGATTTGTCCTGTTGCCCAGCCGCCAGCGGCGCGACCCAGGAAAATAACAGCGGGCAGATGGATACGAGGCCATAACGCCCGATTTGCTCCTTCGACCACTCGTAATCTTCGATGGTGCCGATGACAAACTTCACCTCATCCGTGGCTTTCAACAGCGGGATGTTCTCCCAGCGATTGCGCGCCGCTTCGCCGCTGCTCGGGCATTTGAGATCCACGATTCGACGCACGCGCGGATCCACGGCACCGATGTCATGAGCGCCGCTGGTTTCAAGCAGCACCCTGAATCCTTCGTCGCAGAGACATTGCATCAAGGGAATCGCATTCGGTTGCAAGAGCGGCTCGCCACCCGTGAGTTCCACGAGCGGCAAACGGGGAATATCGGCCCGGGACGAACCGGGAGCCGATGCACTCTCCGCGCCTGGCCTCGTCGCATCGGGGGTGGCGTAGGGTTGCGCGAGCCGGTTCACTTCCGCCAGGACGTCCACCACGGCCAGCTTTCTGCCCTGGGTAAAGGCATAGGCCGTGTCGCAATAGGAACAGCGCAGGTTGCAGGCTGTGAGACGGACGAACACGCATGGCAAACCCGCGAAGGTGCTTTCTCCTTGCAGGCTCAAGTAAATCTCGTTGACGACCAGCGTGTCCGACATCGGCACGATTAAGACATCCGCCGCGGAAAGCTCAAAGTTCAAACCACAACATTCCGTTCTCACTTACGGGGTGCGCGCATTGCGCCCAAATCATTCGCCGATCGTAGAGCGAACCGGCAGGTCGCTGTATCGCCGGTTGTCAACCGGCCGGTGAAAAATGGGACGCACCTCCTCTCCCGCCCTTCGGGCACCCTCTCCTCCATTTCCGAAATGGAGGAGAGGGAGGGGGAGAGGAGGTGATTCTGTTCAGCGGTTACTGGAACAGCCCGGTGCTTTGGGCTTGGATTTTGCCCATAATACTGTGAAGGTTCCAGCGATCCCAGCGTCAGGAATTCGTATGCTCGACATCGCCCTCAATTCGCAGAAACACCGATTTTGCAATGGTTGGTCGAGACGCGATTTCATTCGCGTCGGCGCCTTGGCGCCCCTGGGACTTTCGCTGGGAGGACTGTTAAAGCAGAACGCCATCGCGGCGCCCTCCCGCACCACTCGGGCCAAGTCGGTCATTCTCGTGTATCTCGGGGGCGGCCTTTCCCACCACGACAGCTTCGACATGAAGCCGGACGCCGTGGAGGAGATTCGCGGCAAATATAAATCGATCCCCAGCGACATCACGGGTCTGCGCGTCTGTGAGTTGCTTCCGAAAATGGCGAAGACGATGGGGCTCCTCACGCTTGTCCGTTCGCAGCAACATGGCAACGACCATCATGAGACCGCGACCAACTGGGTATTAAGCGGTAAATTCGGCACGCCGTTCGGCGATCACCCGGCCATGGGCGCCATCGTCGCGCACGAAACCGGGTTCGCCGGCCAGTTGCCTCCGTATGTCGCCGTGCCCAAAAACCCCTCGTTCACCTGGGAACTCGGCAAAAGCGCGTGGCTCGGGGGACGCTACGAATCATTCAAAGCCGGCGACCCCAGCGCCAGGGATTTCAAGGTGCGCGATCTCTCCATGGCCCAGGCCATGAAACCGCAGCAACTCGAACGGAGAAAAAATTTGCTCGCCGCCGTGGATTCGCTTTCGCGTCATGTCGAAGGCAACGATCAGATCACCACGTATGACGAATTCCAGCGCAAGGCGGCGGAAATGATCCTCTCGCCGACCGCCCAGTCTGCATTCGACATCGAGAAGGAGAACGAGAAATGCCGCGATGCCTACGGCCGAAATGAATTTGGCCAGAGTTGTCTCCTCGCCCGGCGGCTCGTGGAATCCGGCGTTCGGTTCGTCACCATCAACAGCGGCGGCTGGGATCATCACGCCAAAATTTTCGAGAGCCTCGACAAGAAACTGCCGCTCTTCGACCAGGGTTTCGCGGCGATGATTCACGACATGGAGGAACGCGGCCTGTTGAAGGACACCCTCGTCGTTTGCATGGGCGAATTTGGCCGCACCCCGAAGCTCAACAAGGATGCGGGCCGCGATCATTGGGGCCACGCCGGCGTGCTTTTGTTCGCCGGAGCAGGCGTTCGCGGAGGGCAAATCATCGGCGCCACCGACAAGACAGGCAGCTTCGTCACCGATCGGCCCGTGAAACCCGCCGATGTTTGCTACACCGTTTATGAAGCCCTCGGCATCGACCCGCGCAAAATGCTCGTCACACCCGAGGGACGTCCCACCCACATTCTCGATGATGGCGAACTGATCAAGGAGCTTTACTCTTGAGGCTCGTGTTCGTCTTTCGGCGCCTAGGTTTCGCATGAACCATTTCGCGTGTCCGGGCTTCGATGCCACGCGTTTCTCGCGACGGCACCTGCTGAAGGTGGGCGGGTTGGGGATGCTGGGGCTCACGCTCCCCGCGTTGTTGCGCGCCGAGGCGGCGCAGGCCAGGGCCCGGCCCGCTCCGCGCAAGGCCCGCGCCAAATCCATCATCTTTCTCTATCAATTCGGAGGCCCCAGCCATGTCGACATGTTCGACATGAAACCCGACGCGCCTGAAAAAATCCGCGGGCCGCACAAACCCATCTCCAGCAGCGCCGACGGCATCCAGATCAGTGAACGACTTCCAGATCTGGCCAAGGTCATGGACAAGGTCACTCTCGTGCGGACGATGACGCACACGATGAAGAATCATAACTCGGCGAGTTACTATGCGCTGACTGGGCATGCGCCCCCGCTCGATGATATTCGGCTTCGGGATACGCTCGACCTCCGCCCGGCGTACGGCTCCGTTGTGGACAAGCTCGCGCCGGTGGGTGGCGAGCTTCCCACCTTCGTCGCTTATCCCCACGTGATCGCGGACGGTTCAGTCACGCCCGGACAACACGCCAGTTTCCTCGGCAAGAGCCATGATCCGCTGCTGCTGACGCGCGATCCGAACGCTGCTGATTTTTCCCTGCCGGAATTGAGCCTTCCCAGCGGCGTCAGTTTCGAGCGCCTCGCCGAACGGCGAGAATTGCAAAAGCTGATCGATGGACAGACCCGCCTGATGGATCATGCGCCCGCCGCGCGAGGCCTGGACGAATATTACGAACGCGCCCTCGCCATGCTTCATTCCACCCGGTTGCGCGAGGCTTTTAACCTGTCCGCCGAACCGCCCCAGCTCCGCGATCGCTACGGCCGCACCACTTACGGCCAGGGCTGTCTCCTGGCACGACGCCTCGTCGAGTCCGGCGTGAAATTTGTCACCGTCTATTTCTCTGAAAGCATCGGCGGCCAGAGCACTGAATCGGGCGGCTGGGACACGCACGGATTCAACAATACGAAGATGTATCCCATCATCGAAAAATATCATCTTCCGATCACCAACCAGACGCTCCCCGTCCTGCTCGATGATCTCGACCAGCGCGGCCTCCTCGACACCACGCTGGTCGTTTGGATGGGCGAATTCGGGCGCACGCCGGAAATCAACAAGAGCGCCAGCCGCGATCATTGGCCCCAATGTTATACCGCCTTGCTCGCCGGGGGCGGTGTGAAACGCGGTTTCGTTTATGGCGAGAGCGACCGGCAGGGAATGCATCCGGCGAAAGATCCCGTGCGCCCTGAGGATCTCACCGCAACCATGTTCCATCTGCTCGGCATCGACCCCAGGACCGAGCTCATCGATCACGTCAACCGGCCCCATGCCGCCGCCGAGGGAAACGTGGTGACCGGAATTCTCAGCTAAATCGGTCGCCGCCTCCATTTGTTGCCCCCCTTCAGGGTGTCTTCCCTTTCGTGACAATTTGGACCTTGGACTGCGGTGGCATGACACCGCTTTGGCTCCACGCCTCAACCATGCTCACCCAATGACGCCGCAGGGGGCGCAAAACCGTGAGCCGCCAGGAACGCGCCTGTGGGTGCCTCAATCAATACCGGCCGGCGCGTGAACGGATCACGGTAGGAGAGCGATATCGCACGCAAGCCGAGCGATTCCACCTGGCTCCCTTTGCGCGGTGAGGCGCGCCCATACAATTCGTCGCCGACAATCGGCACGCCCGCTTCCGCCAGGTGAATCCGAATCTGATGCGTCCGCCCCGTGATCGGGCGCGCTTCGATCAGCGAGAACCCCGCGCGCTTCGCCAGCAGCTTGAAGTGCGTTTCCGAATCCTTGCCCTCGCTGGGGTCCACCTGGATGCGTCCGGCCTGCCGCGGATCGGGCGCGAGCTTCAGGTGGCAGCTCCATTCAGTCTCCCGCGGTTCGCCGGTCACGACGCCAAGATAAATCTTGTGCATCTGTCGCGACTCAAACAAACCGCCAAACGTATCGAGGGCGCCGGGGCTTTTGGCAAACAGCAGAATGCCCGACGTGCCGGCGTCGAGCCGGTGAATGTGCCGGAGAAATTTAATGCTCCTCGAACGCGCCCAAAATTGTCCCGCGGCGATGGATGATACCAGCGCCGCCTGCAAGTTCATGTTCGTGTTTTGCCACGAATAGGGGACCAGCATCCACCCGGGAGGTTTGTCGAGCGCGAGCACCGACCGGTCTTCGTAGAGAATCGGAATGCGCGTGCGATCGCCGAGTTCAACATGAGGAGGTTTGGGCACAGGGCGGCGTCGTGTCGAAACACGACTCAGGATGGCTCAAATGTTGGGTCGCTCGTCATCGGGTTGATCTTCATTCCTCGGTCCCAAAAAAACTGGAAAGAACACGGCGGTCACGCTTGGTCGGACGGCCCGCGCCCTTCTCCCGATGTCCTGTCGCATTGTGCCCTCGCTCCCGTTGCTTTTCATATTCGGCAGGCGGAGTCAGGTCTTCCAGATATTGGGAAACCAGCTTCGCTCCGACGCGTCGATCGAGAACGCCAACGGCTTTCACGGTTCGGATCAATTCTCCGGACACGATGACGACATCTCCTGCTCGAATCGGACGCGATGGTTTGACAGGCTTGCCATTCACCAGGACATGGCCGGCTGCGCAGGCCTGCGCCGCGAGCGTCCGGGTCTTGTAAAGCCGGACGCACCACAGCCACTTGTCAACTCGGGTTGACGCCAGGGGATCCATGCGAGCCGCCCGCCGGGGGCGCCTGTCCGGTGTTGCGTCCAGGATTGCCCGCGGGCCGCCCGCGTCCGCCCCGACGACGACGGCGCCGGTTGGGATCCTCGTTGTATCGAGGCTGACCGCGAAAAGAATCCTGCGAAGCTGCCGCTGCCGGGGCGTCGCGATGTTCACGGGGCTCGCGGTGTTCGCGCTGCTCGCGCGGCGGTTCCACGCGTCGCGGTATTTGATCCATCGGCCCCTGGAACCGTCTGAGTGTCTGGCGCAATGCCTCGATCTCGCGCTCGTCCGCGGTTTTTTGCCGTTCCGCTTCCTCGACGAGTTCCAGAAGTTCATCCAGCGTCTCCACCGCATCCCGCAGCGAAGTCAGCACGGCTTCGGCATCCTCGATCGCCTGCCGGATCGTCGCCGGCGCAGCGGGCTGCAGCGGCGGGGGCAGGGGGGCGTAGGAGGGACGAGGATCTCGAGCCTGCACAGGCGGGCGCGAATCCCGTCGTTCCACCTGCGAATTCTCCGATGGCGCATTGTCGAACGCCTCCTCAGGAGGATCATCTGCGGCAGCCTCTTCCGGGGCCGTTGCAAAAAAACTTTCCTCTCCCTCCGCCGTTTGATCCAACCCGGGCTCCGCAAGGCGATCCTCGGCCATTTCGCCCGGCGTCATTTCGACGACCGGCCCGCCCGGCGTCCCCGGCGAAACCTCGGCCGGCTCGACCATCTCATCGGAAGGTTCACCGCCGGCGGGCGTTGCTGAGGCGGATTCGCGGCGGGCGCCCGCAGGAGCGCGGCGTCCGCGGCCGCCACGACTGCCGCGCCGGCGTGGACGCGGCGCGGGTCCGCCAGGATTGGAATCGGAAGCAGGAGCTGGATGGGACATCATGTTTCTTGCCGGCCCAGCTTGCCTATCCGGCTCGGGGAATTGCAAACAAAACCGAACGGCCAATCGGGCCAGGGCTGGTTAATCTTGCAAGCCACCTTCTCTCTCCCGTTCGCGGTGACGAAGCCCTGCGCTGCGATAGGGGTAGGGATGGCGGGTTAGCGCCACCCCTCCCTCCAAACCGGACAGGCGGTTCTCCCGCATCCGGCTTTCCAGTCAGTGGGTTCGTAGTTTTACGATTGTCCGCGTCCAGGCATGTTCT
>JBEEGQ010000390.1:0-6517 GCA_041166945.1 Verrucomicrobiota bacterium
AAACTGAGCGCGAACAAGCAGGAGCTGTTGCGGCGCTGGATCGAGCAGGGTGCCCGATGGTCCGCGCACTGGGCCTACGTGCCGCCGGTCCGTCCCGCCGCGCCACGAGTCGCAAATTCAGGAACCAGCCAAAAAAATCCGGTCGACGCCTTCATTCTGGCGGAGCTGGCGAAGAAGGGATTGAAGCCCAATACGGAGGCGGATCGCTACACGCTGATACGCCGGCTTTCGCTCGACCTCACGGGCTTGCCGCCAACCATCCAGGAGGTCGATGACTATGTCGCCGACACGAGCTCACGCGCCTACGAGAAGGTCGTCGAGCGCCTGCTCGCATCGCCGCATTTCGGGGAGCGGCTGGCGCTGGCTTGGCTCGATCAGGCGCGCTACGCGGACACGAGCGGCTATCATTTCGACGGGTTCCGCCAGATGCACCTCTGGCGGGACTGGGTCATTCAGGCGTTCAATGGCAACAAGCCTTTTGATCAATTCACGATCGAACAACTGGCCGGAGACCTGTTGCCCAACGCGACCCTGGAGCAAAAGATTGCGACGGGCTTTCATCGCAATGTGATGACCACCGACGAAGGCGGAGTGGACCCCGAGGAATACATGGCGAAGTACCAGGTCGATCGGGCCAGCACCAGCGCGCAGGTCTGGCTGGGCACCACGATGGGGTGCGCCGAATGCCATGACCACAAGTTCGATCCGATCAGCACCCGGGAATTTTATCAATTCTTCGCGTTCTTCAACGGCATAGCGGAAAAGGGGCTCGATGGCACCCGCACCCGGAATCCCGGGCCTGTTCTCAAAATTCCCTCGCCCGATCAAGGCTCGAAGCTCCTGCGCTATCTCGATCAAATTCCCGTGGCGGAAAAAGCCGTGGCGGATCGCGAAGCGGAACTGCCCAAAGCCCAGGAAAAATGGGAGAAGGAATTGCCTGCCGCCCAGGAACCGGGCATCGATGGATTGGTGAAGGAATTGACATTTCCGCCGCCGCCGGCGGGGCATGGCGGCGAGGCCGCAGACGCGGACAATGCTCTCGAATCGGATCAGCTTCGGGCCGTCTCCGCTCTCACCAATCGATTCGTTCCCGGCCGTGTGGGACGGGCGATTCGATTCGATGGGACCACGAATGGCTTTCTCGATGCGGGGCAGGCCGTCCATTTCGAACGGACCAATGCGTTCAGTTATGGGGCGTGGGTTCAGCTCCACGGAAAAACCGGCGCGGTGCTCAGCAAAATGGAGGACGGACCCGGTTATCGCGGATTCGATCTCTTGATCAACGACGGCAAACCCGAGGTGCACCTGATCAGCAAATTTCCCGACAACGCCTTGAAAATCGCCTCCAAGGATCCGGTTCCGACGAATTCCTGGATCCATCTGTTTGTCACTTACAACGGCTCCAACAAGGCGGCCGGGCTGAAGCTTTATGTGGACGGCAGGTTGCGCGCCGTGGACGCGCCGAACGACACGCTCTCGGGCACGATTGCCAATGAAGCGCCGCTGCTGATCGGCGCGCGCACCAACGCCTTCCCGTTCCGCGGGCTCGTCGACGGGGTCCGCTTTTACGACCGAGCCTTGTCAGCGGAGGAAATTCTCAAGCTGTATGCCCATCCGCACCTGCTCCTGGCGCATCGGCCCGCCGGGGAGCGCACCGCCGACGAGCGGGCGGATCTCAAAAAATTCTTTCGCGAACATCGAGCGGTGGAATTCATCGCGGCCCGCGAGCGCCTCGACAAACTTCAGGCGGGTAAAAAGGAGCTGCTTGAGAAGATTCCCGACACCATGGTGATGGAGGAGATGGAGAAACCGCGGGACACCTTCATCCTCGTGCGCGGCAATTATCAGAGCAAAGGCGAAAAAGTGACGCCGGGCACGCCTGCTTGCTGGTCGCCACTGCCCAAAGATCAAACCGCGAACCGCCTCGCCCTGGCCCGCTGGATCGTTTCGACAAACAATCCCCTCACCGCGCGCGTCACGGTCAACCGTTGGTGGGCGATGTTTTTCGGAACGGGCCTGGTGAAAACCGCGAACGATTTTGGTTCCCAGGGCGATCGACCAAGCCATCCTGATCTTTTGGACTGGCTGGCCTGCGAGTTCATGCAGGGTCCGGCTGCCTCGAACGCTGTCAACGCCACGCGCCATGCCACGCCATGGGATGTCAAACACCTGATTCGCGTCATTGTCACCAGCGCGACTTACCGTCAGTCGGCCGTCATCAGCCGTGAGAAACTCGAGCGGGATCCCTACAACCGTCTCCTCAGCCGCGGCCCGCGCCTGCGTCTCGATGCGGAATTGGTTCGCGACAATGCGCTGGCGATCTCAGGCCTGCTCGACGAGCGGATCGGCGGGCCGAGCATCAAACCCTACCAGCCACCCGGGATCTGGGATGTGACCGATCACAAATACGAACAGAGCAAAGGCGCCGATCTGTATCGCCGCGGCATGTACGTGCTCTGGAAACGCGCCGCGCATTATCCCAGCTTCCAGACCTTTGATGCGCCGAGCCGCGAGACATGCACGCTGGTTCGGCCGCGGACGAGCACGCCGTTGCAGTCGCTGGTGGTGATGAACGATCCGGTTTACGTCGAGGCGGCCCGGCAACTGGCAACGCGCGCATTGCGTGAAGGCGGGACCAACCTGTCGCAGCAAATCACCTATGCGTTCCGCCTTTCCCTGGCGCGGCCACCTGAACGCGGCGAACTGAAGGTTCTTGAACACACTTTTCAAAAACAGCTCGATAACTTTCGCCACGACGAAAAAGCCGCGGGCGATTTGCTGCGCATCGGCGAGTCTGCGCGGGCTTCCGAATTGGATGCAACGCAACTTGCCGCGATGACCGGCGTGGCGAATGTCCTTTTGAATCTCAACGAAACGATCACGCGCTGACCTTGTATGAACTGGCTCGATAATTTGAACGCGCTCGAATCGAGGCGCGCTTTCCTCACCCGCAGTTCCACCGGCCTTGGCGCACTGGCGCTCGCATCGCTTCTGCCACAGCGGGCGTCCGCGGCGGCGGGCGGCGTCCCGGGACCGTCCGCCTCCTCGACGCAGGGCACATTGAAAACATTGCATCGCCCCGCGAAGGCGAAGCGCGTCATTTACCTTTTCCAGTCGGGCGCCCCGTCCCACATGGATCTGTTTGATCCCAAACCGCGGTTGCAGGCCCTGACGAACACCGATCTGCCGGCCTCGATCCGCATGGGCCAGCGCATCACGGGCATGACCTCCGGCCAGAAGCAACTGCTCTGCGTCGGTTCCCCCTTCGAGTTTCGGCGCTATGGGAACTGTGGCACGCAGATGAGCGAGCTTCTGCCACACATTGGCGGCATCGCCGATGAACTGTGCCTCGTCCGCTCGATGTTCACCGAGCCCATCAATCACGATCCCGCCGTCACCTTTTTCGCCACCGGCAACCAGCAACCCGGCCGGCCCGTAATGGGCTCCTGGGTGACCTACGGCCTGGGCAGCGAGAATGCCAACCTGCCCGGATATGTCGTGCTGCTCAGCGGCGGCGGCGGACAACCGCTTCAGGCGCGTTACTGGGGAAATGGATTTCTTCCGGGGAATTATCAGGGCGTCCCATTCCGCGGGGCAGGGGATGCAGTGCTCTATCTCTCGAACCCAAAAGGCATATCCGGCAAGTCACGGCGGGAGCTCATCGATTCAATGCAGGCGCTCAACCGGCGTCAGCTCGGCCTGTTGGGCGATCCGGACATCGCCACGCACATCGAGAATTACGAACTCGCCTTTCGCATGCAGACGAGCGTTCCCGAGCTGATGGATATTTCGACGGAACCCAAAAAGATCCTCGAAGCCTACGGTGCCGAACCCGGGAAGGCTTCCTACGCGAACAACTGCCTGCTCGCCCGCCGGCTGGCGGAACGTGGAGTGCGGTTTATCCAGCTTTGTCATCGGGACTGGGACCATCACAGCGCATTGCCCAAGGGGCTTCGCGATCAAACGAAGAATACCGATCGCGCCAGCGCCGCCCTCGTGATGGATCTGAAAGCCCGCGGGCTGCTCGATGATACCCTCGTGATCTGGGGCGGCGAGTTCGGCCGCACCAGCTACAGCCAGGGCGAAATCAAAAAGGAAAGCTGGGGACGGGACCACCACCCGCGATGTTTCTCGATCTGGATGGCAGGCGGAGGTGTCCGCGGGGGCATCACCCACGGCGCGACCGATGACTTTGCCTACAACATCACCGACAAACCGGTTCACGTGCATGATTTTCACGCCACTTTGATGCACCTCCTGGGCGTCGATCACACAAAGCTCACATACCGTTTCGAAGGCCGCGATTATCGCCTCACCGACGTCGCCGGTGAAGTGGTCACCGACATTCTCGCCTGACAACTCGTCGCCGTTCTTCGCGGCCGCCTTTCATTAGTCCGCATGAGCCTGGGGACGGGCGCACCCCGTGTTCGACCGGCGTTCACTGAATTTTTGGGTCCTCACTGCCGATGACATATCGAGCCCAATGGAGGGGGCCGGCGTCGGCGGTGGAATCCGCGCCTCATCGGCCACGAAGCGGCCTCACCGATTATTAAATGACCGAGATGACGACGAAGCCGATGCCCCGCACGCCCGTATCGATTTACTGGGCGGAGGATGAAGGCTTCGAGTTGCAGATCCAGGTTCGGTCCACCGCTCCTATTTCACCCCCATCCCCGCCGCTGACCCCCAACGATACGGGCTTTCTCTCGCTGCCTCCGGCGCCCATGTAGCTCCCGCAGATTCGCGGCGTTCGCGCCCGCGCTTGACGCTGCGCCCTGGCCCGGGATCAATTCCCGGGATGACCTCCCTTACCTTCCCCGCGTTCGTCTGCGTCTTATTTGGCCACGCTGCTGTGGCCAGCGATTGGCCACAATGGCGCGGACCGGGTCGCGATGGCCATGTTCCGGACGCCATCAGCGTGCCTTCAAATCTTCCATCCGAGCCGAAAATCTTATGGCGCGTGAAGGTGGGAGATGGCCTGGCGTCGCCCATCGTCGCTGACGAAAAGGTTTTTCATCTCGATAACCACGAAGGCCGGGAGACCTTGCATGCGCTGGACTCGAAGACGGGGAACGAACTGTGGAGCGCGTCCATTGATGAAGCCTTCAAGGATTCACAATCGGTTGCCGGTCCGCGTTGCACGCCGGTGTTTGATTCCGGACGCGTCTATGCTCAATCGTGTCGCGGCGAACTCCAGTGCCGCGCTTCGCGGGATGGCAAACTGGTCTGGCGCGTGAATTATGTCACCAATTTCGGGGCGGTGTTCATCGGTGAAAAGGGGGCGGCCCAGGGCGCTGCGCGACACGGTTACAATGGCTCGCCGGTGATCGATGGCGAGGGGCTCCTCGCGCTGGCCGGCGGCACGAATGGGTCGGGGATTGTCTGCCTCGACAAAACAAGTGGAAAAGTATTGTGGAAATCCCAGGACGATCCCGCTGCCTATGCGCCGCTCATCGTCGCCACCATCGGCGGGCGCCTCCAAGTGATCGCGTTCACCTGCGCCGGGTTGCTCGGCGTCGATCGCCGGGACGGAACACTCTTGTGGCGGGTGCCGCTGACGACCACTTTTTCGCGTCACGTCACGACGCCCACGGTTGCCGGTGACATTGTGATGGTGTCTTCGCATGAGTTCGGGCTGGTCGGTGTTCGAGTGGGTCAACAGGATGGAAAATTCACCGCCACGCGGCTGTGGACGAGCAAAGAGGCCGCGATCAATTTTTCAAGCCCGGTGGTGGTGGGTGCGCATCTTTACGGAATCGGACCGGACAAGAATCTTATCTGTGTCGAGGCCCGGACCGGGAAGCTCGAATGGTCGAAGCCCGGTTATTCCGTTTCGGATGCGGGCAAGGCTCACGCGTCGTTGCTCGTGATGAGAAAGAATTTGCTGGTGCTGACGGATGGCGGGCAACTCGTCATGTTGCCGGCGGTTCCTGCCCTGACTCGCGAGCTCGGCCGGGCGCAGGTCTGCGGACGCAACTGGTGCAATCCGGCATGGTCGGACGGAACTCTTTTCGTACGGGACTCCAGGGACTTGCTCGCCGTGCGCCTGCTGCCGTGAGCGGCCTCACGCCGAGATCCAAACCAGCGTCCCCATCGGCAGCCGATTGTACAACGGCATCAGGTCCGCCGCCGCGACATGGATGCAGCCGGACGACATGGGTCGGCCCAGGGAGGGTTCATCACCGCAGCCGTGGATGTAAACGTAACGACGGAAGGTGTCGATCGACGCGCCGCGATTGAGTCCGGGCTCGAGGCCTTCGAGCCAAAGAATCCGATGCGCAATCGCGGCATCCGGCATGCCCTGCCAGGTAAATCCGATGGGCTGACGTGATTTGAACACGGTTCCGATCGGGTATCCGCCGCCCGCCTTGCGGGCAATGCGATGGAGTCCGAGCGGGGTGCGGTTCGAACCTTCCTCCTGTCCCGTTCCAAATCGCGACGTCGAAATTCGAAAAGTCCGGCGAAGGATAAATCGAGGCTCCCGGCCGGGCCTTTCGAACAGCCTCATCCGCTGGTC
>JBEEGQ010000391.1:0-23397 GCA_041166945.1 Verrucomicrobiota bacterium
TCGTAGCGGCACGCAGTTTGGCCGCGAGCTGTTCCGTGGTGCCCAAGTCGACCTTGAACGTTTTCAAGTCCCGGTTGTTAACGCCGATCAGGCGCGCGCCCGATTCGAGCGCGCATTCCAGCTCGCCTGCGTCATGCACTTCAACCAGCGCCGCCAGCCCGGCCTCCTCCGCCAGTCGCCGGTAATCCTTCAGCTGCCGCGGATCCAGAATCGCGGCGATCAGTAAAATCGCGTCCGCGCCCCATTCGATCGCCTCCAGGATCTGGCGTTCGTCGATGATGAAATCCTTGCGCAACAGCGGAATTTTTACCGCGGCCCGAACCTGCTTCAGGTATTCCAGCGATCCCTGAAAAAACGATTCATCGGTCAGGACCGACAGGCACGCCGCCCCGGCGGCTTCATATTCCTGCGCGATGCGCACGGGGTCAAAATCTGCGCAGATGACCCCCGCCGATGGCGATGCCTTCTTGACCTCGGCGATGAGCGCGACGTCGCCGGCTGGCGGTTGTCGCAGTGCGCCAAGAAAGTCCCGGGATTCATTTCGCGCCAGCAGCGCATCCCGCAGATCGCCGGGGGCCAGAATCCGGGCGGGCAATTGAGCGATCTCGATCCGCTTCCGCGCCACGATGGTTTCAAGGATGTTCATGAAATGCGGTGCGGAGATTTTGCTGGCTCGGTTCACTTCGGCCCGCCGACGGCACGAGGCTGTCGCTGGTGCGTCGCATTCTATTCCTCCTCATCCTTGATGCCCTGCATTCGTTTCATCGGACAGCCGGCGCGAAGCCAGGCGCTGACAAATTCATCCAGCGCGCCGTCCATCACCGCCTGGACATTGCTCGTCTCGACGCCCGTGCGAAGATCTTTGACCATCCGATAAGGTTGAAAGACGTAGCTACGAATCTGGTTGCCCCACGAAACGCTTCCTTTCTCGCCGTAGAAACGTTCCATCTCGGCCTTCGCCTCATCGAGGCGTTTGGCAAAGAGTTTCGACAGCACCAGTTTCATCGCTGTCGCCTTGTTCTGCCCCTGTGACCGCTGCGCTTGCGATGCGGCGACAATGCCGCTGGGAAGGTGGGTGACGCGGACTGCCGTTTCGACCTTGTTCACATTCTGGCCGCCCTTGCCGCCCGCGCGGAAGGTGTCGATTTGAAATTCGCCAGGTGGAATGACGACATCGCTGCTCTCCTCCTCGATCTCCGCGATGGCATCGACACTGGCAAAGCTCGTGTGGCGGCGCTTGTTGGAGTCGAAGGGGGAGATGCGCACGAGTCGATGCACGCCGCGTTCGGCCTTGCAGAAGCCGTAGGCGTTCTCGCCAGTGACCAGCATCGTCGCGCTTTTCAGGCCGGCTGTTTCGCCCGGAAGCGCGTCGGTGACCTCGACCGTCCAGCCGCGGGACTCCGCCCAGCGCGTGTACATGCGCAACAGCATGCCGGCCCAATCGCACGCCTCGGTGCCGCCGGCGCCGGCGTTGATGCTCAGGATGCAGTTGCGCCGATCGTGCGGGCCGTTCAGAAGAACCCGCAGCTCGATGTCGCCGATGTTCTTGAGAAATGCAGTTCCCTCGGCGTCCAGTTCCGCCTGGTGCCGGAGCTGCGCCGTCTCGGGCTCCGATTCGCACAACTCCACCATCACCTTCAGATCCTCGAGCTTCTTTTCGGCGTCGAAAAGGGGATCGACGCGCTTGCGAAGACTGCTCTGTTCGTCGAGAACCTTGCGCGCCTGCTCGTTGTTATCCCAGAATTTGTCGCCAACCGTCAGCGACTCCAGTTCCCCCAGGCGTTTGTTGACGCTCGGGACGTCAAAGAAACCTCCGCAGATGCGTGAGTTTGTCGGCGGCGGCGGTGAGCTGAATCTTGACGGCTTCGAACATAGGCAAACAAGTTACGGTCCCGCGGCCTTGTAGTAAAACGCAAAACACGCCGGCTACAGGACCACTTCCGTGCCCACGCCGGCATCCGTAAAAATCTCAATCAGCACGGCGTGTGGAACGCGTCCATCGACGAACGACACCTTTTCCACCCCGGCCGTGATGGCGGTCACCGCGCTGTCCACCTTCGGAATCATCCCCTTGTCCACGATGCCCGCGCGCTTGAGTTCGGGCACCTCGTCGATGCGCAGATGGGAGATGACCGTGGCCGGATTCTCCGGATCGCGCATCAGGCCCGGCACGTCGCTCATAAACACCAGGCGCCTGGCCTTCAGCACCACGGCGGTCATCGCCGCCGCGACGTCCGCATTGCAGTTGTAGATCCGTCCGTCCTCCCCGCGCGCCGTGGGGCTGATCACCGGCGTGATCCCCTGCGCGATGCACGCCAGGAGCGGCTCGGTGTTCACCTCGATGACCTCCCCGACATAACCCACATCGATGTCTTCGCCTCCCGAACTTTTCATCGTGATCTTGCGGCAACGGAAAATGTCGGGACCCGCAAATCCCCTGGCGGCGCCGCCGAGGGAGTTGATGGCCTCCACAATCTCGGGGTTGATCGTGCGCGACAAAACATCGTCGACGATGGCCGCCGTGGCGGCGTCCGTGACGCGCTGGCCCTGGATGAAGGCCGGCTTTAATCCAGCCTTCTCCATCGCCCGGCTGATGGCCTTGCCGCCTCCATGGACGACAACAGGATTAATCTCGACGGCTTCGAGGAACACCATGTCTCGCGCCACGCCATGGCGTGTGGTGGCGTCGGGCGAATCCATGAAGCTGCCTCCATATTTCACGACAAACGTGGCGCCGCTGAACCGCTGGATGTAAGGCAGTGCTTCGAGCAGCGTCGCGGCTTTCGAGATGAACTCTTGCATCGGTTGCCGGCTAGCAAACGAAGGAAGCTCCGGCCGGGCAAGAGAATAAACCCGCTTTTCAGTGTTGGCGCAGGCCGCAGTCAATTCTACACTTCACGGCTGATGATTCCCCCCAACGATTCGCTCGGACGCATCCTGCTGGCGGACGATGAAAATGCGTTTCGAGTGGCGACCTCCGCGTTTTTGCGCCAGCAAGGATACGATTGCGTCGCGGCTCCCGACGCCGCTGCCGCCGCGGAGCTGCTGCGCGCATCGCAATTCGATCTGCTGATATCCGACATCCAGATGCCGGGCAATGCCGGCCTGGAATTCATCGAGAAACTTCCGCAGGTGGCCGCGGGAATGCCGGTCATCCTGCTGACAGGACATCCCTCGATGCAATCGGCAGTGCGATCGGTGCGGCTTCAAGTGGTGGCTTACCTGGTTAAACCGTGCGATCCGGATGAGCTCCTCTCCCTGGCCCGCCAGGCGATCGCCAATCATCGATCCTACCGCGCGGTCAGCGCCAATCGGCAGCGTCTCGAAAGCTGGGCGCGGGACCTGGCGCAATTGGAGGAGGTTTTGCGCGAATCCCCCATCGAAGCCGCCGCCGCTCCGATGGAAGCGTATGTCCATTTGTCGCTCCGAAACCTGCTCGCCGCCCTGGTGGATTTGAAGCAGTTCAACGAAGCGCTGTCGCGGCCCGGCGGGCAGGCCGGTTCGCTCGAAAACGCCGCCCTGCACAAGGCCCTCCAGGAAACGATCGGGGTTCTTGAAAAAACGAAACAATCCTTCAAGTCAAAGGAACTCGGCGAATTGCGCAAGCGTCTGGAAGGTTTGTTGCAAACCAGCCAGCGGTAGGGCCGGGGCTGTTTGATTATGAAGTCTCTGGGCGCCTCCTCTCCCCCTTTTGATTGAGCGTGGCGATCGGTATGGCGGCCTTTCAGGCCGCGGGATTTCGTCGGCATCATACCCAGCCCGGCGGGCTGGGTGAGGGAGGGCGGCCCTTCGGGCCTTTGTGCAAAATCCGCCTCGTTACTTGCGCCACGAACAGCCCAGCATGCGAGCGCGTGGCCAACTTCGGGCCTTGTGCGAAATCCGACTCGTTACTGGGGCAAGGAGGTGACTGAGACGAGGTCCCTTTAGGGCGGCTAACGTCGGGGGGCGCCAGTCGTTTGAATGGCGTTCATCGGGTGGATGTCGAGGATGTTGCCGTGAATACCCTGGATCTTCGCGGGATCATGATAATTGAATCCTTTGAAAAAATAGATCGGCACGATGGGAACATCGTCGCGGATCAGGATCGTTTCGGCATCGCGCAGCAGCCCGGCGCGACGCACCAGATCGGGCTGCGCGGCCGCCTCGTCCGTGAGTTGATTGTATCGGGCATTGTTCCAGCCGGTCCGATTGTTGCCGTTGTTGCCCCGGAAAAGATCGAGGAACGTGTTGGGATCGTTGTAATCGCCTATCCAGCTGCTCCGGCTGACGTCATAATCGAGAGAGCGTTGAGCCTTGAGATACACCTGCTTCTCCATCTGGCGCAGTTCCACCTTGATGCCCAGTTCGCGCTGCCACATCTGCTGCAGCTCGACGCCAATTTTGCCATGAATCGAGGCCGCGCCCCCTGCCACGGCTTCGAATAAATATTCGATCGTCCGAAAGCCCTGCCCCTTCGGATAACCCGCCTCGCGGAGGAGCCGGCGCGCGGTCTCCGGGTCGTAATGCAAACCTTCCGCGGGCAGGCTGTTGGCCGTCTCGGGGGGAACGAACTGTTCGGCGGCGGATTCGCCGGTCCTGAGGATCTGTTCCACCAGCCGGGTCTTGTCGACGCACAATGCGAGCGCCTTGCGCACGCGGGCGTCGTCGAGCGGTTTGCGAGTCGTGTTGAACCGCATAAAGTAGGTCGCCAGATAATTGAAACTGTGGAAGTTCGATCGGCGCGTCTCGTTGGTGCGCAGCAGCGGGTAGAGCTCGGACGGGATGAGTTCCTTGTCCCAGATGACATCCACGCCGCCGCGTTCATAAAGATTGAAAGCCGTGTTCGCGTTGCGGATGGGCAACAAATCGATGAGGGAACAATGCGTGTTTGCAGCATCCCAGTACCGCGGGTTGGCTCGAAGGCGGATGCGATCGTTCAATCTCCACACATCGAGCTGGTAGCAGCCGCTGCCCGCCAGCGGCCGGACGCGCATCCAGGCGTCGCCATGCTTTTCGATCACATGCCGCGGGACGACCGACAATGTTTGAAAGGCGCAGAGGTCGAGAAAGAACGCGGTGGGATTCACCAGCTCGACCCGCAGCGTGAGGTCGTCCAGCGCCCGAACACCGACCTGCGAAGCGTCGCGCACCTTGTTGGTATTGGTGAAATAGGCTTCCGCGCCGCGGATATAAAAGAGTTGCCCCACGTATTCGCTGGCGGTGAGGGGATCGAGCACGCGCAGCCAGGACCAGACGAAATCATGCGCCGTGATGCGCTCGCCGGTGGACCAGGCGAGGTTGGTCCGGAGAAAAAAAGTGTAGACGCGGCCATCCGCGGATTTCTCATACCGCTCGGCGAGACCGGGGACGGGTCGCGCGGTCCTGGGATCCACGCGCATCAAGCCCTCAAACAGCGCCATGCAGATGCGCAGTTCCTCGAGGCCGGTGCAGGTCGCGGGATCGAGCGAGCCGGGTTCCGCGCCGTTGACGATCGTGAGGTCAGCGGGCGGGATCGATCGGGTGCACCCGGCGAGGCCCAGGGAAAGACCCAGGGCAAGGGCCGCCGACATCACGACGACCATCCAGCGGACTGCGGCGATCGAATGCCGCGGCGTACACTGGCCGGGCGGCGCCATCGTGCGGGAGGGTCGGGACGCCGGATTACTTCGCGGCGCCGGGAGGTGTTGCGGGATTGGCGGGGGCCGCCGGCTTCACAGCGCTGTTGGTGACGTTGGTGGCGGTCAGGCTGTTGGCCGTGTTGCTGGCGGCGTTGAGCAACAGGTTCATGTTGGTGGAAACATTTGTCGACACCGGGCCGCCGGCCTTTTCAGCCGCAGCTTTTTCGGCGGGAAAACGGGAACGGGGATCGAGCCCGCGCGCGCGCGCATTGTGTCCCTGCAAAATCCAGATGAAGAGGGTGAGGGTAAAAAAGATGGCGGCGGTCCATTTGGTCATCTTGGTGAGCATGTTGCCGCTGCCGGGGCCAAAGAGGGCGTCGGTGGCTCCGGAGCCGAATGCCTGGCCCAGGCCGGCCTCCTTTTTGGGGAGCTGCACCAGCACCAGCAGGATTAGGAAGAGGCTGGACACGATCAGGATGAAGGTCAGCAGGATGATTACGATGTTCATATTGTTCTTTCTGTTGTCGGTTCCGATCGTTCCTCAATGGAATTTAAATCGAGTTCTTGATGATATCCGCAAAGCTGCGGTCTTCGAGCGATGCGCCGCCGACGAGCGCCCCGTCGACATCGGGCTGGCTCATGAGTTCGCGGGCATTGGAAGGTTTGACGCTGCCGCCATATTGGATGCGCACCTTTCGGGCGGATGCTTCATCGAACATTTTGGCGACGAGCGCGCGGATGAAGGCATGGGCCTCCTGCGCCTGGCCGGTGGTCGCCGTGCGGCCGGTGCCGATGGCCCAGACAGGTTCGTAGGCGATGATGGTCTCCTCGGCTTGTTGTTTCGTGAGGCCTGCCAGGCCGCCCTGGACATGGGCCTGGAGAACTTTTTCCATCTGGTTCGCTTCACGTTCCGCCAGCGTTTCGCCAACGCAAAGGATGGGTTTCAGGGACGCGGCATGGGCGGCGTGAACCTTTTTGTTGATCAAGGCGTCGGACTCCTTTTGATACTGGCGCCGTTCGGAGTGGCCGAGGATGACATAACGCACTGAGAACTCCTTGAGCATGCCGGCGCCAATCTCGCCCGTGTAGGCGCCAACATTTTGTTCGCTCATGTTCTGAGCGCCGAGGCGGAGGTTGGAATCGATGATCGCCTTCGACACCTCGCCGAGCGCGGTGAAGGGGGGACAGACGACGACATCGACCTCCTTGACATCCTTGCACTCGCGTTTGATGGCCTGAACGAGGTCGAGGGCTTCGGCCACGGTCTTGTTCATCTTCCAATTGCCGGCGATGATCAGTTTTCGTTCTTTATCCACAGGAATGAATTGGAATTCAGGGGTTCAAAATGAGAGGGGGCACGAGCGCTCAGCGGTCGTTCAGCGCGGCAACTCCGGGAAGGATTTTGCCCTCGAGAAATTCAAGGCTGGCGCCGCCGCCGGTGCTCATGAACGTGACCTTGTCGCCCAACCCGGCCTGGTGGATGGCTTTTACGCTGTCGCCGCCTCCGATGATGCTCTTCACGCCCGCCTGTGTGGCACTGGCGACCGCCTGTGCGATGGCATTTGTTCCGGTGGCAAAACGTTTGTCCTCGAATTTTCCCATCGGCCCGTTCCAGAGGATGGTTTTCGCGCCACGTATAACCTCGGCGTAGCGCCTGGCAGTTTCGGGCCCAATGTCCAGGCCCTCGGAGTCGTCGGGAATGTCGCCGGTGATCGTGCGAGGATTCGTGTAGTCGTAAATCGGATCGCCCTTTTTGTTCACTTTACCGGTGTCGACGGGAATGGCGATGACGGTGTCGGAGGGCAGCAAAAAGGTGACGCCCCGCTCCTGGGCCTTGGCTTCCGCCTCCAGCGCGGTTTTCGTCTGGTTGGGCTGAATCAACGATTTACCGGTCTTGCCGCCATGGGCCAGTTTGAACGTGTAAGCCATGGCGCCCCCGATGAGGATCGCGTCGGCTTTGTCGAGAAGGCGGCGGATGACGGGCAGTTTATCGGAGACTTTTGCGCCTCCCAGGATGACGACGAAAGGGCGGGCGGGATTTTCCAGTTCCTCGCCGAGGAATTTCAATTCCCGTTCCATCAGGAGGCCTGCGGCGGTGGGGTCGCCGCGGCGGGAGATGATTTCGGCGACGTTGGCGGTTGAGGCGTGCGCGCGATGGGCGGCGCCGAAGGCATCATTGACGAACACATCGGCCAGCTTCGCCAGTTTCTCGGCGAGGGGCTGGCGGACCGCTTTGTCCTCGGATTCCTCCTCCCCGTGGAAGCGGGTATTTTCCAGCAGGAGAATATCGCCATCCTTGAGGGCGCCCACGGTCTTTTCGACGTTGTCCCCGACGCAATCGTCGATAAAGGCGACGGGCCGATGAATCAAGTCGGCCAGCGCGGCGGCCACGGGACGGAGCGACATGGACGATTCGCGTTTTCCGTGGGGACGTCCGAGGTGGGCGGCGAGGATTATGCGCGCGCCCTTTTCAATCAGGAGTTCCAGAGTGGGCAGGGTTTCGCGGACGCGGCTGAGGTCATTGATGACCATCCGGCCGTCCTTTTCCTCCATGGGCACGTTGTAATCGACGCGCATGAGCACGCGTTTGCCGCGAAGGTCGAGGTCTCGAACGGTCAGTTTGGCCATAAACGACAAGGGGCCAGAGGATAGCCAAGGAAGGCGGTGAGTCAAAACGTTTTGGGTGTC
Source organism: Verrucomicrobiota bacterium (assembly GCA_041166945.1). Lineage (GTDB taxonomy): Bacteria > Verrucomicrobiota > Verrucomicrobiia > Limisphaerales > JADJPG01 > DASTLJ01. Next base: position 8,286 of record JBEEGQ010000391.1, read on the forward strand.
ATTTTGGGCTGTGGGTCTGCTATCGAAAGTCGTGCCGGTCCGTCCCCTCAATCGCGTGCGGTTCGCCACGCTGCTGTTTCCGCCCCTCGGCCTGGTGTTGCTGTGGCGTCTCCGTGAGATCGGATTCGGCCGCAAGTTGCTCGGCACCGCCGGCATTTTGCTATTCTCGATTCTGTACCTGGCGGGGATTGTCGCGTTGCTGATGCTCTGGGGCGGGCTGGAAATCGAATGGCGTGGCGGGTTTCCACCGGTGTTGACCTTTCGAAAGACCAAGCCGGATTATGCGGCGGTCGAAGCCCATCGCGCCCGCCAATCCAGCGCCGCACTCGAACCCGCGACGGTGTCCGTTGTCGTTTCCACCAATTATTGGACCGACTTTCGCGGTCCTCATCGGGACGGCCGGTACGATGAACGGCCCATCCTGACTCATTGGCCGGCCGATGGACTGCGCCGGATCTGGCGTCAGCCCATTGGGGGAGGTTATGCCTCCTTTGTTGTGGCCGATGGCCGGGCGTTTACGATCGAACAGCGTCGCGAACGGGAGGCGGTGACGGCGTATGAACTGCGGACCGGGCGCGAATTATGGGCGCACAGTTATCCCGCGGCGTTCTCGGAATCGATGGGCGGGGACGGTCCGCGCGCCACGCCGACATGGCATGACGGGCGCATTTACAGCCTCGGGGCGGAAGGGGAATTTTGCTGCCTGCAAGCCGGGACCGGACAATTGTTATGGAGAAAAAACATCCTGGGCGAGGCCCGCGCGCGGAATCTTCACTTCGCATTATCCAGCTCGCCGCTGGTCGTGAGTGAGAACGTGGTGGTGCTTTCGGGCGACCCCGATGGCGGCGCGGGGCGGACGGTGCTGGCTTACAACCGCGTGACGGGTGCGGCGGCATGGTCGGCGCTGAACGAGCGGATGGCGTATGCTTCGCCCATGTTCGTCACGCTGGCGGAAGAACGGCAGATTCTCGTTGTGACGGCTGGACGGGCCGTGGGCTTGACACCGGACACCGGCAAGTTGCTTTGGGAATTTCCATGGCGCGTGGCTAATGACAACGCGATCGCACAGCCGGTCCTCACCGGAACAAACCGTTTTTTGCTGTCGGCAGGATACGGGACCGGCTGCGCGCTGGTGGAGATTTCGCGGGAAGGGAACGGATTCACCGCGCGACAGATTTGGAAAAATGCGAACCTGAAAAACAAGTTCAACAGCTCGGTTTACGACGAGGGTTACATCTACGGTCTGGATGAAGGCATCCTGACTTGCCTCGATGCGGCGACGGGCGCGCGGCGTTGGAAGGATGGACGGTATGGCTACGGGCAGTTGCTGCTCGCGAGCGGTCATCTTGTCATCCTGGGTGGCGAGGGGGAATTGATCCTCGTGCGCGCGACCCCGGAAAAACTGATTGAGGCATCCCGGTTTCAAGCCATTGGCGGGAAGACATGGAATCATCCGGTGATTTCGAACGGGCTGCTATTGGTGCGCAACGCCGTGGAGATGGCGTGTTTCGACATTTCACCCTGAGCGGGAGAATCGCCTCTCGTCAGCCTCGGATCCATTTCGTAACGTCCGCTGATGACCGGGAAGCGGACGCTGTCGCAATTGCAACGCGCGCTCATTTTTTCCCGTGATTTCATCCGGCGCCACTGGCGGGGCGCTCTTCTTTGGCGTCATCGACTGCGGCTGACGGAGGAGACGATTCATCTTTTGCTGGCGGTTGCGGTGGGGCTGGCGGGGGCGGGGGCGAGCCTCGCCTATCACCTGCTGAGCCAGCTGGTCAAATGGACGTTGCTGGGAGACGCGGGGGACATTGCGGACAGCGCGGCGGCGATGGCCCCATGGCAACGGCTGCTGTTGCCGGCGGTGGGCGGGTTGATGGCCGGGCTGGTGCTGTTCCTGGGGTTGCGGCTGATTGGGAATCCGGGTTTAACGAATCTGCTGGAGGTGGTGGTGGCGGGCGACGGGCGGCTGCGGCTGCGGCCCGCGCTGTTGAACGCGCTCTCGTCGCTCGTGAGTTTGACCACGGGCGCCTCGATTGGACGCGAGGGGCTCATCATCCAGGTCAGTTCAACATTAGGATCCAAAATGGGCCAGATCGCGGGATGGCCGCCCTACCGGCTGCGCCTGCTGGTGGCGTGCGGGGCGGCTGCGGGAATTGCCGCGGGATGCAACGCGCCCATTGCCGGGGCGGTGTTCGCGGCACAGATCGTTCTTGGTAATTTTTCGCTGAACCTTTTTGCGCCGCTGGTGGTGTCATCGGTGATCGCGGCCGTCCTGCCCCGGGCGGTCTTCGGTTCCGGGCATTGGTTTGACGCGCCGCTTTTCGAGTTTACCCGCCTCGCCCAGCTCCCGTGGTTTCCCGTGCTCGGCGTGATGGCGGGCATCGCCGGGGCCGGGTTTCTCAAGGCCCTTTCGTTGTCCGCAAAAATGTTCGGGAAAATGTCGATGCCCCTGTTCGGACGGATGGCGGTGGCGGGATTGCTGGTCGGGGCGCTGGCGCTGGCGTATCCGCAGGTGCTTGGTAATGGCCATGCGCCCACGAACCGGATGTTGCGGGAGGAACCGGTGCTGCTGTTTGTGCTCGGTTTGTTCGCCGCCAAGTTTCTGGCCACGACGCTGACCGTCGGGTCGGGCACGGTCGGCGGCGTGTTCACCCCCACCCTGTTTCTTGGCGCCGCGCTGGGGAGCGTCTATGAGGCGTTGTTGAACACCTTCGGATGGGCGGTCGATCTGCCTGCGGGTTGTTTCGCGCTCGTGGGAATGGGGGCCATGCTCGCGGCCACCACGCATTCGCCATTGCTGGCGATGATCATGGTGTTCGAGCTTTCGCTGAATTATTCGCTGATGCCGCCGCTGATGCTGGCCTGCGCGGTTTCGACATTGGTGGCCCGGCGGCTTCAGCGGGAATCCATTTATACCGAACCGTTGCGCCGCCAGGGCATCGAGCTGGATCGAGAAGGGCCGCGCCTGGGGGCCGCGACCGAGCGGACGGTCGCCGACCTGATGCGCCAGCCGGTCCCGCCCGTGCGCGAGAACACGCCGTTCCGAAAGCTCGCGGGACGATTTCTGACCTCGACGAACAATTTCCTCCCGGTAGTGGACAGCGAGGAACGATTGATTGGCGTGGTGGCCCTGCATGATTTGAAGGAATACCTGAATGCGGGCGAGGAATTGGACAGCGTGATCGCGCTCGACGTCATGCGGCCACCGCCGCCCGTGCTGATGCCGCAACAGAGCGTGGCGGATGTGCTGCCGGTATTGCTGGCGAGCGAATTGAGGAATGTCCCCGTGGTCAATAACGCGCGACAAGGCCGGTTGATTGGGGCGGTCGCGCGCGCCGAGGCGCTGGGCCTGGTCTCCGAGGCGATCGCCGCGCGCGCCGCGGCCGAGTGATCGGCGACCGGTCAGCGGATGGACTCAGGGCCCTGCCCGAGCCGCTTCTCCAGATCATTCACCCGCCTGAGCAATTCCGGCAGGCGTTGCAGGGCGATGAAAATGCGTTTCATCTCACGATCGGGTTGCGCGGGAGCCCCCAGCCATTTGCCGCCATCCGGAATATCGCTCATCACCCCGGACTGCGCCGCCACGGTGACCTGGTTTCCGATGTTCAAATGGCCGGCGAGCCCGACCTGGCCGGCAAGGGTGGTAAAGTTGCCGATCTTTGTGCTGCCTGAAATGCCGGTCTGCCCGCAGACGATGCAATGGTCGCCCATCGTGACGTTGTGCGCGATCTGGACCAGGTTGTCGATCTTGGTGCCGGTGCCAATCACGGTGGGCCCGAGTGCGCCGCGATCGATGGTGGTGTTCGCGCCGATCTCGACATCATCGCCGAGAACCACGCTCCCAATTTGCGGCACCTTGAGATGCCGGCCCTGGTCGAAGACATATCCGAAACCGTCGGCGCCGATGACGCTTCCGGCGTGGAGCCGGACGCGCTGCCCGACCTGGGTGTTGGCATAGAGCGTGACGTTGGGAAAGAGATGCGTGTCGTCGCCCAGCCGGCAATCGCACCCGACATAATTGCCCGCTTCCAGGACGCATCGAGGACCGATCCGCGCACGCTCATCGACGACACATAATGGGCCGATGTGCGCGGAGGGATCCACTTCGGCGGTTTCGGCGATCACGGCGGAGGGGTGAATGCCGGGCGCAAATTTTCGATCGGGAAAAAACAGGGGAAGCACCTTCGCGAAGGCGACTCGCGCGTTGGCGACGCGGATCAGGGTTTTCCTTTGTGAAGTGAACGCACCGGGAACGAGGATCGCCGAGGCGGCGCCCTGTTCGGCGCGCAAAAACCACGCCTCATTCTCCGCGAAAGTCAGGTCGCCGGCGCGCGCGGTGTCGGCGGGAGCAAAGCCCGCCAGCGGCAGCGCGCGATCTCCGAGGACTTCGCCGGAGACATGTGCGGCGATGTCGGCGGTTGTGAAGGTCATAAATTCCAGGGGGCCGTCCCAAGTCCGTTGACTTGAAAAGAGGCGATCACTATAAAACCGCCGTCATCGCAAGCAACACTGTTTACCAAAACGGCCTTTCCATTTTTTGCACCCATTTATGAGCAGAAAAATTCGTTACGGAATGATCGGGGGCGGGCGGGGCGCTTTCATTGGCGCGGTGCATCGCATCGCGGCGGCGATGGACCAGCAGATGGAACTGGTCTGTGGCGCGTTCAGCAGCGAGCCGGCCCGCTCGAAGGCCAGTGGCGCGGATCTTTTCCTGCGACCGGACCGCTGTTACGGAACGTTCGAGGAAATGATTCAGAGCGAGGCCCAACTTCCGGAGGGCGAACGGATGGATTTCGTGGCCATCGTCACTCCGAATCACATGCATTTTCCGCCCGCGAAGATGGCGCTGGAATCCGGGTTTCATGTTTTGAGCGACAAACCGGCGACATTCGACCTGGCGGAGGCCAAAAAGCTCGCCGCGCTGGTGCGCCAGACGGGAAACCTTTACGGGCTCACGCATAATTACACCGGGTATCCGCTGGTGAAGGAGGCCCGCGAGATGATTCGCGCGGGCAAGCTGGGCAGGATTCGCAAGGTTGTCGTGGAATATCCGCAGGGCTGGCTGGCGACGCGCCTGGAGGCTTCGGGCCAAAAACAAGCGGGCTGGCGCACCGATCCGAAACGTTCCGGCGCCGGCGGTTGCGTGGGCGACATCGGCACCCATGCCGAAAATCTCGCCGAATACATTTCCGGCCTCCAAATCAGCGAGCTGGCCGCGGATCTCACCAGCTTCGTCAAAGGCCGCAAACTCGATGACGACGCCAATGTGCTGCTCCGATTTAAGGGCGGAGCGAAGGGTGTGCTTCACACCTCGCAGATTTCTGTTGGCGAGGAAAACAACCTGAACATCCGCATTTACGGGGAGGTGGGCGGCATCGAATGGCATCAGCGCGAGCCGAACACGATGCTGGTGAAGTGGCTGGATCAACCCATGCAGGTTTATCGGACCGCCAATGGTTACCTGGGCGCCGCGGCGAAAGGGGCCGCCCGCACTCCGCCCGCTCATCCCGAGGGATACCTCGAAGCATTCGCCAATATTTACAAGGCGTTCGCCGCCCATGTCCGCGCGCGCATCGAAGGCCGCAAGCCGGCCAAGGATGATCCGGCCCTGGATTATCCTAAGATCGAAGATGGCGTGCGCGGCATGGCGTTCATCGAGGCCGTTGTGGCGTCCTCGAAAAAAAACTCGGCCTGGACAAAGCTCAACCTTTAGCGCGCTGCGAATGACCGCCTCATTCGCGCCTGTTGCGCACCCTCCCGCTTTCGTCGTTTTGAATCGCTGTCCCGGCATGGGCATGTCCTGTCCTGTTTGTCCGGATTCGGGACAGCCCCTCGCCGTCCGCCGCCGTTTCGCGGCGCGGATCCATTCTCCTGTTTTCATCCATTCGCGATGACTTTGATCCCATTTGCATGGCGGGCGCGGCGGTGGCGTCCCTTTGCAGCTAGTGGATGGGCCGTCCTGACTTCTCCTCTTCCGATCGCAACCGACTTGGCAGCGTCGTTGCTACGTCGGCCATTGGGATACCCGCAACGGGGCGGCTCTTCAGGGAGGAAGATGGAATACCGATCGGTAGAAGCACTTCATCGCGCTTGAACATCATGCCTTGCCATCCTGCGGCGCTGCCGCACCGTTCGTGGCTGTTCGGATGGCTGATGATTTTTCTGGGCGCGCTCGGCGCCTCGGGCGCGCCCGGCCCCATCCCGACGCCGGCTTTTCCATTCCAAACAGCGCCGCCTCCCGCGACCTTTGAAAAAAAAGCGGGCAATGAGGCGTGGATACGACAGCCTGCGGGTGACAAGAATGGCAACGGTAACGGGGCGTCGCCGATTTTTTTCCCGGCTTCCACGATCCAGTATTCGATTGGCGATCCGACAGCCGAGGAGCAGTGTTATCTGGAACTCATCAACCGCGCCCGGATGAATCCCGTTGCGGAAGCGGCCGCCTGGCGTAACACCACGGATCCCGACGTGCTCAGCGCCTACAGTTATTTTGGAGTGGAACTGGACCTGATGGCTTCGCAAATCGCCGCGCTTTCCGACACCCAGCCGCTCTCGTTTCATCCGCAGCTTTTGGAGGCGGCGCGGCAGCATACGATGGACATGTACCTGAACAATTATCAGGGGCATATCGGCAGTGACGGATCGAATCCCGGGCTGCGAATCAATGGAACGGGTTATTCGTGGAATACCTATGGTGAAAACGTCTTCGCCTCGGCGCGGAGCGTGAACCAGGGGCATGCGGGCTTTGAAGTCGATTGGGGCGCCGGCGCCGGGGGCATGCAAAATCCCGCCGGCCACCGTTTGAACATTCATAACGGAAATTTTCGCGAAGCGGGCATCGGCGTCACCAACGGGCTCCGCGGCAACGTCGGACCGCAGCTCGTCACCCAGGAATTTGCGAGCCGCTGGTCCATCACGCCATTCATCACCGGCGTCGTCTATTATGACTTCAACGGAAACAATGCCTACGATCCGGGAGAAGGCATCGGGGGCGTCCGCGTGGATGTGCCCGGCTCGGCTTTCTTCGCCCTCTCGGCGAATTCCGGCGGTTATTCGGTGCCCGTCACCACGAATGGCGCCTACAACGTCACGTTTTCCGGTGCCAGCATGCCGGCGACCCCGATGACCGTTTCCATCGTGGACGGTCTGAATGCCAAGCTGGATTGGACGCCGGCTTACCGGGCGCCGACGCTGAGCGGGCAGGGCACGATCGCGGTGGCGCGTCCGGCCCTGTTTACGTTTACCCCGGTCGGCGGCGCCACGGCCTATCAGTGGAAGCAGGCCAAGCGGGTGGCCGCTGTCGGAGTGGAAGGAGCGGAAAGCGGCACCAACAATTTTACGTCGTTGCTCTCCACAAATTATTTGTGTGTGCAAAGCGCCTTCAAGGCGACGGGCGCCAACGCCTTCCATCTGGCACAACCGCAGCCGATGGACCAGCTCCTCAACCTGAACTGGATCGTGCGACCCAACGCGGGCGCCCAGCTCTCGTTTGCGAGCTGCCTGGGCTGGGCGACTCCCGACCAGGTGGCGAGGCTGCAGGTCTCCACAAATTCAGGCGCGACATGGCAGGACCTGTGGACGCGCGCCGGGAACAGTACCGCGGGGCAAACGGCGTTCACGACGGTAACGGCGTCGCTCGCCCCGTATATTGGCCGGGAAATTCTCGTTCGATTCGCTTACGATCACACCGGTGGCACCTATTATTACCAGACGGGCCCGGGCGTGGGTTGGTACATCGACGACATCTCCTGCAGCAACTGCGATCGGCTCATTGAAACGCAGGTGACGGATGTCAGCCAAACGAGTTTCAATTTCGTCCCGGCGGACGCGGCCAATTACTCGCTCCGGGTGCGAGCGCGCGTGGGTGGCGCCTGGCTCGACTGGGGTCCGTCGTTGCTCACCGCCGCGTCGACCACCGCGATTTTCGTTCGGATCACGACGATGCCGATCGTTGCGAATGGGCGCGCCTCATTCAATTTCAGCGTGCTGAACGGCAGTCCTTCGAGTTTTATCATCGAGGCATCACCCGGTCCGTTTGGACCGTGGTCAACCGATGGTAGCGCTTCGGTGGGCACCCTTGTCGCCGGCGTTCAATATCGCGCCAACTGCGCGACGAGCCCGGCGGGCAGTTGCTTTTATCGCGTGGCAGCCCGATAGGCCGCGCCGCTGATCGCGGACCTGCGTCGCCACCGTAGCGCAGACTTCCAGTCTGCTGTATCGCCGACTTCCAGTCGGCAGGTGTTTGATAGTCCTGGCGCAAAAGGCCGCTCCCAGCGCCTGCGGATTGGAAATCCGCGATACAGCAGACTGGAAGTCTGCGCTACGTCTGGAATTGCTCACGGGCAGGAATGGGGTGCCCAATTTTTGCGATCGCAAGTTGGCGAAGGCCGGGGGCATTCTTTGTCGTGATCGACAAGCTGACCAACGCCGAGATTCGCCGGCTCAAAGCGGAAGCCCAGAAGCTGAAGGCGACTTTTAAGATCGGCAAACAGGGGCTCACTCCGCAGTTCGTCCAGGGCCTGAACACCGCCTTCGAGCATCACGAGTTGATCAAGGTGAAGTTCGATGAATTCAAGGCGGAGAAAAAAGAGCTCGCCCCTCAAATGGCCGCGCAAACTTCCAGCCACCTCGTGTGGCTCATCGGCAACGTGGCCGTGCTGTACCGCCCCAAGCCGATGACGCCGGCCGGGCCGGGCGATGTCTAATCCAACTGCAGCACGCGATAGAATCGATGTGGATTGGACAGGGCGTCCGTGATGCTGGCGTAAGGATTTGCGGCAACGAAATCCCGATCGAACTGGGTCCATACCGCCCCATCGATGTCGTCGATGTAAAACACCCGGTAGGTGCGGCCGACGATCGTTTGGATCGTAAAGGTAAATTGTCCGCCCGGCCCCGCGGCGGCGTAAAGCAACGGCGGCAGGTTCGTTCCGATCGGCACAAACTGGCGTGGACGCACCGTCATCGTAAAGGTGGTCGTATCGCTGCGCGGAGGCGCGCCGTTGTCCGTGACGGTGAGGGTCACCGGATAATCGCCATACGGCTGGTTGGCTGGAACTGTCCAGCGGTACAAGCCGCCCTGGTTGAGTTGGGAGACACTCGGAGCGGAAACGATGGCATAGACAAGCGTCTGCGTCGTGGGCGGCGAACGATCCGCATCGAAGGCGGCGATACCGACGGTGTTGGTGCTGCCCGGAAACACGAATTGTGTGTTGATGTTCGGAAATACCGGGCGGCTGTTGTAGTTGGAGGACACGTTCGCCAGTCGCGGTGTTGGCCTGGGCATGAACTGCCGCGCCGATGCCCCATCCGGAAACCGGCCTTCGCTGACATCCGCAAATTGTTGCGGGTACGACACGGTGTCGATCGCCGTGAGGCCGTCCGGCGCATACAGCCCGATGGAACCGAACGAGCTGCCGAGCTTGAAGTTCACGTGAAGGTCGGCGCGCGCTGGAGAGTTCAGGGACGGCTTACTGTCCGCCCAAACCAGGAGGTAACCCCCGGCGGGAATTCGGTATTGTCCGTTGCTGGGCACGATGCCGCGGACGGTCGGATTGAAGAAGTCATCGGTGAAATAATAGCCGCCGATGTCGACGCTGAACGATTCGCCGTTGTAAATCTCGAACCAGTCATCGAATGCGTTTGTGTTGGCGGTGTTATTGGTCGTGTGCGTGTTGCTGGCCATCCATTCGTTGATCATGAGCGCCACGGGCCGGCGGACATTGGTCGCCGACGGTGTGGGATCCTGCAAAGTGTAGCGGAAAACCGGTTGAGCGTCGGGATAACTTCCGTAGGTGAGGTTCGGGTTTGGCAATTTCCACGAGAGCTGATCGACAATTTGCGGCTGGCCGCCGACGAGCCGGACCAGTGCCAGTTTGCCAAAGTAATCGATGCGGAATCCGGTATGAACATTCACCGCGTCGGTCTCGGCCGGCTCGCCGTCCGCCCAGATTAATTTATGTTCGCCGGGCGCGAGGGTGATGCCCGCCGGGAAGGCCCATTGCATGAGGTTGTTCGTGAAATTATCGGCCAGAAAATAGCCGTCGAGGCTCAGCGGATTGGCGCCGGCATTGAGAATTTCAATCCAGGGCTCGGGCTCGCCCATGTTATCCACAGGGCCGGAAAGGCTCTCGAACTGGAGCTCGTTCAGCCAGAATGGATCGAAGGGCTGGATGATTGCGGCGATCGAATTGGGCGCCGCGGGTGTGGCATGGGCGGTGAAGTCAGCGCCCCAGTTGGCTGCGCGACTGTTGTCCTGCGACGCGTCGATCAACTGGATGGATACGCCATTGGAAACCACGGGCCAGGGGGCAGTCGGGTCATAGGCGATGGCGTCGATAATCGTGTCGAGCGTGCCCGGTTTGACCAGGACGAGCCGCTGGCTGCCGTTGGTGGGAAGACTGTTGTTAAATACCGCGAAGGGCTGCCTGCCAAGGTTGGCATAGAACGTATCGCGGTTGCGGGCGAGCGCCACAATTTGCCCATTGGTGACGATCGAGCCGGCGGGGAAGGTGAAGTTCATGCCGTCGATCCTCCACCCGCTCAGGTCGTAATTGAACTGCACACGATTCAGGATCTCGACGAACTGCCCGCTTGTGGGAGTGGCGGCATAAAGGATTTCGTTTAAGACGAGGGCGCCAACGGGATCGATGACGGGCCCCGTGTAATTTACAGCCAGCGCGTTGCTGGCGGAGGCGAGCGCATTTCCAAAACGGTCCATTCCCTGGATGATGAAACTGTTGGTGCCGGCATTGAGGACGACCCGGATCACGAAATTGGTCACGTTGGTCCATGTGACCGGATAGATGACGCCGTTCAACAGGACGTTTTTCACTTCCACCGGCGCCGATCCGACGATGATGAGGAGATTGTTGTTGGTGCTGTAGCTGACCGGGCCCAGGACGCCGAACGGCGCCGCCACGGTGCTGAGCTGGCCCTGGAGGAAGGCGCGGCGATCGGCGATGTAAGTTTTGATGGTGCTGACGGCAGCGGTGTCGAAGTTCACGTTGTTGGCCGTGAGCGCCGCCGCCCGGGCATCGATGAACGGATCCAGCGTCGCATTGTTGAAAGGTCCATTGACGATCTCGCTGAACGCCCGCCAATAAGCCCGGACAATCGCAGGCGTATTGAACATGGCGCGGACGCGCGGGTCATTGGAGGCGAACAACGGCTCGTTCGCGGGCCGGCCGAGTCCCAGGCTGTAATCGATGTCCCAGGGCATATGAACAAATCCGGCGCTCGTCTGGTAAAGATAATCGTTCTTGCCGCGCTCCCATCCAAAGCTGTCGAAGTTGCCGACGGTGCGCTGCACGGCAAAGTGGCGCATCCACGTTTCCCAATCGACCGCGGCGCCCAGCAGGATGGGATCGATGAGCGCATTCGTCGGGTTATCAAAGGGGCTGACGGCATTGATGAGTCCGAAGATGGGGGTGTAATCGTTCGCGGACGAGCCGACGTTGACCGAGCGTTTGCGGAATTTGAAACGATAGGGACCGGGAAGAAACGTGGGCTGCCCGTCGATCAGGGTGGTGATGCGTTCCATGTCCGCGTCGTCATTGGCCGTGACGTCAAATCCGTTGGGGTCGAATTCGAACCAGTCTTCCACCTTGAACAACTGGCCGCCCGCGTCGTTGGGAAACCATTCCGTGACCATGTCGCCATTGGGTTGCTGGGAGTCCTCGAATATGAAATTTCCCGGGCGCTCGTAGGCGATGCTCCGCTGGCTGCCATTCACAAACAAATGAATGTATTTGCGATGATTGTGCGGCAGGCCCACGCCTTCGAAGATGCGGTACACCGTCTGTTCGGCGAGGGCGCTGAGGTCGCTGATCGTCAGCCGATCCGGGTTGCCCGGGTTGGTGAGGACGAAGTCGGACGCCCCGAACATCTGGTCGTCCCCGGGAAAACCCATGACATAATCGACGCGATTGCTGCCGGCGGGGCCCGAGGTCGAATTGGTTCGATGAAAGGGGCTGCCCGAGTAGAGCGGTTCGGCATTATAGACAATGCGCGAATTATTATAGACGAACGTCCCGTCCATCGGCGAATTGTCCAAAGCCGGCCGTGTGTGCCAGCGGTTGGAATTCACGGCGGTGACCCAAAGATGGTAGGTCGCGAAATCGCCAGGCATCTGAACCTCGCCCCAGCGCACGACGCATTCGCGGGCGAGCGCGTCGTTGGGCCAGCAGCGGCTCAGTCCGGCGGGTGGGAAAACATATTGGGGAAAAGTCCCCACGGCATTGAGGTTGTCGCGCGCCTCGACGTAAAACGCCACCATGGTCCCGGCGGATTGGGCGGGAATGGTCGCGCTATAAATTCCGTCATTCGCAATGGCGTCGCCTCCCGTGCCCGTGTCGACCAGTGTGACATCGGTGTAAGTGGGAGTGGGATCCACACGATAACGCACTTTGAAAGAGGGCACGGCCTGGGGATCGGTGGCGCGGGCGGTGACCACGATGGGCTGGCCGGCAGCGGGCAGGGCGGGGCTGTGATGCACATCGTAGACGGCGGGGCCGGCATTCGGGAGCTTGCGGCTGTTCGCCATGCCGGGGGATCCGAGCCGCCGGGGCAGGGACATTCGGCCGAAGGCTTCTGTGGCACTGCCATGCAAACGAAGGAGAACCTCGGGAAGCCCGCGAAACCAGCGGACCTTCGCCCGGATCGAGATGTTGGTGGTGCCCGGGGGGATCGGGCTGGCGAACGGCGCCGACAGGATGCGGTTGGCCTGGTTGTCACCGCGCGACCCCGCGCGGACGTGAAGACATTTCGAGCCTGCGAAACCGTCGTTCTCGATGGTGGAAAGATCGTGCGAGCCCTGGAGGGTCCAGCTGGAGAGGCCGGCTTCAAAAGTTCCATTGGCGACCAGATTGGGGCCGCCATCGGCGCGCACCTCGACTTCATCGACGAGAAACTCGGCCACTCCCTGGGACATGATGATGAGATTGTCGTTGACCGGCGAGCCGAGCGATTGGCCGAGCGGACCATTGTATTCGATCGAAGTCCACTGGCTTTCGCCGGTGTCATTGCTGTCGCCCCAGTTCGAGGGATAATGTCCATCCGCCTCGGGATCGGTGAGCTCAAGGCTGCTGCCCAAACCGTCGCTCCATTGGCCCCATTTGCCGCCGTCGCCGTAGGTCACATCGCTGATGGGCACATTCAATTTTTCATTAAACGTGAGGTTGCTGCGGGTCACCAGGTCGTAATCAGTCGCGGTGAGGAGGAGCCGTTCGCCGCCGTTGGCCAGTGTCCCGATAAAGGGACCGAAGAGGTTCGTGTTGGGAATCAGGTTGGTGTAGATGCCGGCAAGATTGGTGAGATTCCGTCCGACGACCCAATGGGCCCCCGCCGGCATGTTCATCGTGATGGGGTTGGTGGGAAAAAGGTAGGTGAGGCCGACAACAAATTCGTAGCCGCTGATGTCGATGCTCTGGCTGCTCCGGTTGTAAATCTCGACGTATTCGTCGTCGGAGTTGCCGGAGATCGGATTGTACATGATCTCATTGATGACAACCGCATAGCGCTTGGGGGTGTTGTTGGGGTTGTTCCGGCTGGAAGCCATTCCGTAGATATTCGCCCCGCCGTCGGGCCAGCGTCCCTGGCTGACGTTGTTGGAGGATCCGCGGAAATCGATGACGTCGATGACCCGGGTCTGGTTGGAGTTCCACAGCAAAATGGTTTCACCGCCGGCGAACAATTCGAAGCCGAGCTGGTTTTGGTCCCAGGAGATGAATCCCCGCGCGGGGATCGAGGTGCCGTTGGGGATCCGGAATTTGTTGGTCAACGGATCATCACTGAGCCACGCGCCCGAAAGGTCCACGGGAACATTGCTGTGATTATAAAGTTCGATCCAGTCGAGGGGATCACTGTGATTTTGCCATTCATTGATGAACACCGAAGCCATGGGATCGAGCGTGAGCGGGTCGGGTCCGCCCGGGGAGCCGCCAACGCGGTCGCTCTCAGCCCATGCCTTCGGATTGTCCTCGCCATACGAAGGGCGGGCCAGCGAGATCGAGTGGCCTGTGCCGTCGGCAGCTTCAGGCCAGGGCGGCGAATCAGCGTAATTGATGTCGAGCAGCAGCGCATTCTGGCGATTGCGCAGTTGAACCACGCCGCGATCGGTGGGAAGTCGATTGGTGCCGGCCCCGTTCCACGGTCCGAAAATGTTCGTGACGCCGTAATTGGTGAGGAACAATCCCGGCACGCGGGCCACCACGAGATACGCTCCGGCGCGCAGGATGGTATTGGATGCAAAAGTATAGCTGACCGAACCGGTGATGCTGAAGCCGCCGATATTTTCATCCCATGGCTTGGAATTGAACAATTCGACGAACTCGAGCGTGTTGTTGGTGGTTTGGCCGGGAACGCCCCGTGGATTGTACATTATCTCCGTGATCACCAATCCGGTCTTCCGGCTCGAAGGTCCCGGGGGTTCGCGGTCGATGCTGAATTGGCCAAAAGCCGTCCCGCCCGCCAGGGCGAGCAGCAGCGTGAAGAGCAATTTTTTTGAAGCGGGGGTCGAAGGCATCATGCGGATCTTCATAAGACAACCAATTAGCCACGGAGTTACGAACCAGTTACGGCCATGTTACGTCCCGATGAGGTAAAACAGCCAGCCGTGGATGCGCCGGAGCCTCAGGACCAGGATGTGGAAACGCAAAGGCACTCCAAGTCAAGGGAGCGCATGAGCCATTCGGGACCATCTTGGTTACCACAGTCAGGCCCAGGAAGCAAGTGACAGTGTCGTCATTGCTGTTCACGAAAGAGGGACCGCCACCAGCGCCTCCACCAACTCCATGTTGTCGGTCATCTGTATCAGCAACGATTCCATATCCTTCCCGGTCAGGTGGAGGATTTCCAAAATCTCCTCCCGCCAATCCACGGCAAATGGATGGCGTCCGAACCCCTGCCCCAGGGAGATGGCGATCCAGTTCCCCAGATAAACGCAGGCGGCCAGGCGATCGTGCGGCCGGGCCGCGCGGGGTTGATGATGAAACCAGACGGCGCTGACGATCGCCTCCGGAAAATTCCAACGATCGAGGAGTCGTCCGCCGATCTCGGCGTGTTGGACCTTCAGGAGTTTCTTCTCGGCTTCGAGCGCGGTGGAATGATG
>JBEEGQ010000392.1:0-3958 GCA_041166945.1 Verrucomicrobiota bacterium
GGCGCGAAAGCTACGACATCCGCGCGCCGTTCAACATTGGGGGAACGACTTACGAGATCTCCAACATGAAGGCCGATGGCCGTTTTAACATTGTGAAATCATCCAAATCGGTCGAGGAAACCAAACCCGCCCCGGACCTGACGAAAGGCGCGCGAGTGCCTTCGTTCACCGCCAAGGCGACCACTGGCAAAGAGGTGAAATTCCCGGCCGACTACAAGGGCAAGGTCGTGCTCCTCGATTTCTGGGCCACCTGGTGCGGCCCCTGCGTTCGCGAAATGCCCAATGTCGTCGCCAATTACGAAAAATTTCACGAACTGGGCTTCGAGATTCTGGGAGTGAGTTTTGACCGCGAAAATGCCGGCGACAAGGTCGCTGCGTTCACCGCGGAGAAAAAAATGCCGTGGCTTCAAATCTACGAGGGCCAGGGCTGGAACACCGCGATCGGCAAACTTTACGATATTCATTCCATCCCGAGCATGTTGATCGTGGACGGCGACACCGGGAAAATCCTGGCGGGGATCGAAGCGCGAGGCCCAAATCTCGAGCCGGCCATCAAAGCGGCTCTCGATAAAAAGCTGGAATCAAAGAAGGCCAACAAGTGATTCGTCGCTTTCTTAAAGTCCTTCGTTCATCCGGTCTTTCCAACTGAGGCGCCCGCGAATGACCGCCTCGACGTTTTGCGGTCTCCAGAGGGCGCTGTGGATGCTCCTGGCCAGCCTGGCGGCGGCGGTTTCGACCACCGGGGCCATCACCGAAACCCCTGTCTCAACGCCGGCCACCGGAAGCGTGGTCATTCCATTCGGATACCGCCGCGGGCACGTCACGATTCCGGTCGCGGTCTTTGGCACGAACCGGCAGAGCTTCATTCTCGACACCGGTTTTTCGATGACCATGCTGCCGCCCGGCCTGGGGGAGACGCTGATGCTTCGGCCCGCCGGGCATGTCACGATTGTCGGCATCGCGGGCGAGGAGGAGGCCAGCGTTTTCGATGGGCCACGGATGGATTTCGGCGCGCTCTCGTGGACATCCCGCCGGGTCGCTGCATTTCCCTCCACGGCCGGCTCGAGGGGCCGGCACGGTGAAGGAATTCTGGGCTCGGGATTTTTCCGGCGTTTCGTCGTCGTGATCGATTCGCATGCGAAGACCCTTGTTCTCCACGAGCCGCTCTCGTTTCAACACCTGGGCACTGGCGAAATTCTGCCGCTCCGTTTCAAGCGCGGGAGCAATACGCCCATCGTCGCCGGCCTGCTCAGGGCCTCCAAGGATTCGGAGATCCCGGGGGAATTTGAAGTCGATACTGGATGCGACAGTTCGCTTTGCCTGGGGAGCGATTTTTCGGTGAAGAACCATTTGATTTCGGAGGACAGCCGGTCCAGCAGCCGCTCCGGCGTCGGCGGACGCACTCGAACGCGTGCCGGCCGTCTCGAAGCGTTGCAACTCGGCCGAATCCTAATCGATCATCCTTCCGCCGAGTTTTTTTTGGAAGGTTCACCCGCCGGCAATGGAATGGCAGGCCACATCGGTCTCGAGGCATTCCGCAATTTCACCGTGATTTTTGATTATTCACGGCAGCGGCTCATCCTCGAGGAGCGCACCGTCAATCGGCCCTGACCCCTCCGGCCGTTGCGAGCTGCGCGCACGACGGGCCGCGACCCGCGCCGCATCCAGCATTAACGCGCACGGCTCGAGACAGGCCAGGAGGCTTTTCTCGTCGGGAGCATCAATGGCCACGCCCTCCACTGTCCACAGCCGCCGCTTGAGACAGCATCGGACGTGGCAACACTCTCCAATCGCGCCGGCTACTCCCTGGTCATCCAGGGTCGCAGCGATTCGGTACATGCCCGTCTGTCGGGCCGTGAACTCACGATAGGACGTCACTGGCGGCGGATCCCGGCGAGCGGCAAACCAATCGGCTATCCCCCCCGGATAAATCTGGTCGAGGACGAGCCCCAGCTCGTGCTCGTCCGCAGCGATAGTTCGCCAGCCGGTGACCAGGTTCGGCGCCGATTTTAGTGGCCGAAAGACGCCTGAGGCGGAAAACAGGGCAATTTGGCGGAGGTCAGACACCGGCACGAGACGGAGCTGCGCCTCCGGCTGGTCGCTGTCGGCGACATGGCGACTCTCGAAAGAGTTTCCTCCCCGGCGCACTTGGCGCACTTGGACTTGCGCCAGGACACAACGAACGCTAAGGGCGGCGATAAACGCCTCCAGCGCGGGATTTCCCAAGACTTTCGGTCCGGCCATGCAACCTGAGTTTAGGGCACCGGCACCAGGTTGGGAACGGTTTATCTGGAGGGCCGAAATTAGGATCGCCGAAAATTATTTCCAGTTTCCTCCCCTTGACAACCCGGAGGTTAGCGAACAAACTTTGTCTGGTTCGAGTGGCAGAACGTTTCTTCAGCGGGGTTCTCCACCCCCACCTCCTTGGCGTCTGTTGCTCGAACCACTAATTTTCTTCGGATAGCGCTCGTGCCGCGGAGTTTCGCTGAAGGCGTCCTTCGCGGCCGTTTCTTTTCAATCCCTGCCCAACAACCGCTGAACAGGAACTCCTCCTCTCCTCTTCCCTGCCCAGTAACCGCCGAACGGAAACGCCTCCTCTCCCCCTCCCTCTCCTCCCTCTCCTCCATTTCGGAAATGGAGGAGAGGGTGCCCGAAGGGCGGGAGAGGAGGAGCAGCCTTCCCGACGGGCGTTACGGGGCGGACTGCGCGCATAAAGTCCGGGGAGATCTCTCCTCCATTTCGGAAGTGGAGGAGAGAGCCCGAAGGGCGGGAGAGGAGGAGCGTCCTTCGAACGCCGAGACCCAACTGCCTGGCGACTGGCTCCCTTCCGTTCCTGTCGCGACTGCAAAAAAAGGCGCGGGCCATCCGGCCCGCGCCCGTGCGCCTTCGACAGGACCATAGGCCCTGTGAAATTGTGATGTGAGCTGCGTCGTCCGGTGGAGCGTTTTACTTCAATGGGACTGTGGCAATGGTTTGGAGAATCCGGCTCGCGATTTGGTACGGATCGCCCTGGGAGTTGGGACGGCGATCTTCAAGGTATCCCTTGTAACCATTGTTCACGAAACTATGCGGCACCCGCACGGACGCGCCGCGGTTCGCAATGCCGTAGTTGAATTTGTCGATCGACTGGGTTTCGTGGAGACCGGTGAGGCGAAGATGATTGTCGGGTCCGTAGACGGCGATGTGTTCGTTTTTATATTTGTCGAAAGCCGCCATCAACCGTTCGAAGTAAGGTTTGCCGCCCGCTTCGCGCATGTGAGCCGTGGAAAAATTGCTGTGCATGCCGGACCCGTTCCAATCGACGTCCTTGCCCAGCGGCTTGCAGTGGAACACCACGTCGACTCCATATTTCTCGCACAGGCGCAACAGAAGGTATCGCGCCATCCAGACCTGATCGGCGGCGGTTTTGGAGCCCTTGCCGAAGACCTGAAATTCCCACTGTCCTTTGGCCACCTCGGCATTGATGCCCTCGTGGTTGATGCCGGCCTCGAGGCACAGGTCGAGATGGGCATCCACGATTTCGCGCGCCACTTCCCCGACATTCTTGTAGCCGACGCCCGTGTAATATTCACCCTGCGGTGGCGGGAAACCGCCGCCCTTGGGAAATCCGAGCGGCACGCCGTCCTTGTAAAGAAAGTATTCCTGCTCGAATCCGAACCAGGCTCCCGGATCATCCAGCACGGTCGCCCGGGCGTTCGTGGGATGGGGCGTCTTGCCGTCGGGCATCATGACTTCGCACATGACGAGCGCGGCGTCCTTTTTGGTGGAATCACGAAAAACCGCGACTGGCTTGAGCATGCAATCCGAATTGTGCCCTTCGGCCTGCCGGGTGGAGCTGCCGTCGAAACCCCACATCGGAAGCTGATCCAGCTTGGGAAAGCTGTCGAATTCCTTGACCTGGGTTTTGCCGCGAAGGTTGGGAACGGGTTGGTAGCCGTCCAGCCTGATATATTCCAGT
>JBEEGQ010000393.1:0-5856 GCA_041166945.1 Verrucomicrobiota bacterium
CGCCCTTCGGGCACCCTCTCCTCCATTTCGGAAATGGAGGAGAGGGGATGGGGAGGCCTTCACTTCCAGTCGCACTCCAGGCGGCGCTCGGGTCGGACTGAGCCCAATGCATCGGCCAGGTCCTCGATCGTGAAGTGCGGCTTGGAATCGAGGAGAGCATCACCCGCCGCGCCATGTTGCCAGACAGCGAACCGCGCTGTTTTCACGAGAGTGCGATTCAACACGGGCTGCGCCACCAATCCGGCCAGGTAACCGGAAAGCAAATCGCCGCTGCCGCCTTGGGCGAGCCAGGGATTTCCCGACAGGTTCACGCCAATACATCCGCCCATGCCGCCGACGAGCGTTTGATGCCCTTTCAACACGACATGGCATCCGCCGAATTTCGTCGAAAGGACTCTCACGGCCCCAGGGCGGTCAGACTGTAGGACGGACGTCGACAAACCCAGCATCCTGGCGGCTTCGCCAGGATGCGGGGTGATAATCCGTGTTGAGTCACCCGTGACCTCGCCCGCCGGCAGCCAATCCAACGCGCTGGCGTCGGCGATCACCGGCAGTTTGGAGTTCTGCCACAATTCACGGATGAACTCGCGAAAGCCTTGCGGCAGGTCGGTTGCAGCCAGACCGGGGCCGGTGAGGATTGCCGTGGCGCCCTCCGGCACTCGCGGCCTGTCCGACGCCGGTTGCACCATGACCGCCTGCAATTGCGCAGCGATGGGAACATAGACGGACTCCGGGACGCTCAATGTGATCAACCCTGGTTGGGCGCGTTGGGCGCCACGCGCCGCAAGAATCGCGGCTCCATGAAATCCGCGGCTCCCCGCGAGAATTGTCAAATGTCCAAAGCTGCCTTTGTGACCACTGACGGATCGCGGTGGTGGAAAATCAACAAAATCGTCACCGATGGAAGCCTCGACATCACTCTCGAAAGGGCAGGGGACCAGGCCGATGTCGGGTGCAATCTCCAGTTGCCCGACGAAGTCCCAGGCGGTGTGCGCGAGAAGCCCGATTTTGGCGGCGCCCAAGGTGACCGTGCGGCGGGCGCGGATAGCGGTGCCATAAGTCGCGCCGGTGGCGGCATCCAAACCGCTCGGAACGTCGACCGACAAAACGGGGCAACCGCAGGCGTTCACCCGGTCGATGAAGCCGATCCAATCGGGCGAGAGAGGCCGGGTGAGTCCAATTCCGAACAGACCGTCGACGATGAGCGCGGGTTTGCGAGCGAGGAGGGCGGACAGTTCGCTCGCAGCGATGGCAGGATCGACGACGCGCACGAGGTCGGTGTGGCGGGCCTGGATATATTCCCGGGCGAAGAGGGCGTCATCACCGTTGTGGCCTTTGCCCGCGAGGAACAGGACTCGATCCTGTTGACGAGTGAGGCTTTCCGCGGCGCGGGCGATGGCCTGGCCGGCGCGGCGCATGACCGCTTCCTCTTTCACGCCGGAAGACCACGTGGCTTTTTCCCATTCCCGCATTCGGTCGACTGTCAGGATGGGTAGGGGCATGGCGAATGTTGGCGCCGGCCGGGAGCGACTTTACCGTTGGTAAAGCGGGATGTAATGATACGGCATCGCAAGGATCATGGTGTAAACCGCGGTGCAATAGACCGGCCCGACGCCGCCATGGCCGGAGTCCAGTTTGGGTTCCCAATAGTAACGATCGCCGGCCAGGGCAGTGCCGTTTTTGAGCAGCGCATCCTTCAATTGTGAATACCATTTCGCCCAGGTCTCGCCCCCGATCATGTATTGGGCTGGGGCCGCGTAGAAATTGCCGTAAGTGAACCATTGATCGTTATGCTGATAATTTTTCATCAGATAATCCGAGCCCTGCTTGACCATGGGGTCATCGTAGCGCCCGCAAACCTGGAGCGAATAAATGGCGGCTGCGGTGCGCGCGAAGCCGGGGTCGCGACCGGGTTGATAGGCGAAGCCGCCACTCGGAGCATGCTGGCAGGCCTTCACGTAATTGACCGCGTCATCGATGGTCTTCTGCGGGACATCGAGCCCTGAGTTCTTTGCGGCGCGAAGCGCGACCACCTGAAGCACACTCACGGATATGTCCGCATCGCTGGCGACCGGCCGGTACCGCCAGCCGCCCTCCTTGTTTTGGGCGGAGATGATGAGCTTGATGACCTTTTCGAGCTTCGGCCGCATGGCCGGCGAGCGGGTCTGGCCATAGATCTCCGCCAGCGCGATCGACGCGATGCCGTGGCCATACATGTATTGGCCGTTGTTGCGATCGGCGAAGGTTCCTTCCGGCCGCACCTGATCGATCAGGTACTGGGTGCCGGCGGAAACATTCTTTCCAAATTCACCTTCGCCGGGCAGCTGGCCGCCGGCGAGAAATCCAATGAGCACATAACCGGTCATCGCAACCGGATTGCGTTGCTCATCGCCCGTGGAACCCCAGGCGCCATTGGGAAGTTGCTTGGACGCCAGCCAGCGCATCGCTCCCTTGATCACCACTTCAGTTTTTTCATCGACCGTCACCTCGTCCCGCCTCGGGGGAGCCGGCGCGGCCATGGCGGATGCGGCCAGCAAACTGAGCAGCGTCGTGAGCCGCAGGATTCGATTCATGAAAACAAATTCGAAGGGCCGCGAAAGTTGTCGCTTCACTTCTGCGATCCTTGATCGGACAGGTTCCGCAAATACTGTTCGACGAGCGCGCCGTATTCCTGGGGGTATTTTTCGGCTTGCGATTGGAGAATTGCGGCCCGGTCGCGTCCGGGCAGTTTGGTGAAGGTGCCGGTGCCGCCGGTGCCGCGATGATCGCCGTTGGCACCTCCTGACCCCGCCCAATTGCCATCGTTGCCATCCCCTTGCGGCGGGGGATTGCCCTGGCCTTTGCCTTTTCCCTGGCCCTGTCCCTGGCCATCCGCCTGACCCTGACCCTTGCCCTGGCCCTGGCCTTTTCCCTGGCCTTCACCGGGTTGCTGGCCCTGGCCGGGCTGCGAACCGAGACCGGCTTGCGCGAGAGAAAGTGCCGCTTGAGCTTGTGCCAAAGCATTCGCGGCGGCCTGGGCGTTGACTTGTGCGGGGCTATTTTGATTGCCGCTCGCCTGCGCGCTGCCTTCGCTGCTGGCATCTTCGGCGGCTTGAAGCGATTGCTGGGCGCCCGATGGCAATTGTCCGAGAGCCCCGGCGGTGACAGGCCCGAGGGCGTTGGCGGCGCTTTGCAGAGATTCCGCAGCGGATTGCATCGCGGCTTGCGGAGCCGCTTTCTGTTGGGCGAGCAAACCTTCAGCGGCCTTTTGCACTTCAGCCTGCTGCTGTGAGAGATCGGGCAGTGATGGCGCGGGCTGCCCGGCGGCAGGAGATTTTGGTGAGCCCGGAGGCTGCCCTGTTTGTGGCGCAGCCGGATCGGCACCGGGAGCGGTGGCCTGCTTGGCCTGTTGGATGGCATTTTGAACCGCTTTCATGGAGTCGATCGCGCGGGGCAGGTTGCTTTCCGACAGTTGATGAGCGGCGTCATTGGCGGATTGTTCCGCCTGGGCGACCTGCTTGGATTGGGGCGAATCCTGACGCAGCTCGTGCAGCGCGCCGGCAATTTCCTTTTGTTGTTTTTGGAGGGCATCCATCAACCCGGGCGGGGCTTGCTGCAAATCGGACAGGGCGTTGTTCACGTCCTTCTGCGCCTGTTCGATCGCCTTTTGGGCCTGGGCCAGGTTGTCGTTGCCTTCGGGCGGAAGACCGAGCTGGCTGCGCAAATCATCGCGCTTTTTATCGATTTCATTCTTCGCCTGATAAAGTTCATTCAGAGCCTTTTTCTGCGGGGGCTGGGCTTCGCGGGCGGCCGGCTTGTCGAGTTGCGCCTTGGCGTCGGCCATTTGTTTTCGCGCTGAATCGAGATGGCTGGCCGCGGCAGGGGCGGGCGACTCGGTTTCCTGTTTCAGCGCGCCGGTATCCTGGCCCAGCTTGTCCTGTTTTTGGGCGAGCTCCTTTGTCGGCTCGGTTTCCGGCTGCGGTTTCACGGCCTGCTTGGAGGTCGAGCCCTGCGTCTGCTGCTGGTCCTGAATGATCTCGGAAAGCTTTTTCGCCGCTTCATCCAATTTCGCGAGATCCTTTTCCGCCTGTTCCAAGCGGGCGATGTCCTTGCCCAGCGCTTCGTCGGCCTTTTGCAGGGCATCGACCGATGCTTGCTGGGCGGCGGTGTTGTTCTGCTGCTGGGCCAGCGAATTTTGCGCCTTCTGCATCTGGTTGGCGGCATCGCCGAGCGCCGACGCGGCCTCCGGCGAAGGGGTCGCGGCCCGGGCTTGAAGGTCCTGTGATTTATCCTTCAATTCGCCCTGTCGTGGCGCTTTGGATGGAAGATCCTTTCGTTCCGTCTTCCCGGTTTCGTCCTTGTGGGTTTCCTCATTTTTAACCAGTTCGCGCACCTCCTTCTGAAGCTCCTTGAGGGCGGCAAGATTGTTTTCCGGTTTCTCCGCGAGTTCCTCCGCCTTGGCGAGTTGTTCCTCGAGCGCGCGCCGCGCCTGCGCCATTTCCAGCAACGCCTCGTTTTGACGCGGCTGCGCCTGTTCCACGCGCCGTTTGGGATCGTCCTGTTTCTCGAGATTCTCCCGCGCGTCCTGCATCCGCGCGACGGCGCCCTTCAAATGTTCGGAGGCAATTGGGGCAAGGCTGTCGATGTCACGCCGGATGAGATCCGTATCATCCACCACAGCGGCCTGCTCGGCGGCGCGGCGATCGGCTTCATCCCGTTTGTCGGTCTTCTGGGTGGCGAGCGTGACTTTTTTTTGCTCGTCAATGGCGCGGTCAAGTTCTTGCAGGGCCTGTTTGAGGGCCTCAACCGCATCCTGGGAGAGGATCAGCATCCGCGCGATTTCGCGGAGTTGATCCCGAGCCTTCTTTTCATTGCCAATGGCGGAGAGCAGCTTGAGGGTGTTTTCCTGAAGCTCGGTCGCCGCCGATTCGAGCGCGGGAGTCAGCCCCCCTTCCTTGGACTGTTGCAACGCGGCACGCGGGCGTTCCGCGGTGGGTCCATCAGCCAGCTCGGCGCAAAGCCGATCCAGTTTTTTTAGAATCGCCGCAACCTCATCCTTCAGGGGGTTCTGTTCGGATTGCTGGTAGCGCAGATTGATCTTTTGATTCTCGTCGTAGGCGTTGAAACCGGATTTGTCGCCGACCGATTTGGCGAGGCCGACGCCGAGCCACATGTTGGCCGATTGGCGGTTGGCCAGTTCCTTGAGGCGAAGGGAGATTTCGTAGAACGCCTGTTGCCGCTGATATTCGAGCACCAATTGTTGCAGCTGAACCACGATTGTTTTTTGCCCGGCATAAGCCTCGGTGGCATGGCGGGCAAGCGTCGCGGCGTCGCCCGAGGCGCGCGTTTGCTGAAGGTAACCAATCACCTTCTCCATGTCCTGCTGCGTCAACCGATCCAGAACGCCACGGATGGCCCGGAGCACCTTGACGTCTTCGCCTTGAATCCCGTTTCGATCAAATTCCGCAATGATGCCCTCGAGCTGGTCGCCCACGCGTTTGGTGGTCGATTTGATCTGCTGTTGTTTCAGTTCCTGCTGAAGAATGGAGTCGCTGGGCGCCGCGATTCCGGTCGGGGTCGCCTCGGCGCCAATCGATGGGCGGGCTCCCCAGAGAAAGCCGGCGCAAATCAGGACGGACGCAAGGAGGGCAAAGCGATGTTTCATAAAGCGGGACGGAGCAGCGCGGACTTCGCGCGCCATTTGTCGGCAGCCACACAAACCCCTGAGGCTGACCCTTTAAAGACTCCTGCAAAACACGGTTGTATTCAATGAAAACTTCCCGCAACCCGATGGTCGCCGTGCATCCCGAAGCTGTTGGTTGGAGCCATTCCGCACGTAGCGCAGACTTCCAGTCTGCTGTATCGCCGACTTCCAGT
>JBEEGQ010000394.1:0-5633 GCA_041166945.1 Verrucomicrobiota bacterium
CGAGCGGCTCGCCTATAAACCGCTGCGCGGCCGCTCGAAGCTGGCGGTCCTGATCACCGCCATCGGCGTTTCGTTGCTGCTCGAAAATGCCGGGCAATTTATTTTCGGCGCCAATCCGAAACGATTCCCGGTGCTCTTTCCGGAAGCGTTTTTTCATCTCGGTGGCGGCATCGTCGTCACCAGCAACCAGGTCATCGTTTTCGCGGTCACCATCGTATTGCTGGCGCTCCTGCAAGTCATCGTCCAGCGCACCCGGATCGGCACCGCCATGCGCGCGGTCTCCTTCAATCCCCAGGCGGCGGCGCTCGTCGGGATCAACAATGACGTCATCATCTCCTTCACATTCGGACTCGGTTCCGCGCTCGCGGCCGCCGGAGGGATTCTTTACGCCACCAATTATCCGACCATCGATCCGCTCATGGGAATTTTGCCGGGTCTTAAGGCATTCGTCGCCGCCGTGCTGGGCGGCATCGGGAACCTGCCCGGCGCGGCGCTCGGAGGACTCGTCCTCGGGGTCATCGAGACCTTCGTGAATGGGAGCCGGTTCTCGACCTACACGGACGCGATCGCGTTTGCCATCCTGATCCTCATCCTGCTTTTTCGTCCCGCCGGTTTGCTGGGGCGATTGCAGGTGGAAAAAGTCTAGATGTTTTCCCGCTCCCATATTGTCCTGGCGGCCGCGATACTCGCCAGTCTGGGCGTCTCGCAATTTTCGAACCGGTTGGATCCGTATTTCCTGGATATCGCGATCAACGTGGGGGTGAACATCATCCTCGCGGTCAGCCTGAACCTGATCAACGGTTTTACCGGCCAGTTTTCGTTGGGGCACGCCGGTTTCATGGCGGTGGGCGCCTACACGACGGCGGCCATCACCTTGTTCGGCGGTCCCCGATGGTTCGGTCCCCACAGCGAGTGGATTTTTTTCCCGGCGTTGCTGGCGGGCGGAGCCGTTGCGGCGCTGGCGGGTTTGGTGGTCGGCGTTCCGTCGCTACGGCTCAAGGGCGATTACCTGGCCATCGTCACACTGGGCTTCGGCGAAATCATCCGCGTCATTTTTCGCAACATGGAATCGGTGGGTGGCGCCCTGGGCCTCCAGGGCATCCCGGCTTACACCAACTTTTTTTGGACATTCGCCTTTGCGGCCCTGACCGTCTACGTCGTCAGCAGTCTCGTGAATTCCACCTACGGCCGGAGTTTCATCGCCACGCACGACGACGAGGTGGCGGCCTCGGCCATGGGTGTCAACACCACCAAATTCAAAATCATCGCATTCGTGGTCGGCGCGTTTTTCGCCGGCGTCGCCGGCGGCATTTTTGGGCATTTCAAATTGTCCGTGGATCCGAAGGGATTCGATTTCATCAAGTCGATCGAGATTGTGGTCATCGTCATCCTCGGCGGCATGGGGAACAACATCGGGGTCATCCTTGCCGCCATCCTGTTGACGCTGCTTCCGGAGGCGCTGCGCGAGGTCTCGGCCTGGCAGCTGCCGCTGCCATTCAGCGGACGGCACTTGTCCCTGGCGTGGGTGAAGGACAGCCGCATGATACTTTATTCGCTCCTGATCATCGTGATCATGCTCGCGCGGCCCCAGGGGCTTTTCACCTGGCAAACGCGCCGGAGGAAGGGGGAGATCCCGCCTTGACCGGCCCCGCCACCTCGGAAACCCTGCTGCGCCTCGAGCGTTGCACCATCCGGTTCGGAGGACTGACAGCGGTCTCCGAACTCGGGCTTCTCATCGGCCCCAATGAACTTATCGGGCTCATCGGGCCTAACGGCGCAGGCAAAACCACCGTGTTCAATCTCATCACGGGCGTTTATCCCCCGACCGAGGGCGAGATTTTTTTTGCCGGCCAGACGTTGCGCGGGCTCAAGCCGCATCAAATCTGCGCGCGCGGGATTTCCCGAACGTTCCAGAACATCCGCCTCTTTCCATCGCTCACCGTCTTCGACAACGTGCGGGTCGCGTGTCAATTGCACCAGCGCGGCGGCTTCATTCAGGCCCTCCTCCGCGGTCCGGGTTTTCATCGCGCCGAACGCGAGGCCGAAGCCGGCGTCATGGAACTGCTCGATATTTTTCGCCTGAGCCGCTTCCGCCACACGCTCGCCAAAAACCTGCCCTACGGTGACCAGCGACGTCTCGAGATTGTGCGCGCGCTCGCCACCAAGCCCAGGCTCCTGCTCCTCGATGAGCCCGCTGCCGGGATGAATCCCACCGAGAAAGTCGAACTCATGAAGCTGATCCAGTTCATCAAGGAAAAATTCAACATCTCCGTGCTCCTCGTCGAACACGACATGCAGGTCGTCATGGGGATCTGCCAGCGCGTGAATGTCCTCGATTACGGCGTCAAGATCGCCGAAGGCACCGCGGGTGAAGTGAGGCGGGATCCCAAGGTGATCGAGGCCTATCTCGGCGACCAGCACTCAATCAAAAATTAATTGTTGCCCCGTGCTCGAAGTCAAAAATCTCGTTGTCAATTACGGTGTGATCGCGGCGCTCCAGGGAGTTTCGCTCACCGTGCAGGAGGGCGACATCGTGACGCTCATCGGGGCCAATGGCGCGGGCAAAACCACCACGCTGCGCACGATCTCCGGCCTCCTCAAGGCACGGGCGGGTGAAATCTTTTACAACGGCCGCAACATCACCAACATGGCCCCGCATCGGTTGGTGAAACTCGGCATCGCACAGGTGCCCGAGGGCCGCATGGTCTTTGCGAATCTGACCGTTCATGAAAATCTTGCCATGGGCGCCTACCTCGTCCGTGACAAGGCCGCGATCACCCGGGAACTGGATTATGTCTTCAGCATTTTTCCCCGGCTCAAGGAACGGGAAAAGCAGGTGGCCGGCACATTGTCCGGGGGCGAGCAACAGATGCTCGCCATTGGGCGGGCGTTGATGAGCCAGCCGAAATTTCTGATGCTCGATGAACCGTCGCTCG
Source organism: Verrucomicrobiota bacterium (assembly GCA_041166945.1). Lineage (GTDB taxonomy): Bacteria > Verrucomicrobiota > Verrucomicrobiia > Limisphaerales > JADJPG01 > DASTLJ01. The sequence continues at coordinate 2,937 of JBEEGQ010000394.1, forward strand.
GGATCGCCCCGCTGCTCGTGCACACGATTTTTGAAAAAATTGTCGAGATCAACCGCCAGCGCCGCATCACCATTCTGCTCGTCGAACAGAATGCCAACCTCGCCCTCGAAGTCTCCCGGTACGGTTACGTCCTGGAAACCGGCCGCATCCTGCTGGAGGACAATTCCGCTGCTCTCCGTGAAAATCCACAAGTACGGAGCGCTTACCTGGGCGGATAACTTTGGAATGGGAGAGGGCCGGAATTACAAAGATGTAACTGGCCAATTCCGCGCGGGTTTTTTACAAGTTTTTCCCGCGCGGGCAACCTCCTGCGCTGGATTTCGGCTCAAACAGCGGAGCACGACACATGATTAAAGTCGAAAACCTCGAAAAACATTTCGGGACAAAACGGGCGGTCGCGGGCGTCACCTTCTCGGTCGAGCGCGGCGAAATTCTCGGGTTCCTCGGGCCGAATGGCGCCGGCAAATCCACCACCATGCGGATGATCACCGGCTTCATTCCGCCCACCGCCGGCACCGTCACCGTCGGCGGGCACGACATGGTCGAAGACCCGATCCCGGCCAAAAAACTCATCGGCTACCTGCCCGAGAACGCGCCGAGTTACACCGACATGACCGTTTACGGCTTCCTCGCTTTTTGTGCCGAGCTGCGCGGTTTGCGCGGCGACGCCAAAAAGAAAGCGGTTCATCGCGCCGTCGAGATGTGCTTCCTCGAATCGGTGATGTATCAGAGCACCGACACTCTCTCGAAAGGCTACAAGCACCGCACCTGCCTGGCGCAGTCCATTCTCCACGATCCCGAGATCCTTGTGCTCGATGAACCCACGGACGGCCTCGACCCGAACCAGAAGCATGAGGCCCGGCAGCTGATCCGGCGCATGGGCGAGAAGAAAGCCATCATTTTCTCGACCCACATTCTCGAAGAGGTCGACGCGGTCTGTTCGCGCGCCATCATCATCGATCGCGGCAAGATCGTCGCCAACGGCACACCCGCGGAATTGCGCGCGCGGTCCGACATGTCCGGGGCGGTGTCCCTACGGGTTGTCGGTATCGCCGCCGAAACTGTGAAAACGCGGCTGGCTCTCGTTCCCGGCACCAAACGCGCGACGGTCGTCAAGGAGGAGGGCACCGTCGTCTGGGCGCGGGCCTACCCCGAGGCGCATTCCACCAACGGCGCATTGGCGCGGCACGTGGCGGAGACCGCGCAAAAGGAAAACTGGAAGGTCGAGGAATTGCACACCGAAGAGGGGCGGCTCGATGAAGTTTTTCGCAACATCACCTGGTCGGAAACGGGCAAGGATAAGGAGGAGAAGAAGGCATGAACAATTCCGCGCGCAACATCTGGACCATCGCCAAACGGGAGATCAACGGTTACTTCGCGTCGCCTGTTGCCTACGTTTTCATCGTCATCTTTCTCCTGCTGATGGGCTTTTTCACATTCAGCAAGCTCGGCGGCTTTTTTGAGGGGGGTGAAGCGTCCCTCGCATTTCCATTTTTCCGCTGGCATCCATGGCTCTACCTCTTTCTCGTGCCAGCGGTCGGGATGCGGCTTTGGTCGGAGGAACGCCGGCTGCACACGATGGAGCTCCTGCTCACGATGCCCATCACTCCCTGGCAGGCCATCGTCGGAAAATTCATCGCCTCGTGGCTCTTCCTCGCCATCGCGCTGGCACTGACGTTTCCCGTCGTGTTTACGGTCTGTTACCTCGGCCATGCGGATATCGGCACCATTTTCTGCGGTTACCTGGGGAGTTTGATGGTCGCCGGCGGATATCTGGCCGTCACCTGCCTCACGAGCGCGATGACCCGCAACCAGGTGATCAGCTTCATCCTGTCTGTGGTCATCTGCCTCTTTTTGCTGCTGGTCGGGTTCGAGCTGGTGACCGAATGGTTTGTCCGCTGGGCGCCCGATTGGGCTGTGAAAACCATGGCGGCGTTCAGTTTCTACCCCCACTTTATCAACTTTCAAAAGGGGACGATCGACTCGCGGGACCTCGTTTATTTCGCTTCGGTGATCGGTTTTTCCCTGTTCAGCACCGGCGTTGTCATCCGCAATCTCCGCGCCGGTTGATTCCAATCTTTAATTACCCGGGCCATGAAACAGAAAAAGACTGAAACGCTGCTTTACTCCGCCGTGGGCGTGGCGGTGATGTTCGTAATCGTCATCGCCGTCAACCTCATCACCAGCGCCTTCAAGGTGCGCGCGGATCTGACTCAGGAAAGGCTCTACACCCTTACGCCGGGCACCAAGGCAATCCTCAAGAAAATAGACAGCCCTGTGGAGATCCGTTTTTATTATTCGCAGGGTGAAAGCCGCAAGCCAGGCAATCTCGAGAACTACGCGCGTGCCGTCGAGGATCTGCTCGGCGAACTGCGCCAGGCGTCCGGCGGCAAAATCCAGGTTAAGAAGTTCGATCCGGAACCGGATTCCGAAGCCGAAGATCTCGCGAACCTCGACGGCGTCGAAGGCCAGATGCTCCAGACTGGCGAGAAGTTTTATCTCGGTCTCTGCGTGAGCCTCGATCCTCTGAAAGCGGCCATCCCCTTCCTGACGCCTGACCGCGAGCGTCTCCTCGAATACGACCTCGCCCGCGCCATTTCACAAGTGCTCTCGACCAACAAGCCGGTAATCGGCGTCATGACCGCGCTCCCGGTTTTTGGCCAGCCGATGAATCCGATGATGATGCGCATGGGACAG
>JBEEGQ010000395.1:0-2831 GCA_041166945.1 Verrucomicrobiota bacterium
TGCGGACGCGCAGCTGGCCATCGACGTTTTTGTCAGCGAGACGCGCCGTTGGATGGGGAATTATCTTCTGCAGCTCAACGGCGCCGACGCGATCGTTTTTACTGCGGGCATTGGCGAGAATCGCGCCGAGTTGCGCGCGGCCATTTGCGCCGACCTCGACCGGCTTGGCATCGTCGTGGATCCTGGTGCCAACGCGGCGGTGCGCGGCAGCGAGGCGGTCATCAGCGCCGGCAATTCGCGCGTCAAGGTGCTCGTCATCCCGACCAATGAGGAACTCGTGATCGCCCGCGAAACCAGGCGGCTCCTCGAAAAGAGATTAGCTCCCGCCTGATGAAAACGCTCACCCATCTCTTTGAAAAGAATCGCGCGTGGTCGGCGGCCGTGAGGAAGCGCGAGCCGGAATTTTTCGCCAAGCTGTCGCGACAGCAGTCGCCCGAATACCTCTGGATCGGCTGTTCAGACAGCCGGGTGCCCGCGAACCAGATTGTGGGGCTGTTGCCAGGCGAGATTTTTGTTCATCGAAACATTGCGAACGTCGTTGTTCACACGGATCTCAATGCATTGTCCGTCGCGCAGTTTGCGGTGGATGTTATCAAGGTGCGCCACATCATCGTATGCGGTCATTACGGCTGCGGCGGCGTCCGGGCGGCGTTGCGCGGGGATCGGCATGGCTTGGTGGACAACTGGCTGCGTCATGTCCAGGACGTGCGGGACAAACACCTGTCGCTTTTGGAATCGCTGGACAACGAGGTGGAACGCACGGATCGGCTTTGCGAGCTGAACGTGCTCGAACAGGTGCTCAACGTCTGCCAGACGAGCATCGTGCGCGACGCCTGGCAGCGCGGCCAGGAACTCACTGTCCATAGTTGGATTTACTCGTTGCACGACGGGCTCCTTCGCAGCCTCGGCATGGCGGTCGATTCCTGGAAGGAGGTCGGGAAAGCCCACGGCAAGGCTGTGGCCAGTTTGAAGAAGTTAAAAAAAGCGGCCCCTGCCAAAAAGCCAGTCACCAAACTTATATTTCCAGGCAATCCACCACCCCGAACTCTGAATTGATTTATGACACAACCAGCCATTGGACTCATTGAAACCCGCGGCCTCGTCGCGTTGGTCGAAGCGACCGACGCCATGCTCAAGGCCGCAAATGTTGAACTCGCCGGCCCGATGATTCAGGTCGGCAACGCCCTGGTCACGGCCGTGGTCGTCGGCGATGTCGCCGCCGTCAAGGCCGCCACCGACGCCGGCGCCCAGGCCGTCAAGGCCATCAAGGGCGAACTCGTCAGCGTTCATGTCATCGCCCGCCCGCATGCGGACGTCGATGCCGTGATGCCCCGGAAGAAATGATCGAGAAGGGCGGCCCCGCAGCGAGCCGTTGTTCTTCAACCGATGGCGGCACGCTGCCGGGTGCCGTCACAGAAAGCAGATATGTTCCTAGCCCGCGTTGAAGGTTCGGTCGTGTCGACCAAGAAAGAAGCCAGCATGAACGGCCGCAAGCTGCTCCTGCTGCGGCCGCAATTGGTCGATGACAAGGACCCCGGCAAATTTCGGCCCGGCGTCAATACCATCGTGGCCGTGGATGCGCTGGGCGCCGGCATCGGCGAGTTGGTCCTGTTCTGCCAGGGCAGCAGCGCGCGCCTCGCGGGCGGCATGAAGGACGCCCCGGTGGATGCCGTGATCATCGGCATCGTTGATTCGGTCGACGTGCTCGGGAAACAAATCTACAGCGCGAAATCGTCCGGCTGAAAAGCATCTGAACCCAATCTCCCCCTGAACCTTTCCCTATGAACGCCGCCGTCAACGAAACGTTAATTCACGACATCGTCAGTGAAGTACTCGGCCGCCTGGGCGGCCCGCGTCCGGCGCCGGCGACCAGCCCCGCTTCGGCCAGTCCTCCCTCGGCGTCCAAGGCCGATTGCGGATGCAACGGCAGGAGCCATCCGGCCCCACCTGCCTTGCGCGGAAAATTTGGCGTTTTCACCGACGCCAGCGAGGCCTGTGCCGCCGCCCACGAATCCTTCCAACAACTTCAGCAGGCGGGTGTTGGCGCGCGCGCAAAAATGGTCGAAGTCATCAAGTCGATGGCCGATTCCAACGCGGCGTCCTGGGGCAAACTGGAACTCGATGAAACCAAAATCGGGCGTCTCGATCACAAGATCGAAAAGCTCAAAATCATCAAGCTGGTTCCCGGTGTTGAATGGTTGCGTCCCGATGCCCGCAGTGGCGACCATGGCATCACTCTCGAGGAATACACGCCGTTCGGTGTCGTCGGCGCCGTGACGCCGAGCACCCATTCGATCCCCACGTTGAGCGGGAACATTGTGAACATCGTCGCCGCCGGCAATGCGGTCGTGTTCAATCCCCACCCGGCTGCCGCCAAATGCGCCGCGATCGCGGTGCGCGCCTACAACGAGGCCATTCATCGCGAAACCGGCATCGAAAACATCGCCACCATCATCGCCAATCCTTCGATGGAGAGTTTCGCGGCGATGTGCCGGCACGAATTGGTGCGGTTGCTCCTCGTCACCGGCGGCCCGGGCGTGGTCAAGGCCGCCATGCAAACCGGCAAACGCGCCATCTGCGCCGGCCCCGGCAATCCGCCTGTCTATGTCGACGACAGCGCCTGCATGAAACGGGCGGCCAAAGCGATCATCCAGGGGGCCAGTTACGACAACAACCTCCTCTGTATTGGCGAAAAAGAGGTGTTCGCGCTCGAGGTTATTGCGGACAAGCTGATGGCCAACATGGAACAAAACGGGGCGGTGAAGCTGACGGCTGCCCAGCTCGACGCGCTGACGAAGGCGGCGTTCACCTTCACTCCGGGCCAGGGCGGC
>JBEEGQ010000396.1:0-3976 GCA_041166945.1 Verrucomicrobiota bacterium
TGGGAAACATCGATTCCGAGTTCAAACCCATCTCATAAAGCTCGGACTGTTGCGCGAGAAACTCTAAGGTCTTTGGGCCTTGAGTGGGCTCCAGAAGGGTCGCGGCAAAAACGGGAAAAAAGCCGTCCGGATGCCTCCGCCAGCCCGATTTTATTTTGTCGAGCGCGGCGCGTTGACTGCCGAACAGCCCCAGGCGCAACATTATAATTCCCTCGAGGGATTCCTTGAGACCCTGATTCAGGGCCGGAGTTTGCGGCAATCCCAGCTCGCCAGCTCCTGGAATTCCGCTGCCACTGAGCTTTGTAAACAAAGCGATTAGTCGGGGCCAATGATCTTTAGTTTCGATCAGCTCCGCATTGCGTTCGTCGGCCAGGACGTCCACCGAGTATGCTTCGCGCATGCTGACTATCAACCCGATCGCTTCGTGAAAAATGGCTAGATGTTGCGGGGGCACTTTTCCAGCGAGGGCATTCACATTCGAATGCGCGTCGGAGGCTTTGCCTTCCCGGGCGAGTTGCATCGCCTCGAAAATCCCAGGGGAGAATTCGCCCGGAAAAAGGAGCTTCAAACTCTGAAGATGAGCTGCGCTCTCCTCGGTTCGGCCCAACAGGGATTCAACTCCGTAACTGTGCTGATGGGCCGTATGGGAGTACGGATCCAACTCGATGGCGTGACGAAACTGCTTCAATGCTTCGACGGTGGAATCGGCAAGCAAGCCCTGGGCGAGGGCTGTTTCGGGTTCGTTTAATTTCAGCGCCAGGGCTTCGCGCACCCTTTCGATCCCTCGATCAAATGTATTCCGATCGAACATCTCAAATTCTCCGATCCTCAATAGGACCGGGCCTGAAAGTTTGGCGCCGTCGGAGTGTTTGAGTATTTTGTCAATTTCCGCCCGGGCGCCCGAGCGATCCGCGAGCACAATCCGCGCTTCCGCCCTAAGCAGTTCAAGCGCGCGATGGTCCTTGTAACCCGCGCGTTCCGCCTGATCCCAAAACGCCAGTGCTTCACGCCAACGCCCCGTTCGTTTCGCCAGATCGCCCTCGCGCAATGCTGTGGCCTGGCGGGCCGCATCCCGCTGCGCCCGGAGTCCCATCGAAACAAAAATGCCTGCGAGCGTGATGCTTATCACCAGGGCGCCCAGAACAACCTGCGAACTGTGCCGCGCCATCCACTTTTGCAACATCAGCAAGCCACCCGGGTTTCTGGCTTGGACCGGGCGGATCTCCATCCACGCGCGAATGTCCTTCGCCACATCCGTCATGTTGCTGTAACGATTCTTTTTCTCGTGAGCCATCGCCTTCGCGCAAATCGCCGCGAGATCCTTTGAAGCCTTTGGTCGGATATGTCGCACGGGCGCCGGCGGGCCTCGATTGATTTGCTCCTTTAAACTGTCTGCGGACGGCAGCGCACCGCCGGGGTCAGAATAGGGAAACCGGCCGGTCAGCAATTCATAAAGCATCACCCCAATCGCATACACGTCCGTCGCGGGTTCCGGTGCATCGCCTGTGCCGTGCAACATTTCGGGGGGAACAAACAGCAGCGTCAGCGGGCCGCCGTCATTTCCCGTGATCAACGGGGAGCCCGGTTGTGCGCGAATGGCCTGCTGCCGATCGGTCTGGATCCGTAATCCATCCTCAGTTTCGAATGTCTCTGCCATTGCCTGCCGTGCGCCGGCGAGGACATGGGCTGACCCCCAGTCAATGACGCGCACATCCCCGAAGGGTCCGACGAGAACATTGGTGGGTTTTAAATCGCGATGGATCACACCCCGGCTGTGGGCGTGCGCCATCACCTCGCAGACGCGCAACAGCATCTCCACCGCGCTGCGAAGCGTCCATTCTGGTGGTTTTTTTCCGCCGTTGGCATCCGGAGCCCGGTGAATGGCCTGCCAGACGTCCGCCAGCGTCGTGCCGGGGAGAAGTTGGGTCGTGTAAAAGGGCGAACCATCCGGCTCCAATCCGACGTCGAAAATCGGAAGAACGCCGGGGTGTTCGAGCTGGCTCGCAATTTGGGCCTCGGCAAGAAACCGATGCCAGGCGGACTCGGACGCCGCCGCCCGGCTGCCCAGACGTTTCATCGCAACTTCCCGGCGAAACTCAAAGTCCCACACTTTCCAGATGTCGCCCTGGCCGCCCGTTCCTATTTTTTTGATGAAATCATACTCGTCAAAAAATGTGGCGCGAACGGTGAGCCGCGAACTTTTGCCTCCCGGCGCCCTTTCGGAATTCGGAGGTTGCGCCCCGCCGGCAGCCGGGCGCGGCTCGTCGGCGAGGCATTTCGAGCAGACTCGAAACGGGTGTGCCGCCTCAATTTCGGAACCACAGATTTCGCAATGTTGGGTCATGCGCGTTTGCGAGTTGCCACCGGAGCGCGCGGCCGATCGCGTTCGCTCTTCCGTCGCACTTCAACCGACAAGCCCGGGAAGAAGTTACAATTTTTCTTTTCCCAGGATTTTCAGGAGGTAATCGAGCTCACCCGAAATCTCCTTTTCATCCGGGCCCACCAGCTTGGAGACCTCCGCCCGGAGCCTGGTCCGGAGCCTGTCAAGGAGCCGGTGAACGGCTACCTTGAAGGCGCCTTCTGAAATGTCCAATGCAGCCGCACCCTGGCTGACGGTCATCTCGCCATCCTTCAGATACGCGAGCAGCACCTCCGAACGGGACGATTCACCCACGGCATCATCCAGGATTTTGCGCGCGAGGACGGCATCCATCTCGTGGAGGACGTCGGGAGGCGGGCCTTGCGGCAGCTGTGAATACTCCACCTCTCCGATCGGAACATGGACCGCGCCTCCTCCGACTTTCTGGGCGAGCATTCGCTTCAATGCGTCCTTGTGAAAATCCCAGAGAACGGAAGCCAGGAACCGGCGGAATCCGCCCTCCGCGCCTCGTCGGGCCCGGTAAAGAAATCCATTTTGGCTCTCGAGCCGGCTGAGAATCCGGTTGTCGAAAAAATCGTGCGCCAGATCCTCCGCGAGCTCGGGCTTCCAGCCGCGCTGCCAAAAAAAGGTCACGATGACGGGCCGGTATTGCTCGCAAAAATCGGAAAGAGCGCGCCCGGCCTCAGCGCCGGTGTTGTTTTGGATCACCTCAATGACTTGGGTCCACAACGTCCGGGGCGAATGACCGGGTTCCTTCATGGGAGACCGCACTGTCCGGACATTGCCCGGCATAGTCAACATTGAAGGAAACGGGAAAGGGAAGAATGATTGGATTCAACACATCGAATCGGCAATCTCCGTCCGGAGCGACTGGCTTCGAGTGTAGCGGCTAAAAGGGTCGCTGCATCGGCGCGGATGGCGTCCACTCAACCGGCATGTCGGCGAAAATCGGAATACTGGTGGTTCACGGGATGGGTTCCCAAAAGAATCGTCATTTTGCAGACGGGATGATCGAGGAGGTCGGTCAGCGCGTCAAAAATCTGGGGTGCCACCCCCGGGACATCGCGTGGCAGCCTGTTTATTGGGCTGATATTCTCGAGTCCCATGAGACCAGGCTGCTGTCGACGCTCTCGAAAAACCATTCGCTCAGTTTCACCGCACTGCGGGAATTCGTGATGCGCAACCTGGGGGATGCCGTGGCGTATCAGCGCGAACCCGGGGCGCTTCCCGACGTTTACCAACGGATCCATGCCAGGGTGCGGGAGGCGATCCTGAAATTGCGCGGGACTCTGGGCGACCGCGATGCGCCGCTGATTGTCATGGCGCATTCCCTCGGGAGTTACATCATGTCGAATTATGTTTGGGATCATCAACGGCCCAACAGCGCCACGATCCCTGTCGTGACACCCTTTGAACGAATGCAGTCCCTTTCCACCCTGATCACATTCGGCTGCAACATCGCCCTTTTCAGCCTGGCGCTCGCGGAATACACCGGCATCACCTTTCCGTCCCCAGAACTTCCACAACCGCTCCGGGATGCCGCCCGCTGGCATAATTATCTCGATCCGCAGGATATCCTGGCGTACCCGATCAAAC
>JBEEGQ010000397.1:0-4967 GCA_041166945.1 Verrucomicrobiota bacterium
TGGCCGACGATGAACTGCATCGCCTCGATCAGATCCGCGACGTGAAAATAGGGCTTTTCCTGCGAGCCGTCGCCGAGCACATCCAATTGGACAGGATTCTTTTTGAGCCTTTGGGCGAAGTCATAAATCGCGCCGTGCGTGGCGCGGCTGCCCACGACATTGGGGAATCGGAAAATCCAGACACGCTCCAGGAAAGCCTCGACGGCCGCGCTGATGGCCGCTTCGGAGGCGAGTTTCATAGCGCCGTAGTTGCTGATGGGAAACAGCGGTCCGGCGTTCTCCTGCATCAAGCCCGGCAGCACGCCGTAAATGGCGCTCGTGGAGGCGAATGCGAGCCCGCGGATTTTGTGGAGCCGCAGAACCTTCAACAGGCTGTGGGTGGTGAGAAACGTGTCGCGATGATCCACGTCCGAGTCATTCACGCCGGCGCGGATGTCCGAATTGGCAGCCAGGTGCCAGGCCATGTCGAAGGCTCCGGCACGGCTCTCGTCATCCACCAGCTTGGAAACGCCGTGCACATCGTTGCAATCGAGCTCGGCAAATTTGAAACGGGGATTCTCGAGCGCCGCGGCAAGATTGGCGCGCCGCCCCAGTTTCATGTTGTCAAAACCGACAACCGTTGCGCCGCGCGCCAGCAACGCGTCGATCAGGTGGCTCCCGATAAAGCCGGCCGCGCCGGTGACGAGACATTTGTTTGCAGTGCTCATCGCGAGACTTGATCAAACCGTGTGCGAATCGGTTTGTCGAGGCGGGAAGCAACTGCGCACCATCCGCTCCCTGCCCAGTAACCGCTGGACTGAACCTCCCTCTCCTCCATTTCGGAAATGGAGGAGAGGGTGCCCGAAGGGCGGGAGAGGAGGACCTGCTACCGCTGGTCCATTTAACGCAACTTTTCCACCTTTCCGCTGATGTCGATCCCCACTTCCATCGTCCCGGCGGGTAGATCGGCGGTCGTTATCCTGCCACCAGGCCAGCGCACCGAGATCTGTGCCGGCGAGCGGGGCAGGGGCATCACGAGGATCGCACTGTCCTGCGACCAATAGCCTGAGCCGCCATGCAACTCGCGCGCGGCGCCCGACGTCTCTCCGGCCAGCAAACGGACCCACGCGCCGATGCCCTTCGGGTTGGCGGCCGGCCCTCGCAGGCGGATCCGCAATCCAGGTTTCCCCGTCGCATTGTGAAAAAGCCTCGTCGCTCCGCCCGCCTGCCCCACGGCGAGGTCCACCCGTCCGTCGCCATCAAAGTCTGAAACAGCTGAGCCGCGTTGCTCGCCGTAAATCATCACTCCTGAATCCGGGCCGCGCACGACATCGAAACGGCCGTCGCCTTTCCCCCGCAGAATCAGGCCGCGCCCCGCGTCCGCGCGCGGTTCCTCCGGGCGCTGTGCAAAAAAATTCTGCGCGATAAACAGATCTTCGTGACCGTCTCCATCGAAATCCGCGACGTTGATCCCGAAGGCGGGCGCGAATTGGGCCTCGTCTGGAAGCGGCATTGCATCCCAGTGATCGCCGCGATTCAGAAACACTGTTGTGGCGAACGCGACGGCGCGCGCTTCGCCTGCGGATGCGAATTTGTCGGCCAGCACGGCGCGCATGTCGGCCGTCGAGAATGACGCGTGGGTCGGGAACCGCGCGCGCAGACCCGGCATTCCCAGGCTCAGAAAAGCCAGGTCCCGTTTCGGCACCGTCCGTCCATCCTCTGGCTCCCTCTCCGCTTCGATCAGGTCGAAAAATCCATTGCCGCCGAACTCCCCAAAATAGACCCGGGCCGGCGCCCGTTCGCCCGATGCCTCCGAATGGTTCAAGCCCCAGTTCCCGGCGATGATGTCCATCCTGCCGTCTCCATCCACGTCGCCGGTTGTCACGCTGGTCCACCATCCGGGCATCTCGTTGAACGAGGACGCCTTCGAACTTGGTTGTCGCACGGTGGCTTCCAGCGGCTCCAGTTTCCCGTGGTTATTGTGAAAAACTTTCAACGCCCCCCATTCGCACGCGAGGATTAATTCAGGAAAACCATCCCCATCGAGGTCGCTGAAGACCGCGCCGCTCACCAGGCCGATTTTTTTTAAAACCGCGCCCGCCTTGTCATCCGCCACGAAACGCCCGCCGTCGTTGCGCAGCAACACCGACGAGGCGGCTGATGGGTAGCGTCCGGGAATCACGCGTCCGCCAACGAAGACATCGAGATCCCCGTCGCCATCGATGTCCGCGACAGCGATCGGGCCTGGAGAAGATTCGCCGGCCGGGAAAGTCGCCAGTGCAGTGGTCGCCGGACCCGAGCCGGCGGCGCGAATGGCCAGCAGCTCGCCTTGTCCGCCGCGATAATTCGAGATTCCGGCAATCAATCCGTTCTCTCCCGCGGCGAATCCGGCCGTCTCATCCGTCAACGGCGCCGATCCGGTGCCATCGTTCCATCGCGCCCACGGGCCCTGACCCGGCTTTCGGAAGACCGCGATGCGTCCGCCCTCCGCCGCGCCCACGATCAATTCATCCACGCCATCACCGTCGAGATCGCACCAGGCGATGCCGGGTCCCAGGTTGGAGAGGCTTCGAATCAGCATGGGTTGCCGCGGCAGTTCCGCAAACGTCGCCGGCTCATGAAAATGGTTCAACGCGGCTGAAATATCGGTGAACCAGGGGGACACGCCGCCGCGTGCGGCCGGTGGGATGGTCACCGATTTCGATTCGTCAATTTCATAGATGTGATCGGCTTTGACGTTGGCGACAGTGCTGCGTTTTCCGCCGCGCCATGTGATCTCCAACGTCATCCCATCCGTGACGGCGCCCGCGGCGAACGTTCGCAATGGATCGTCTGCGGAGAGATAGCGTCCGCCGCATTGAATCTCCTGGCTTTGGACAGGGACCGCGCCGCCGAGAAGCCTGATTTTGGCGCCGATACCCTGGGTGTTGGGCGGGGCGCCACGGAGGCGGACCGCCACGCGCGGGGCGCTCGACTCGTTCCGATAGAGGAGCGGCGGCTGCCAAAGACAGCTCACGACCACGTCCAAATCGCCGTCGTTGTCCAGATCGCACAGCGCGATTCCGTGCGAGATGTTGGTGGAATGAAAGCCCCAGGCCGCGCCCATCTCCTCGAAGGTGCGGTTGCCGCGATTGCGAAACAGATAGTTGGGGGTGATCAACGGCGGATAATCTCGAAGGTTCTTTCCGATCTGCCGGTTGGACCCGCTGTTGTTGGCAGCGGGAGCGCGCTGGATCATATCCCAATCCTGCGTGTCGTAAGCGTGGGCATTGACGGTGAGCAGATCCTCGAATCCATCCAGGTCCACATCGAGAAACGCCACCGACCAGGTCCAGTCGCTCGCCGCCACGCCCGCAAATTCCGCTATGTCCGCATAAGTGCCATCGCCGCGATTCCATCCCAGCACATTGCGGCGGATTTGCTGGCGATCCAGCGTTTCACCCACCCGCGCCGGCGGCGGATTGGTCTCGCCCATTTGTGTCATCCGCAACTTGTGCCGGCGGCTCAGCATGTCGCCGATGAAGAAATCGTCGTGGCCATCGCGATCGATGTCGGCGAAATCAATTCCCATCGAGAAATGCGGCGTCACTCGCAATGCCAGATCCGGCAGGGCGCGAAATGTTCCTCGCCCGTCATTGATCCAAATCCTGTCGGGTGTTTGAAAATCGTTGCAGACATAAATATCGGGAGCGCCATCGCCATTGATGTCGCGAAACATGACGGACAGCCCCATGTCCATCGGTTCCGTCCGCAACGGTTGGCCCGCTTCATTCAGGAAGGCGCCGCCCGTCCAGGAGACCGCATGGAAATTGCCCTTCCCATCGTTCAAGTAAAGGGCGTCCGGCTCGCCCATTTCAATCAGCGCGCCATCGATGAGTTTAAGTCGTTTCGCCCAGCGTCCCACGACGGTGTCCTTGCCATTGACCTTGCCGATCGAGAAATTTCCGCCGCTGCGCAGAATCGAAAGGACGCCGTAGTTGGCGACATACAGATCGAGATCGCCATCGCCGTCGACATCTGCGAATGCCGCCGAATGGGCGCCGGCCTTGGAGATGAGGCCGGCGGGTCCTGTGACATTGGTGAAGCGTCCTCCCCCCAGGTTTAAAAAAAGAGCGTTGGGCCCGCCGAGGGACGCCGCAAAAAGGTCGAGCCGTCCGTCGCCATTCACATCGGCAAAAACGACGCCTTTCGTCGATTGGTTGGTGGCTTCCACGCCCGCTGCGGCGGCGACATTTTGAAACCGCCAGCCGCCGAGGTTGCGGAATAGCGCGTTGGCCCCTTCGCAGGTGCCGAAGTAAAGATCGCATTGGCCGTCGCCGTCGAAATCGCCGGCGGCGACCCCGCAGCCGTTCATCAGATTTTGATTTGCCTCGGAGCGATCATACGTGAGCTGGTTGGTGAACAGGACTCCGCTTTGTTCGGGTCGGATCAATGTGAAGCCCGATTTGCCTCCCGTGGGAACGACAAGCGGCGCCTCGCGCCAGCCGTCATGCTGCGTCCACTCGATGATCGCTGCATGCGCCATCGACGTGTCCTGTGCGAGGAATGCCGCTGCGAGAATGGCGGCTTTGCAAACAGGCGGCATGTCGGGATCTAAACACAGCGCCGTCTTACAGGAAATGCTTTAAGGAATCAGGCCGAGCGAGCGTTCCACAGGATTGACCGCCCAAAGATTCCGCGGATAGGTGGATTGGCCAAATCGCAGATAGCGCGTGCTGCCGTCGGCAAACGCATAATTGGATCCCCCTTTTCCCTGGCCCGGCGGCGCGGAATGCTTGCCCGGGTCCAAAATGTTGAGGTCCTCGTAACGATCGTAATCCATGTAGAAATGGGTTGCCTCCTGTTCCTTCTCGCCCAGGAAAATCGTTTCGCTCGGCTCGGGGATTCCTCCTTCATTGAGGCTGTTGGTGGTGCCGGGAAAGCCGCGCCAACTGATGCCCAGGGTCCGGTAATAATCGTTCCAGCCATTCATGATGTAGCTGCGGGGC
>JBEEGQ010000398.1:0-9615 GCA_041166945.1 Verrucomicrobiota bacterium
GGCTGTGTCGCCGACCGCCCAGGCTTACGCGTCCCCGCTGGCCATCAATGCCACGACGTTTGTTCGCGCCCGGGTGCTCAGCGGTGGGGTCTGGAGCGCACTCATCGAGGCGGCATTTTATCCTCCCCAGGATCTCTCCAAGCTCGCCCTCACCGAGATCATGTATAATCCGCCCTCGGTCGGAGCCACCAACGGCGACGATTTTGAGTTCATCGAGGTCAAAAACAATGGCACCAGCACGCTGAATCTCTCGGGGCTCACCTTCACCAAAGCCATCACGTTCACATTCACCAACGGGACCATCCTCGCCCCGGGCGGCTTCTTCGTGCTGGCCCGCGATCTCGCTGCGTTCTCGTCCAAATATCCTGGCGTGCCGGTGAACGGAGTTTACTCGGGCGGCCTCAACAATGCCGGCGAAACGCTCACGCTTTCCCATCCGCTAGGCGCAACGGTGTTCTCCGTGACATACGATGACGATGCGCCCTGGCCGATTGCCCCGGATAATTTTGGTTTCTCTCTCGTCCCGGCCTCCGCGGCGGCCGGCCAGGCCCCCGACAACGGTGCCAACTGGCGCGCGAGCACCTATCCGGGAGGATCGCCAGGGGCCGACGATCCGATCCCATCGATACCCGCCATCGTCATTAATGAAATTCTCACCGCCAGCGTTTTCCCCGACGTCGATCGCATCGAATTGTTTAATCCCACTGCGGCAGCCGCCAACATCGGAGGGTGGTTTCTTTCGGACGACCGCGCGATTCCACAAAAGTTTCGCATCCCGAACGGCACAACGATTTCCGCCGGCGGATTTATGATCTTCAGCGAGAACCAATTTAATGCCACGCCGGGGACGAATGGCAGCTTCTCCCTCAGTTCACATGGGGAATCGGTCTATCTCCTCAGCGGCGATGCCGCGGGCAACCTCACCGGCTACAGTCATGGCTTCGCGTTCGACGGCGCCGCCCCCGGAGTCAGTTTTGGCCGCTACCTGAACAGCGTCGGCGATGAGCAATTTCCCCCGCAGCTCGCCCTGTCGCTGCCTGGTGCCAATCCGGGGCCTCGCGTGGGACCGGTCGTGCTCAGCGAAGTTCATTATCATCCTGCCGTGGGCGGGGATGAGTTCATCGAACTCCAAAACATCACTGCCGCGGCAGTGCCTCTTTTCGATCCGGCTCACGCCACGAACGTCTGGCGGCTGAATGGCATCGCTTACGATTTCCCGACCAACCTCACGCTGAATGCCGGCGCTCGAATCGTGATCGCAGCAACAAATCCCGCCGTGTTTCGGGCCCGATACAGTGTTCCCGCCGAAGTCCTCATCCTCGGGCCTTATCAGGGTGAGTTGCAGGACAGTGGCGAACGGCTGCGATTGCAACGTCCGGACGCGCCCGACACCAACGGCGTTCCCTACATCACCGTCGATGAGGTGCGGTTCAACGATAAAATCCCATGGCCACCCGCGGCGGATGGCAGCGGTCCGTCGCTTCAGCGCCTCAACGCGGCGGCCTATGGCAACGATCCCATCAATTGGATCGCCGCCGGCCCCACCCCGGGCCAATCCCTCGCGGCAGCCGACACCGATGGCGACGGCATGCCCGACTCATGGGAACAAGCCAACGGTACCAATCCTTTCGTCAACGACGCCAATGAAGACCCCGATGGCGACGGCCAGGACAATCTTCACGAATATCTCGCGGGCACGAATCCCCTCGATTCGGCGAGTTATCTTAAAGTGGACCAGATCACCCTTGAGGGGGCGTCCGCGATCCTGCAATTCATGGCCCTTTCCAACCGCACTTACAGTGTGCTGGGTGGCGGCACTCTGGATACCTCGACCTGGACCAACATTTTTACAATTCCGGCGGGCACAGCCACGCGATCTGTCACCGTGACAAATTCGCTTTCGGGTGCGGCGCGCTTTTTCCGGCTTGTCACGCCCGCTTCGCCCTGAGAGGGCATGCCTGAAATACCTCTGTCCGTCGTTGTTTGACCTTCCGGCCCCTTGCGTGCCACCCTCCGGCTGCAATGATTCTGACTGACGCGGAACGGGACAGCCTTCTCAACGTTCAGCACCGCCATCCCCACGAACTTCTCGGCATGCACCCGCTCGGCGATGGCAGCGGCCTGGTGGTTCGCGCCTTTTTGCCGGATGCCGCCAGCGTGGAAATCGCGCCGGTGACCGAAAAGAAGAAACCGTCATTCAAGCTCGAGCGAATTCACGAATCGGGTCTTTACGAAGGCGTCACCAAAGCCGCCAGCAGCGTTTACGCCTATGATTTGGTCATCACCGATTATAAAGGCAAACGCCGGCGAACGCGGGACGGTTATTCGTTCCTTCCGACGCTGGGGGAAGTGGATCTTCATCTGTTTGGTGAGGGCAATGACCGCCGCATTTACGACAAGCTCGGCGCCCAATTGCGCCTCATCGATGGCGTGCCGGGGACGAGTTTCGCCGTATGGGCTCCCAATGCCCAGCGCGTCAGCGTGGTCGGTGAATTTAACGGCTGGGATGGCCGGTATCATCCGATGCGCCTTCTGGGCGCGTCCGGGGTCTGGGAATTGTTCGTGCCGGGCGTCGGCGAAGGCGCGCTTTACAAGTTCGAGATCAAAACGATCCATGGCGACCTGAGCCTCAAGACGGATCCATTTGGATTTTTCTTCGAGCCCGCTCCCAAGACAGCGTCGATTGTCTGGAACAATCACAAATTCGCCTGGAACGACGCGGCATGGATGTCGGAACGGGCCAGGAAAGATCCGCTGCGATCTCCGATGAGCATCTACGAAGTGCATCTGGGTTCGTGGCGGAAAAAAAATGCCTTCGAATCGCTCAGCTATCGGGAACTGGCAGGGCCCCTCGTCGATTATCTCCGCCAGCTCGGATTCACGCACGTCGAGTTTTTGCCGGTGGCCGAGCACGCTTTTTATCCCTCATGGGGTTATCAGGTAACAGGATTTTTCGGAACCACCGGCCGCTTCGGAACGCCGGATGACTTCCAATTCTTGGTGAATGCCCTCCACGAGGCGGGCATCGGCGTCCTTGTGGATTGGGTGCCGGCGCATTTCCCGAGGGATGACTGGGCCCTGGCGCGGTTCGACGGCACCTGTCTCTACGAGCACGAGGATCCTCGCAAAGGCGCCCACCAGGATTGGGGCACTCT
Organism: Verrucomicrobiota bacterium; assembly: GCA_041166945.1. Taxonomy (GTDB): domain Bacteria; phylum Verrucomicrobiota; class Verrucomicrobiia; order Limisphaerales; family JADJPG01; genus DASTLJ01. The sequence goes on from JBEEGQ010000398.1 coordinate 3,156, forward strand.
GATATTTAATTTCGGACGGCATGAGGTGCGAAATTTTCTCGCCGCCAACGCGCTGTTCTGGTGCGAGCGATTTCACATCGACGGGCTTCGCGTCGACGCCGTCGCATCGATGCTCTACCTCGACTATTCCCGGAAGGAGGGCGAATGGATCCCCAACCAGTTCGGCGGGCGCGAAAATCTCGAGGCCGTGGAATTCCTTCGTCACTTCAATCACATCGTACACACGGAGCATCCCGGCGTCGTCACCATCGCCGAGGAGAGCACCGCCTGGCCGCAAGTGACGCGTCCTCCCTACCTGGGCGGGCTTGGATTCAGCCTCAAGTGGAACATGGGCTGGATGCACGACACGCTCGACTACGTGTCGAAGGCGCCGGTCTATCGAAAATATCACCAGAATGATCTCACCTTCGCGATGCTGTATCATCATCACGAAAATTTCGTCCTGCCTCTCTCTCATGACGAGGTGGTTCATGGAAAAGGCTCCCTCCGGCGTCGCATGCCGGGCGACGACTGGCAGGCATTCGCAAATCTTCGCACGTTGCTCGCCTATCAATGGATGTTCCCCGGAAAGAAACTCCTGTTCATGGGAGCGGAGCTGGGACAAACCCACGAGTGGAACGCCAACGCGGATCTCGATTGGTGGCTGCTGAACGAAGGACCGTTCCACAGAGGTGTCCAGCGCTTCGTCGAGGACCTCAATAAACTTTATCGCGCGGAACCCGGCCTGTGGGAACGTGACTATGACATGGACGGCTTTTACTGGGTCGATTGCACCGACACCGAAAACAGCGTGATGTCGTTCGTCCGCCAAAGCGCGGACCTCAGGAGCCGCCTCCTGGTGGTACTCAATCTCACACCCGTCCTCAGAACCGGCTACCGGGTGGGCGTGCCCGCCGCGGGCTTCTGGCGCGAAGTCCTGAACAGCGACGCGAGTTCCTACGGCGGCAGCAACCATGGCAACCTCGGAGGTGTCGAGACCGCGAACCATGCCACTCACGGCCATTCCTTTTCGGTGGGCGTGACGCTTCCCCCGATGAGCACCGTGGTGTTCAAGCATCAATAACAAGGGTCGCGCTGGAACGCCCGCCGCCGGGCTCGGAGCCACCGGGATTTGGTTTGTCTCAATCCCTCCTTCCCGGCACATTGGCAGTGCCGCGACCCGCCCATGGGCCCGTGCGCGGCCCACGATGCCGGCATGGACGAACGCCCTCCAAATCCCGCGAACACAGTGTCCCCTTTCGGACGGCTTCTGTCGGTTCGGTCCTGGGGACCGGGCGCCAGCTTGTTCGTTCTCCTGGTTTGTCTCTTCGTAACTTTTGTGTTGTGGGAGGTCACCCGGGGACAAGCCACCGATCGAGTTCTCGAAAAATTCCAAAATAGCGCGGAACGAATCAGCCAGGACATCACCAATCGCATGCTGGCATACGACCAGGTCCTCAAAGGGGCCGCCGGCCTCTATGCCGCGAGCGTCACTGTCGAGCGATATGAATGGCGCAATTACGTCCATGCCGTGGGCATCGAGGATCATTATCCGGGAATTCGCGCGCTCGGTTTCATCAAACATGTCACTCCCGCGACCCGCGATGCATTCCTCGCGAAAAATCGAAATGATTTTCCCAGGAATTATCCGATCAAAAAGTATGACATCAGCCCCCCCGGCGATCGTCCGGATTACCTCGTCATCGCCAACGTCGAGCCGATCAATAAAAATCGGAACCGCCGCACGCTGCTGGTCGACATCGGTACCAATGCGGTTTGTCGCGCGGCGGCGGATACCGCCCGGGACACGGGAGTCGCCGCGCTGACCCGCCGCATCACCCTTCTCCAAAGCACGAATGATATTCCCGGCGTGCTGCTGCTCCGGGCCATCTACTCCAATAATTTTCCCCACGCCACCCTCGACCAGCGGCAGGCGGCGCTCGCCGGATGGGTCTTCGCCGCATTCGTCATGTCTGACTTGATGACCAACGCGCTGAGGGACAGCCGTTCCGATGTGGATTTCGAGATTTTCGACGGCTCGGATTTGTCGGGCAGTTCGCTGTTGTATGACGATGACGGCGTGTTGAGGGTCAATGAACCCGTGCCGCCCGGAATCCTTTCCACCAATGCATCCCTCACCATCGGCGCCCGGGAATGGACGGTGCACTTTCGCTCGCTGCCCGGATTTTCGCGGCGTGAAGAATGGAACAAGCCGCTCTTCATCGCGCTGACCGGCGTCTGTTTGAGCGTGTTGTTTTTTGGCATCATCAAGACCGTGACTTCCACCCAGGCGCGCGCCGAGAGGCTCGCCGCCGAAATCACCAGCCAGTTGCGGGTGCGCGAGCGCGCCATTAATTCCTCGACGAACGGCATCACCATCCTGGATGCCACGCGTCCCGGCCTGCCGGTCATCTATGTCAATCCCGCTGTCGAACGCATGACGGGTTACACGGCGAGGGAGATCAAATCCCTGCCATCCTCCGCCATGATCGGCCCGGACAAGGACCAGCCAGGGGTCGCATTGCTGCGCGATGCGATCCAGGAGGGACGCGAGGCGCGCGCGGTCCTGAGATGCCTCCGAAAGGATGGCACGCTCTACTGGAACGAAATCGGCCTGGCGCCCCTCCATGATGCCCGCGGCGTCGTCACACATTTTGTCTCCGTCTCGACCGACATCACGGAACGCAAGCAGGCGGAGGAGGCGCTCGAGACGGCAAGCCGCGCCAAAAGCGAATTCCTCGCCAATATCAGCCATGAGATTCGCACGCCGCTCAACGCGGTGATCGGCATGACAGACCTGGCCCTCGATACGAAACTAAACGCCGAGCAACGCCATTATCTGGGCGCCGCCAGCCAGTCGGCCAGCCAGTTGCTCGCGCTGATCAACGACGTGCTCGATTTCGCCCGAATAGAAGCCGGCAAATTGGAGATCCATGCCGAGCCATTTTCCCTTCGCGAAATTGTCGAACTCTGGCTGGGTCCCTTCTCGCTTCGCGCCCGCGAGAAGGGGTTGCAACTTGACCTGCACATCCATCCGGATGTGCCCGACGCATTGACATGCGATCTGCTTCGATTGCGGCAGGTCCTCGTCAACCTCGTTGGAAATGCGCTCAAATTCACAGAGCAAGGTCACGTTCGTATCGACGTGGAACTTTCCACTGAATCCTCTCCCGACACGCCCGCGGGCGCCCCTCAGTTCCCCATCCAATTTGCCGTGGTCGACACCGGCATCGGCATTCCGAAGGACAAGCAGGAGGCGGTTTTTCAGGATTTTACCCAGGGCGACAATTCCATCACACGCCATTACGGCGGAACAGGTCTTGGCCTCGCCATCTCCAAACGGCTCGTCACACTCATGGGCGGACGCATCTGGCTGGAAAGTGAACCCGGACACGGAAGCCGGTTTTTCTTCGTGGTGCCCATGCCGGCCGCTCCTGCCGGAAGTTTTCTCGCCCCCGCCACACTGCCACCGGTGACCCCACCTCCCCTCGCACCATTCCGTTCGCATCGCTTCCTCGTCGCGGAAGATAATCCCGTCAATGCCGAACTGCTCACCACGCTGCTGAAAAAGTTTGGACACACAGCCCGCGTGGTCACCAATGGCCACGAGGCGCTGAAAATATTGGAGCGTGAAACTTTCGATCTGATCTTCATGGATCTGCAAATGCCCGGCCTGGATGGCATCAAGGCCACCATCGCGGTTCGCCAGCGGGAACAGGGCGCGCCTTTCCGAACGCCCATCATTGCGGTGACCGCTCATGCCTCGAAAGACACCCGCCAACAATGCATCGACGCCGGCATGGACGATTACCTCGCCAAACCGATCCGTCGCCGCGAGCTTCTCGCGGTCATCGAGCGTTGGTTGGCGCGAACACCCGAGATGCGTTCCTCCGCTCCAGGGGTCCTGGACCTGGATCATCTCTTGCGACAGGTCGGGGGTGATGTGCCCGCCGCGCGCAAGTTGATCAGGCTTTTTCTCGAGATGACGCCGCCGCTCCTCGCAGATTTGCGGCAGGCACTCGAAGCGCAAGATACGGGCCGGTTAACTCGATCCCTGCACACGTTAAAAGGATCCGTGACACAGCTCGGCGATCTTCCGGCCCGCGAAGCAGTCCTGGCAGCAGAATCGGTGACGCGCGCCACGCAATTTGCTGCGGTCGATGTCGCGCTGGCCGCAGTCGAAACGCGCGTGGAATTCCTGACCGCCCAGCTTCAGAATTTCCTCGAAAAGCTGCCCCCCGTTTAGTGCACTGGCCCCCGAGTTTCCCGCGTAGCGCAGCCGTCCCGGCTGCGGGTTCCGGCACCGGCCCCGTGCCGCGACTCCAAGTCATACGGGGCGGCGGGCAATGGTCCTTGGCGGCGGGACGCCGCCAGAACTCGCAGGCGGGACGCCTGCGCTACACCTGCGCTACGCCGACGCAGGACATACACCGACAGGGAGCGACGCGCCGTGGCAATTCCACAACGCGACGATGCGCATCACCCCACTCACCGCGGAATCCTGTGGATCTCCTTCAGTTCTGCCGACGGAATATCACACGAACCGAGATGAGCGGTCTCCACTTTCAGAAGGTTCTCGACCGGCTTGATGGCTCGCGCGCGCCATGCCGAACCGTCCAGTGTCCGCACCTCGAAAGCCGCCGGCTCCAGCGAGGGATCACCCAGGATGACCGCCGTCACCTTGCGATCCACGACAAAGCTGCGCTGTCCAAACAACACCGAGTTCAACCGGATCCGTCCGTTGGTCACGCACTGAAATTCTCCATCCACAAAGTCGCCGGTCGAAAACAGCACTCCCGTGCGTCCCACCGGCAACAACTCCGGCTCTTCAATGGGACGAAACTCCAGGCGCGCCACGTGCCGGGTCAGGAGGTGCAGCCCGCTTTTGTCCTTCGAAAAACTGACGCTGCTCTCATCCACGCCGGCGAACGGATCCGCGATGCGCGTTCCATCCTTCAGCACAACCCGCGGCGTGTAGGCGGCGCGCGCCTCCAGGGGCCGCACCGTCACATGATCAAATTCCGCCGTCCCATCCGAATCCCGGCGCCGGCCGGCGACGAGAAATCCGATCAGGATCCGATCCGGCATCGCCATTTCGGTCTGTTGAACGAATTCCCATCGCCGTCCATCCGCCGAGTGGTAGGCCGAAATGACGTTTTCCTCGCGCGACAGCCGCAGCCAGTAAGGTGGTTTGCGATCCGGACGCCGCATCGTGCTCAAGCTGTTCACTGGTCCACCGCCCGAACTGCTCCGTTTCCGGACACTGATCGAACCGCTGCCGGTCAGGGTGATCCTCAACGAACTGGCGTCCTTCTCCGTCCCGGACCGTATCGACAGCCCGGCGGCCGTCTGCCGATCCTGGTCGTCTCGCGGAAGGATGCTGGCGATGCGCGCGAAGATTTCGACGTTGCCGCGAAACGATTGATAGACCAGCTCGCATCCTTCATCGCTGCCGCCGGGTGCGCCCCGTGAAACGGCTGCCGTGTATTTTCCGTGATAATGCACCGCGCTGCCGGGTTGTTCCGGCCGTCCGGCATTCATGCTCCTCCATGGCTCGGGCAACGCGCCACGCTCCTCGTCCATGATGACCGGACGCAGCCGGGGACCGCTCTCCGGTGAACTGGAATTCACATCAGAAAAACTCGCCGCGAGCAGATTCGTGAGGTCGACCCCGATGGGTGCGCCGTTGGTCGGCCAGAAAAGGAATGTGCCTCCTCCATCGAGCTGGATTCTTCCGACGAGTGTGCGGCCATCCAGCGTTTGCAGCGTTCCGGCGCGCGCCGAAAGTGCCAGGAGCAGAAGCAGCGCAATTCGGCTCATCCATCAGGGCCCGATGCGGGCACGATAAAATCGGGCCTTCAACGGCGGCGCGTTCGTCACGCGAAACTGCACCACCCCGGAAACATTTGTGACGGGAAAAAGTGAAACCCAATTCGTCAGAGTGCTGGATGTTTCTATCTCATACTGCTGCCCCGCCGTGCCCAACGCCTGGATGGAATACACACCGTTGCCCAGAGCCGAGGGAATCGACAGGCGCAGCGGACAAATGGTGAAGCTTTGCAAGCCGGTCAGGATCACCGGCTCCGCAGTGTTTTGCGGCGTCAACGGCGGCGAATCAAATGACGGCGATGCGCCCGATGAAATCGTTGGATTCGCCACGGCCGCAGCCCAACTCGTAATCGTGCCTCCGCGATTGTCCCAGACCCGCAGTTGGATTCGGGCCACTTGACCCGCGGGCACGCCAGGCACCACAACCCCGGCCGCCGGACCCTTCACAATTCCGGGCGTCGCCGGGGCGCTGTTGAAAGGCGCCTGTGGCGTCAATGCGGCAAGGCTGGAATCCGTGGTGCCCGCCGGGCCTCCAAAAAGCTGCGCGGTGAAACCGGTTCCTGACAGCAGCCCGGAACAGCCGGAAACCGGAGCGTCGAGGGCGCCGTTGACGTGATTGGCGAAATAGACCCATCCCTGCCCGGAGGCATTG
>JBEEGQ010000399.1:0-13569 GCA_041166945.1 Verrucomicrobiota bacterium
TAATTGTCACTTGTCAAATGTCGAGATGTGACCCCATGCCCCCGGAGTTCGTTGCCCCGGGCACTATGATACCGACCCCCGGGAATTTAGATGCGAAAAGGACGAGTCATTCAAAGAAACTAATCCCAGCCAAAGCAATTGTCACTCGTCAAATGTCGAGATGTGACCCCATGTCCCCGGATTGCTCCCCATGTCCCCGGCATTGCTCGGGATTCGGCATTTTGCTTCAACTAGCACCCAGCTTCCTCACGTCGGCTGCCACCCCAGCAGGGAAATTCTCAGGCGAGATCGACGGGATCGATGTCCACGATGAAACTGACATCGTCCGGGAGTTGCAGTTTTTGGGTGAGCTGGGCGAGATGCCGGCTCAACAAGGTCATCTGACGGGTCCGGAGCATGATTTGATAGCGGTAAAATGTTTCGGCGCGCGCGAGCGGCGCGGCCGCGGGACCGGCGATGATGAGGTCCCGAAGCGAATGAGCAACGGGCCCAGGCGTTGCGGGAGCGGGAACAGAACGGGCCATGTCGAGCGCCAGTTCCTCCGTCTCCGGCACCGGTTCGTCCACTTTTCCGCGCACGATATTCTCCAGTTCCCGACGCAGATGTTCCGCGCTGAGCTGCACCTTTTCCTCGTTGCGGCCTTTTATCGTGAGCAACGCAATGCGGGCGCAGGGCGGGTATTTGAGCTGCTCGCGGAACTCGATTTCCTGCGCGTAAAAGCCGGCGTAATCGTGCCGCCGCGCATGCTGAATCGCCGGATGAAACGGCGTGAACGCCTGCACAAACACCTCTCCCTCGACGTCGCCGCGCCCGGCCCGCCCGGCGACCTGCGTGATGAGCTGGAAGGTTCGCTCACCCGCGCGGAAATCCGGAATGTGCAGGCTGAGATCGGCATGGACGATGCCCACCAGGGTTACGTTCGGGAAATGAAGCCCTTTGGCGATCATTTGAGTGCCGACAAGAATGTCAATTTTACCCAGCCGAAAATCACCCAGGATGCGCCGAAAATCGTCCTTGCGATGCAAAACATCGGAGTCCATCCGCTTGATGCGGGCATGCGGAAAAAGCTTGGCCAGGGTGTCCTCGAGACGCTCGGTCCCCAGGCCGGAATAACGAATGGCTGGATTGGCGCACTTCGGCTGGGGACACACCCGGGGGGCGGGAGCCGAGTGACTGCAAATATGACAGAGTAATTTCTGCGCGGCGCGATGATATGTGAGCGACACGGAACAGTTGGGACACTCTGCAACGTAACCGCAGCTTGGGCATTGAAGGCTCGTGGACCAGCCGCGGCGATTGAGAAAAAGAATCGTCTGTTCCTTGCGCTCGAGCCGCTGGGTCATGGCCTCCTTGAGCTGTTGCGAAAAGATTTGGCCGCCCTTGGATTTCCGGTTTTCCGCGCGCATGTCGACGACGCGCACGATGGGCATTTTCTGGTTGTCGACGCGCTGTCGGAGTTCGATCAGCGCGTATTTCCCGCGTTGCGCGTTATAAAAGCTCTCCATGGAAGGGGTGGCGGACCCGAGCACAACGACGGCCCCTTCGCGCTGGCCGCGCACAACGGCCACATCCCGGGCGTGATACCGGGGGGCCTCCTCCTGCTTGTACGAATGCTCGTGCTCTTCATCCACGATGACGAGTCCCAGCGGATCGACGGGCGCGAAGATGGCGGAACGGGCCCCGATGACAATGCGCGCGCGACCCTGCCGGATTTTCTGCCATTCATCGTGGCGTTCCCCGGCGGAGAGGTGGCTATGCAAAACGGCGACAAGCGTCTGCAATTTTCCGGAACTGAACCTCGCCTTGAATCGCTCCACGGTCTGCGGCGTCAGCGCAATCTCGGGCACCAGCACGATGGCGCCCCTGCCCTGTTCGAGCGTCCGCGCGATGGCCTGGAGATACACCTCCGTTTTGCCGCTCCCCGTCACCCCGTGCAGGAGGAACACAGATGGCGGCGCATCCGCTGCGTTCGCGGAGACCGAAGGCACGGCCGACTTCGACGCCGGCGAATTCATCGAATGAAGAATTTTATCGAGCGCACCCGCCTGTTCCGGGTTTAACGCCAGCGGTTGGGTGGCCAGGATCACGTCGTTCGCGTAGGGGTCGCGCTCGGAAATCTGCCGGGCAATGGCGACGAGGCCTTTGTCTTCGAGCCGCCGCACGGTTTCGGCAGTGGTCCCGGTAAGACGCAGCAATTCCTGGAGCGGCAGCTCGCGCCATTCCTCGATGACATGCCACACATCCGATTGTCGGGCGGTGAGCTTCGGCAGCGCGCCGCTGTGAGGAGCGACTCGAACGACCAGCCGTTCCCGCCAGCCGTCCTTGTCCTTTCGCACGGAATCCGGCAGCACGGATTTCAGGGCGATCTCCACCGGGCAACAATAGTAATCCGCGATCCAACGGGCCAGCGCGAGGACCTTGGGTGTGATCTGTCCCTGTTCGCCGATGACTTTTGTGACGGGCCGCAGGTTGGTCAGAATGGATTGTTCCATCAACGCCGTGACGACGCCGGCGACTTCGCGATGGCCGAACGGAACCTTGACGCGGCTTCCCACCTCGATGCGCCCGGCAAAATCCGGCGGGACGGCGTAATCGAACTCCTTGCGAAGAGCGATTTCGAGGGTGACGCGGGCGACCATCGCCCTTAAGTGTAGCGGCGTCCGAGATTGCCGCAAGCGCACGCATCCGTCCTGGATCCACTGGTGCATTCGCGCGGGAATATCTTCCGAGGCTTAACGCGCATGATCGAGTTTATTAAAAAATTCAAGTGGTGGCTGATAGGGATCACATGCCTGGGGGGGCTTGTTCTGTGGCTCGATCACTGGCATACATTTCGCGAGGGGAGCCAGGACGCCGTGATCCTCGCCGCGGCGGCGAAACATCGGATCAGTCCCGCCTTGCTCAAGGCGGTGATCTGGAGGGAAAGCTGGTTCAATCCACACGCCAGGGGGCGGAGCGGCGAAGTCGGCCTGATGCAGATTATGAAAGAGACGGGCAGCGATTGGGCGGCGGCGGAACACGTCCGACTTTATGTCTTCGAACGCCTTTATGAACCATCGAAGAACGCCGAGTGCGGCGCCTGGTACTTGAAAAAGCTGCTCTCCCGTTATGGGCGCACCGACGATCCCCTGCCCTATGCACTGGCCGCTTACAACGCCGGCCCGGGGAATGTCGCCAAATGGAGCACGGGCGCCGCCGCCACCAACAGCGTCCTGTTCGCCCGTCAGATTGCCTTTCCCTCGACCAAAAAATACGTGGAATCCGTGACGCAACGCTTCCGTTTTTATGCACGGACCTTTCCCCCGCGAAAGCAACCAACGTCAGGCGGGAGCTAATCGATCGTGAGCCGTCGCAGCTCCGACTCGACGCGCACCCGGACATTCTCACGTTCCGCGTCGCGAAATTCCCTCGGAACGAAAATGGGGTCGGCGAAGGTAAACAAACAGGTGGAAAACGGGAGGGGGATCTGGAAGTTGTCCCAGCTCTTCAAGGTGAATTTTCGCGTGAGCCGGTAGGAGATCGCGACGATGGGCCGGCGGGTCATCTGCGCCAGCGCCACGACGCCCGGTTTGATTTCGTATCGCGGACCGCGCGGGCCGTCGGCGGCAACCGCCAGGTCATGGCCGCGCCCGGCCCATGCCGCCAATTCCACCAGCGCCTGAGTGCCCCGGCGACTGGACGAGCCCCGGGCTGGTTCTACTCCAAACCATTCCAGGACGCGGGTCATCATCGCGCCATCGCGACTGGCACTGACCAGCGCGGCCAGCCGGAACGGGGCGCTGCCGGATTCGGTGAATTGACGGTAAAGGGTGACGGCCAGCGGGAGCCGATTATGCCACAAACAAAAAATGTAAGGGCGTCCCGCCTGTGGCAGTTCGTGCGGATCCCGTTCCCACCGAAATCGGATTGTGGCGGTGACCACCCGGGCGACCAGAACGATCAGCAACGCGAGGAAACGCTGCCAGAAGGTGGGCTGATGCGGAATTGTTGGAGCATTCCAGAGGGGAGAGGGCGCGGGGGATGGGGCGGGAGGGCTTTCCACGATCATTTGCCGCCTTTTTTCAATGCCGCGCGAACGAGGTCCTCGACAGCGGCCTGAGCCCCCAGCAATGCCTGCGTCGCCCGAATGGCATCGTGCGCTTCGACTTGCTTGAATCCCAACGCCATTAAAGCCAGCACGGCATCGTTGATTTTTTGGTCCGCGTCCGAAAGGCCATGTTTCGCGCTGCTCGCCTCCCAGGCGCCGGCCGCGCCGATTTTATCCCGGAGCTCGACCACGATCCGTTCGGCGGTCTTCTTTCCGACACCCGAGATTTGGGAAAGCGCCTTCACATCGCTGGAGGCAACCGCCCCGCGAAGAGCGGTCACGTTCATCCCGGACAGCACATTGAGAGCGATCTTGGGTCCGATGCCGCTGACCGTGTGGATGAGCAGCCGAAACATCTCACGTTCGGCAATCGTCATGAATCCATAGAGCAGATGCGCGTCCTCGCGAATGGCCATATGGGTCAGCAAATGGATGTCGCCGCCGGGTTGGGGAAGCTTATCGAACGAAGAGAGCGGAATGAGCACCTCGTAACCGATGCCCTGGACCTCCACGATAATTTGCGTGGGCAGGGCTTCAACGAGTTTGCCGCGTAAAAAAGTGATCATCTGTCCGTGCGCGCCGATTATGCACAGGCAGCGGAAGGGGCCAAAGTTTAATCCAACAAGGATTTAAGATCGCGCGGCAATGGCCCGTTCCCAATCCTGCGCGCCAGTCCGGACCTCGTCGCGCGTCCATCCCGCCTCGGCCAGCGACGCATCGGAAAACGAGGCGAGCCGCTCGTAGAAAATGCGTCCGGCCTGCGAAGCTTCCGGGTGCCCGGACTCGATCCACTCGAACAAAGTGTCCTCCGCGCTGCCGAAATTACCCCGCACTTCGAAATAGGTCACCAGGCGCCCCAGCAATGCGGAGGGATGCGGCGCCATGGAACAGTGCGCAATGATTTGCTCCACTTTCTCGACCAGCTCCCGCGAGACGAAACATTCCTCCTTCAACAGTGCCTCGAGAAAAATCCCCAGCGCCAGCTGTCGGGCCGCGAGGGCATCCTCGGGACGGCCCTGAATCGAAAGGAGTTCGCCCTGTTCGGAGAGGACATCCGCCACGGCCAGCATCACGCCGCCAGCGGAGCCTGGATGCTCCCGGCAAAGCGCCAGCCAGTCGTCCAACGACAAACCGGGCGCATCATGACCCACCGCGAAATCGCGAAGCGCACGGCCCACTTCGCGCAACGCCTGTTCATATTCGCGACGTTGTTTGAAGTGCAACCCTTGCGCCAGGGCCTGGGCCATCTCCTGGATAACCCGGGCCATAAAATCACGTCGAATCATGCCATCTTTCGTTCTCCAGCCTGCTGAAACTTTCGGATGCCGAGCCCATCGGGAATCGTCGCGCCCGGGGACGGGAGGCGTTCCGCGAACGGTCCGAACGAGTGCTGGCGTTCTTTATGTTCTGCTGCCGGCTGTCAGCGGGGAACGGAAGCCTCGGACACGATCTTCTGAACGGAACGCATCTGTTCCTGGTTGACCACGTTGAGCGCCTCCGATTTTTGCTGCGGGGTGAGGCCGGCGTCCGCGTAAATTTTCTGACGCTTGACCTCGGTGGCCTTGGTCATCTGGTAAATCGGCATGATGGTCTTGGGAGGCGCGCCATATTGTTGGGCGACTGCCTGGGCTTGACGATAGAGCGGATCTTTGGTGACGAGGAACTGCTCATAGCGCTGGGGGCCGAGAGTTTCCCGAATGGCGGCATCCCGCTGGCGATCGAGCCGTTCGCGTTGTTGCGGGCTTAAGGCCTCGGTGCCGCCGTATTCGAGTTGCAACTGATGTTGAAGGGGATCGACCGCGCGAAAAATCTTTCGGAACTCCTCCGGTGTCGGGTCGAAGCCCTGCAGCTCGAAGCGGAGCTGCTGGGAATTATGCGAATAACGAAGGAGGAATTCCTCCATCTGCTCGGCATTGAGGACCCGGCGAAGGTCGGCGCGAGTCTGTTCCCGCAGTTTCGCCATTTCGACGGTGTTTAATCCCTGCCCTTCGTTGACGCGAGCCCAGAAGGCGCCGTTGTGGCGATCGATCGATCGGGCGCAAATTTCCTGGACGGTGTTGTGGAGGTCTGTGGGAAGCGCCCCGAGAACCGGGCCGGTGAGCTGGATGCTGCTCCAGAGCATCGATTCGCTTTTCTCGAACTCGAGCGCATCGGACCCGAGCAGTTTCTCGATCATCGTTCGGCGCGCCTCCTCGAGTTCGCGGCCTTTTTGCTGAAGCACATTGGCAATCATGATGTCCTGTTGCGCCTTCCACCACTGCGTGTCTTTGGCGATGGCCTCCTCCCGGCGCTTGTTGGCGAACAGCTGGTTGATGTCTGCCATGATGATGTAACGGACCTTGTCCTCGGGGCAGCCGACCGCGCGCAGGGAATTGATGTACGCCTGGTATTCAGCGGACTCGATCTGTTCCCAATCGAATTTTTTATTCGTCAGTATCGGTTTGACCTCCACGGCGGCCGGGGGGGCGGCGATGATCTCGTTGGTGGACGAGGGGACGGCTTTGGTGGGCGGAACCGACGTCACCCCATCGGTTTTTGGAGCCGGCACATCGAAGCGGGTGGCAACCACCTGCGGCTGGTTATTCCGCGAGATGAAAAGGTACGCCAGGAAACAGCCGCCGATGGCGACGTTCAATACCAGAAACAGGTGCAGCAGATTTTTGTCACGCATACTTCGGTCGCGGCCGCGGCCAATCCGGCACGGCTCGAAAAACCACGCGCGAAATCTACGTCAACCTCGTCATTGTCTCAACCCTCAACTCTGGCTGAGTCGTTTTGAAGGCGCCTGGAACAGCATCTCATGGCTCTCCTGAAGGATGCCGGGGATTTTGGCGGCGAACGGGCTGCCGGCCAGCGCCGCGGACAAATTCATTCCTGCGGCGTGCGCTGCGTTCTCGCCCGGAAACCAATGATCCGCCTGCCCGAGAAGGTTGTATCGCATCCGCCCCCATTCGACCATGTCGAGCGATTTGGCGTAGGTCCAGAGGCGGAGGATCTCGGAGACATTCACCTGGCCCGGCACTTGAAGACAATCAGGGAGCCCCTCAGACCAGCGTTCGCACCATTCCGACCCCAGCTCGCGGCGCATCTCGTCCCTCAGCCGCTCCTCGATGGGCGCAAGAACTTCGTCGATTTGATCGTAGAATTCCAGCGCGGCGATGTGTTCATCGAAATCGGACGGCCGCGCTGCGCCGATGCTCAACGTATGGACCTGCGGCTTTGCCAAACAATAAAGGTCATTGAACTGCATGGGGGACAGCGGGGCGCAGAGGTCGACCAGCTTGGCAGGAGGTTGATAAAGTTTTCCGCCTTTGTCATTGGGGCTGATGATGAACACACCCATATCTAGGGCGTTCGCCGCCAGGACGGCCGGCCAGTTCAATGGATTCACGAAATACCAGTGGAGATTCACATAATCAAATTCGCGGCTGTTGACGGCTTCGAGGATGATGTCGGTGCTGGCATGGGTCGAGAAGCCGAGGTGCCGGATCCGGCCGGCTGACTGCAATTTTCTTGCGGCGGCCACACAGCCGTTCTTGCGAAGGGAGTGATCGAGGAATTCGCGATTGTTGATGCCATGAAGGGCCAGCAAATCCACATGGGCCAGCCCGAGGTAATCCATCGATTTATCGAAGGTGCGGAGAAACTCATCCGCATTGGCCGACGGCGCCACCTTCGTCTGCACGATCATTTTTTCGCGTGGCAGCGTGGGCAATATCCGACCCAGCTGCATCTCCGATGTTCCGTAGCCGCGCGCGGTCTCGATGTGATTGATGCCGAGGAAGAGGGCGCGCCGGATCGTTGACTCGAGGTTGTCCTGATTCTCGCCAGGGATGTCCCGGGCCGGGACATCCTGCCACTTGAATTGGTAGCGCATTCCCCCGCAGGAAAAAACGGGCATGGCGAGTTCCGTGCGCCCGAAGCGGCGATATTTCATGGACGCCGTTTATGACAGGGAACTTCAGAACAGGCAACGCTGATGCGGGTGCGGGGCCGGTTCGCGGCGGATGTCATGGTGCGCCGCAGGGACCGCCGCGGCGCGGGACGCAGGTTTTCCGGGGGCGACGGGTTCGCATGGCAAGTGATTTGCGTGCGGGTGCCTTGTGAGCGCTTTGCCCAAATAAGGGGAGGCGTCCAAAAAGTGGAGAAATTGAGATGATTGAGAATCAAATAAAACAACCGCGCCTGGCCGTCCTGGCCTGCGCATGCCTGCTGCTGGTGGGAACAGCGAAACTTCGGTCTGCCGAGCCAGCGCCCTCGTATGAGATGGGCTTCCGCAACATCACCAACATTCAGGGCGACCTGCTGGCGGCGCTGGATCGCCGGCAACGACAACTGGTCGGCACCTCCACGAAACTGCTCGCGGATGTGCGGATGCCGTGCATTGCGAGTTTGCCAGGTGCGGATGCAAAGACTGCCGGAGGGCCTGTGCAACTTTCGAGTGGCTTCATCGATTTCGTCAATCGTGTCGCTCATGCCAAGGCGATTGACGAGACTGAGCGGGGATTTTTTCGCAGATACACGACTCAAATCTCGCTGCAAACACGGGGGAACGGAGCGCCGGATTTCCAGACCTTGGTCTCGGCGAACGCGCAGAGTTTTCAGACAATGAACCGCCAGGCGAGCCAGTTTAACCAGATGGTGGGCGGGCTGATTGCCATTGATCTGGCCCATCAGTATCTGGGCCATTACGGAAAGCATTCTGCGGAATTTCCAACCCAGGCGGCTTTTCCAATGCCGGTCAATGAACTGATCACCGAACAGGAATGGCGCACCGCGGTGTTGCGCGGCGCGCAAAACGCGCTGGCGTGCGGCTTGGGAGTCGAGGGTTTGAAAACGGTGTTCGAATGTTTCGACCACATGCCCTCGCGCCCGGCGTGGGCCACTTACTTCATCCATCCCAAGGCGAACGTCACAAAAATCAATGCCGAGCTCGGGAAATTGGAGCGGGATTTTTTTGTGATGAACGGGGACATGCAAAAAGGCGGGTTCGGGAAAAGCCGCTGACCGCGCCATGCCCGCTTGCCGCGACCGTCACGTGACGAAGTCGAGGGCCGGCGCGGCGGGAATCAGTCCCGCTTTGAAAGCGCGTTCGAGGAAACGCCGGATCGATTCGCGCCCGCGGTCGCCATAATCGAGCGTCCAATCGTTCACGTACATTCCCACGAACTGATCCGCCAGGTCGCGCCCCATGTCCCGGGCAAACTGAAGCGCGTGTTCCACCGCCTCGGGGCGATGCGCGAGGCTGAACCGGATGCTGGCCGTCAGGATGTCCGAGATGGTGCGCCTGACCGCGGGCTCGAACCGTTTGTGGATGACGTTGCCACCCAGCGGCAATGGGAGTCCGCCGTTTTCCGAACCCCACCAAACGCCCAGGTCCTCGCAACAAACCAGTCCCTCGTTTTGAAACGTCAACTGCCCTTCATGAATGATGAGGCCCACCTCCGCAGTTCCGTTTCGGACCGCCTCAAAGATCCGATCGAACGGCACCACCACATGCCGAAATTCGCTGGCGGGCCGTCCCAGCCAGAGCTGGAGCGCCAGAAAGGCGCTCGTCATGGTGCCCGGGACCGCGATGGTTTTGCGGCTGATTTCCTCGCGCGAGAATTTTTGCCGCGCCACCAGCATGGGCCCATAGCCGTCGCCCATGCTCGCACCGGAGGGCAACAGGGCGTATTGCCCGCTCACGTACGCATAGGCGTGAATGCTGATCGCGGTCACATCCAATTCGCCACGGGTGGCGCGCTCGTTGAGCGTCTGGATGTCCTGAAGGATGTGTTCGAATCGAAATCCGTGCGTGGGAATCAATTCCTTCGCCAGCCCATAAAACATGAAGGCGTCGTCGGGATCCGGCGAATGACCAAGGGTGACTTTCTGCGACATGCCCGAAGGCTAGAATGGGAAAGCAGGAACGTAAACCGCATCCTTGGGAAGCCTCAAATGCCCGGCATGGCGAACGAAACGCGGACGACGGTGCCCTGACCCACCTTGCTCTCGACCTGAAATTGTCCGCCCAGAAGCTCAGTGATCCGCTTGGCGATCACGAGCCCGAGGCCGGCTCCCTGCTGTTCGAAGGTGTGACGCTCGAATTGCATGTGGGGAGCAATCCGGCTGATTTGTTCCGGCGTCATGCCG
The DNA here is from genome assembly GCA_041166945.1 of Verrucomicrobiota bacterium. GTDB lineage: Bacteria > Verrucomicrobiota > Verrucomicrobiia > Limisphaerales > JADJPG01 > DASTLJ01. The sequence continues at coordinate 10,223 of JBEEGQ010000399.1, forward strand.
CGGCCCTTGTCCGTGAACGAGAGATGACATTGGTCGCCGGCGACGTCCGCCGCAAAAAGCACGGGCTTGCCCGGCTCGGAAAACTTGAATGCATTATCGCCGAGTTCCTCGACAATCTTGGATAAATTCTCGATCGGAACGAGCAGGCACGCCTCCGAGACCTTGAGGAGCAAATCGCCCTCGCGCTTGTAACGAGCGGCAACCTTCCTCGCGATCTCCGGCATCAGATCCTGCACGGCAACCGGTTTTACCCCGAGGGAGGTGTCGATCACCTTGGCCTCGGACGCCATGAGCTCGATCTGGGAATAGACGAGAAAATTCTCGATCAACCGATGCAGCCGCATGGCGGAGTCATGAATGAAGCGGGATGTCTCCAGGACCTCCGCCGGGGGCATGGTGGCATAATCCTCGATCATGATCTGCGCCAGACCCATGATGCCGTTCAGCGGAGTGCGCAGTTCGTGCGGGAGGGCGAGCGTGATGTTGCCCCGCAACTCATTCAGCCGTTTGTCGGATTGCCGTTGCAACTCCGCCTGTTTGTCCAGGCGGGCATTGACCGCGGCCATCAGTTCCTTGTGGGTAAACGGCTTGGTCAGATAATCGTCCGCCCCGAGCTCCATGCCCCGGCGCACGTCGCTCTTGTCAGCGGCGCCCGTCAGAAAAATAAATGGGATGCCGGCGGTGACCTCATGATCCCGCATGGCCTTGAGCGTGCCGTATCCGTCGAGCTTCGGCATGTTGATGTCGCAGATCACCAGATCGGGCAATGCCTGCGCGGCAAGCTCGCTCCCCAACAGGCCATCCTCGGCTGTCAGCGTTTCAAATCCATAAAGACTCAGCGTCTCGGCGATGATCATCCGGATCTCCGGCGTGTCATCGATGATCAGGATTTTGCCGGTCTGCTTGCCGCGATTGGCGGCGGCTGGCGAAGCGCCATCCAGACTGTTTCCACCCGTTGAATCTGAAACCATGCTCATGCTCATTATCCAAGTTTGAGACCGTGCCGTACCGGAACAGGACGCGGCGGGCATGGGCAGCCATTCCAGAAACTCATCGACCGCGGGTTTCGGACGCCGCCATACCGTGGCTCTTAATCGGAAGAAATGCTGAGCAGTTGAGATGCCGTTGGGAAATATCCTGATCGCCTGCCTGGGTTGAGGTCGTTGCGGGTCACCGGAACCCGCTCAAGGCTGCACCGGCGTCACGAGGCGATAAAAATGGTTGTTGGGGGCGAGGGTATTGGTGATTTCCACAAACCGGGGGCGCATCTGGTGGTAGACATCCGCCACCTTGGTCCAGGAGCCGCCGGCGGCGACGTCGCTCGTTTGGAGCGAATAATTCTTTTCTGAATCCACCCAAAAGCCGAGGAGGACCTGGCCGTTGGTCGCCACCACGCTGCTGAGCACCGGATGACTGGGCGCGAGCGGGGAACCGACGGGGAACGTCGCGCCCAGGTTGGCGCCATTTCGGCCGGTGCCGATGCAGGGTGAATTGGGGCCAAGCCGATAATCGCGCTGGGCTGGGTTCAAAAACAGGGGGGAGGCATCAAAGTTGCCGATGCCGGGCCAGTTGGTGTTTCCAAAATCGGAATGATCCGCAATCACGATGCCGCTGTTCAAAATCTCGAATGTCGAAATGCGGCTGGCCCAGAGAATGTTGTTGTAGGAATTGGTAATCTGGCCTCCATCGGTCGGGGACGCCGGCATGGATTTGTTGTAACAACGAAAGCCATAGTCGCAATCGACAATTGTGCAGTTCAGGACATTGGCCGTGCATGGCGGTTTGCCCCCGGGCGAGTCCTTCACGGCCACGCCCGAGTCGTTGCCATACATCAGGCAGTTGCTGACCACGATTCCGTAGGAGCCTTCACCAATCGAAACGCCTTTGTCGTTCGGAAAATCGAACATCAAGTTGTCGTGGATGAAGGTGTTGGTGGATCCGCTTCCGGAAGTGGTTGGGCCGATGTCGATCGCGTCGGTGTTGGACTGGGGACCGTGCCGAAAAGTGCAGCGGCGGATTTCCGAACCGACCACGGCGCCGTCGAAATCGAGCGCGTCGCTGCTCGCGTTGTTAGCGAGCTCGAATAATGAATCCTCGACCAGCATGAGGGTGTTTTGCCAGAGCGTTTCATGGTAAACGCGGAAATGACACCGGCGAACGGTCATCGACAGCGCGGTGGTGCACCCGCCGATCGGCACCGATCCGTTTTTATAATCATGAAAATAGCTGTCTTCAAGAAGGCCCGTTGCCCCGTTGCGGCCCTTGACCGCGCCGCCGATCGTTTCGGCGTGGCGCACCGTGAGATGCGACCCCGCGCCGTCGGCGGCCAACTCGCCCCACATGGACGATGCATCCGCAGTCAGGAGGCACACCGGCTGGGCGCTGGAGCCGTTGATCGTCAGCGACGCGCTGTTGGTCGCGCGCACGTTGACCCCCGGCCCGAGGAGCAGCACACAGCCCGGGTTGATGGTGAGACTGCCGCCTGCCGGAACCGTGAGATGATTATCCACATGAATGATCCCCATCGACGGATCGAAGGTCGTGTTGTTCCCCAATGTGGCGACCGAGGTTGAAATGAGTTCTGACACGACGAGATGGTTCGTGCTGAAAAGGGTTGCGCCGGCGGCATTGACCGCTTCGATCACCAGCGTGTTGCAACCGGGATTCAGGGGCTGCGTTTTGGACCATGCACCGGTTCCCAAATCGAATGCCGCATCCGAACCGTTGATCCGCACCTTGGTGGATCCGGGAAAGGCATTGGTCCCAAAGATTCCAATCGCATTGGACCGGACGATCGACATGGAAAGCAGCGGGCCTGTAATCACAGGCGAAACCGGCCCCGGCGAGGTTAAGGAGAGATCGGCCACCAGGATGAAATCGCTGCTGTTTGTTTGGGCGTTCATCCCAATAATCGCCAGCGTGTGGGTTCCAACCGACAGCCTGCCGCCGACCACCCCAAGGTCATTCGTGGACGGAAGATTGACGGGGGCTGTGCCGAGCGAGGACTCGTGCGATCCCGGCGCGAGAGTTCCCACTGGCGGTTCGACGCCGACGGTGCCGCCGGCGTTGCCCCGGACCAACTCCGCCCCATCCAGATACGCGACGAATCCGTCGTCGTAATCCATGGTGAGAACCAGATGCTTGCTGGCATCCACGGCACTGGTCACATCGAACGAACGGCGAATATACAGGGTGGCATAATTCGCGGGCGCGCCCCCGGCGGCGATGGATTTCATGTCGGGAAGCAGTGTCAGACAGGCGGCCGTTTCCGGGGTGTTATCCGCATAACCAAATCCACCCGCGCCCGTGGCCCAGGAGCTGTCCAAGGCAGCGTCCGCAATCGTTTG
>JBEEGQ010000400.1:0-24775 GCA_041166945.1 Verrucomicrobiota bacterium
GATCTACGCGACCAATTTTGCGCCGGCAACCGTGAGTGGAGCGCCGGCAGCGCTGACCTTTTATACCAACACCATTGCCGCGACGAACCTCGTTGTGGGCACCAATGTTATTGCGGTTGAGGTTCACCAATCCACCGCGACATCGAGCGACATTGGCTGGGAGATGGAGTTGGATGGAATCACGGCGACGCCCGTTCGTGCGAACATCACGCGGCTGGGGGCCAATACGGTTATCTATTGGACCGACTCGAGCTTCGCGCTGGAGCAATCTCCTGACGCCGGGACGCCATCGTGGACGCCTGCCGCGACCAACAGCCCGGTGCCGGTCGACACGTCGGGTTTAATCCGCATCTTTCGACTGAAAAAGTAGAAGGACGTGCGCCGGGGTTACGGACGGCCGAGCCGAAAGAACTCGGTTTGGCCGGATGGCGGAATGGTGACGACGATGCGGCCGCCGGCGATGACCGGCATGGAGGAGATGGGTTGCCATTGGCTCATCGGCAACCAGGCGTCGGGCGAGGAGTAAATGCGCCAGTTGGTGTAGGTCGAAGGCCATGAGATCTCGATCATGCCGTCTGCCAATTCCACGGTAGCCGTCGGGACCGATGAATCGTCGCTGTATCCGCTGCCCTTAACCTCGAGGTTGAACCCGAGGTCGCCGCTTCCGAGACTCGTTTGATGAACTTCCACGGCGATGACATTGGGGCCGGTCGGCAGATTGTTGATGGCGATGTTGGTGGGAAAGAAGCTCTGTTCATCCGACGCGGATGTCGCTGAGAAGGTCGTATAGATGACGGAACCCGTCGGCATGTTATCACGGTAGGCTTCGCGTCCATTGACATAGACGACGGCGCCGTCGTCGCGCGCCAGTTTGAACCCAAGGTTGGTATAGACGGAGCCTGGCAGCACGACGAATGACTTGCGGAAATAGGTGGTCGTGTATTTGGCGTTTGAATTGGGACCGAAGCTGACGGTTGTGATCTCGCCATCGCCCCCATATCCGAGGCGTGCCGGACCGCTGGCCCAGGTCGAGTCGTTGAAACCGGGTTGCGCCCAATTGGTCCCCTGGTTGGAACCGTTATCGAGATATTTCCAGACTGAATTGCTCGCAATCAGAGTGCTGGTAAAACTTTCGCGACCGATGCTGATATTCAGCAGTGAGGAATCCACAGCAGCGCCGCGAGTGTCGGTCATCCGCGCCAGCACGGTGTGCGAGCCCATCCCGGGCGCCGGCCAGTTGAAATGAAAGGGAACAGCGTTCGTCTCACCGAGCTTGATGCTGTCGGCGAACACCTCGACTTTGGCGACCCCGTAGCCAGTGCCGGCGAACGCATTGCCATCCAGGGAAATGGACGCGCCGGTTGAAAAGCTGGAGCCATCGGCCGGCGAGCTGAAATAAATCCGCGGCTCAGTGGTGCCGCTGGCGATGACCTGCATATCGAACCCGGCGTCCGAGCTGGTGGCGCTGGCTTGGTGAAGCTCGACCGCGACCAGATTGCTTCCTGTCATGAGGCCCAGGAGGCGCGCGGGCAGGATCGTTTCAAAAAACATCGTCTCCTCTGGCGTATTGACGGTGGTCGCGGCGGTGGTGCTGGCGACGATCGGCCCGGTGGGCATGTTGCTGCGAAAGATTTCCGCGCCGTTCAGATAGACCACAGCGCCGTCATCCCGTTGAAGCCGGAATACAAGGTCTGACAGCACAAAAGGATTCGTCACCGTCATCCATTTGCGAAAATAAACCGTCGTGCGTCCCTGCGTCAGCGTCGTCACTTCCCCGTCCAGCCCGTAGCCAAATCGCGCCGCGGCGGAGGGCCAAGAAGCGTCGCTGAAACCTGTGGTTTGCCACCCGGCTGCGACAGCCGATACGTTGTCCCAATATTTCCAGATCGACCCTGCCTGAAGGATCGAATCAAAGATGGGCAGCACCGGCGCGGGCGGATAACCCACCACGACGCGCACGGCTGGGCTGGTCGCCTGCAGGCCGCCTGCGAACGTCGCCCTGGCAGACAAGAAATGCGTTCCCAGGGAGGGAGCGCTCCAGGTGAATAAATAGGGACTGGCTGTGGCCTGACCGATCTTTGAATTGGCGTCGAAGTATTCGACCAGTGAAACGGGATCCATGGACGCGGCGAATGAAGAGAGGCCGATCGAGACCGGCGCGTTGTAGTGAGTGCCGTCAGCGGGACTGGTGATGTAGATACCCTGGGCAGTATTGGTGGAGGTCAAACCGATCAATGCGAGGTCGAATCCCAAGTCGCTGCTGCCGGGGGCGGCTTGATGAATCTCGACGGCCAGAACATTTGTGCCGGAAACCAGACCGGCCGTTCCCAGGAGAATGTCGATGGGGGTCATTTCGTCCGGGGCATTGATGGCTGTCACCGCCAGCGAATTCCAACTGACCAGACCCGGCAACAGATTGTCCCTGAGAACCTCGATGCCGTTCAGATAAACCACGGCGCCATCGTCGCGACTCAGGCGCAGCAACAATCCGCTGAATGCCGCCGGGTTACCCACGATGAAACTCCGACGGAAGTAGGTGGAGATATGTTTGATGTTGGGATCGGTTCCATAGCTGACCGTCGTGAGTTCGCCATCGCCGCCGTATCCCAAACGCGCCGGGCCGGCGGGCCACGAACGATCGTCGAAAAGACGTCCAGTCCAAGCCACAACCGGCATCGTACCATCGTCGAGATATTTCCACATGTCGCCGAACGAAACCAGAGCTGTTCCGGTGGGTGGCGAGAGCACCGTGATGGTCACGGGTGCGCTGGTGATCCCCGAGCTGGCAGCATCCGTTGCGACCGCCGTCAACTGATGTGAACCGGGAGCTGGATTGCTCCAAACAAATTCGAATGGCGGATGAGTGAGCTCGCCAATTTTGATGCCGTCGCTGAAATACTCCACCTTGTCGACACCCAACGATCCGCCTGCGACCACCTCGGCAGCGATTGTGACGGTGGACGGGGAAGGAACGGTGCTGCCGTCAGTCGGAGAAGCGAGGTAAACGCCGCGCGGCCGGTTGGTGGACGCGGTCGCATCCAGGGCGAGATCGAAGCTGATATCGGAACTGGCGATGGTGGCTTGATGTATTTCAACGGCAACCAGATTGGATCCCACGACGAGCGCGGATGGATTCAATGGGAAATCCAAAAAAATGGCGCCGTCGTCAGGCGCGCCGTTGGTTGCGAGGGTGGACCATGAGATCGCGCCTGAGGGCATGTTATCCCGCAGAACTTCCGCGCCGTTCAGATAAACAACGGCGCCATCGTCGCGCTTGAGGTGCAACAGGAGGTTTGTGACAGCCGTTGGATCGTTCACCGTGAACGCACGGCGATAATAGGAGGTGATCCATTTATTGGCCGCATTGCCTCCGTACGGGATGGTGGTGGTCTCGGGACGCCCATCGGGTCCATCGCCGTAACCCAGTTCTGCAAAACCGGCAGGCCATGCCAAATCGTTGAACGCGGGAGTGATCCAGGCGGAGGGTGCATCACTGGCACTGGCCAGGTAGCGCCACATCGCGCCAGCGCTGACGAGCGGAAGCACAACGGGCGGCGGGGCCGACGAGGGCAGAACCACCGAAAAATTCACGGGGCCCGAAGTGGCCGACATGCCCGTTGTTGACTTGGCCCGAATGGTCAGCGAATGACTGCCAACGGGCGTGTTGTTCCAGGGAAGGCTGAAAGGGGAACTCAAATCGATTCCCAGTTTGGTAGCGCCATCGTAAAACTCGACGTTGGTCACGGAGCCCGAGGTCACCAGCGCGACCGCATCGAGCGACAGGTTAACGGGCGCGGTAAAAATCGCGCGGCTCTCGGGGCTGGTCAGGTAGGCAACGGCGCCTTGCGCCTGGCCGCCGGTATTTTCGGCATCGAGATGCAAATCGAAGCTCGCATCGGACGTGGTCAAATCGGCCTGATGAATTTCCACGGCCAGGACATTGTTCCCTGTGACCAGGACCCCGTTGGGAACCGGTCCTGAGAAAAAAACCTGATCGTCGATGGCCCCGGACGCGAACGTCGAATAGCTCGCGGCGCCCGCGGGCATGTTGCTTCGAAAGATTTCGACCCCATTTAAATACACGATGCCGCCATCATCGCGAAGGAGGCTCACGGTCAGATTGGTCAGCATGCCGGCATTGGCGACCGGGAAAGCGCGGCGGAAATAGCTCGTCGTATATTTGGCGAGCGGATTTGGCCCATAGCTGATCACGGTGGCCTCGTCCCCTTCCCCATAACCGAATTGAGCCGTGCCCGTCGGCCAGATGGTGTCGTCAAACGCAGGCGCCCGCCACGCGGTGCCCTGATCAACGCCGGTCGCCAGATATTTCCAGGTGGATCCCACGGCGACGATGGCGACCGGCGGAGCACCTGTGCCGACAATGAAATCGAGGTTCGCGGCATTTGGCCCGACAATCACCGGATTGCCGAAGAAGGGGTGAATGAACGTCGGCGATGCAGAAACCGTTTCCAGCGCGGACAACGTATAACTGCCCGGGGCCAGCCCTGTGATGGCATAAGTGCCATCGCTGTCGGACCACGCACTGTGGGTGGCATCCGCGGAAACCCGGATCCCGGCAAGGGGCCGTTGGTCGAGGCGCAGAACGCGTCCGCTGATGCGGAAGGTGGTCGGACTGGCAACGCGAACGAGCACCGAGTCGCGCGCCGTGCCGCCCTTCATGTCACTCACTGTGCACTGGATAAGGTATTCTCCGGAGCTGGTGAAGGCATGCGTGGCGGCAGGACTGTTATCAATTCCATAATCGCCATCGCCGAATTCCCAGAAGTAGGAGAGCGGATCGCCATTGGAATCTGTGGCGACGGCATTGACTGTGACGGATTGACCCGCATTCACGTTGGTCGCACTGACGGAGACGCGGCACACAGGCGGCACATTGGCGGGAAAAGTTCCGACATTGACCACCACGTCGATCGATTCGGGATAGGTATGCGCCTTGCCGATCGGGGTGACGTGCATGCCGAGAGCGCCATCGCTGAAGGTGCGGCCGACGACGAGCGCGCTGTCACCCGAACCATCCTTGAGCCGAGCGTCCAGCAGCAGGCTGCTCTGGTTGCCGTTGCCGGTCCAAAGCAACTGGACGCCGTTGAACATGGCTTTGCTGCCGAAGCGCTGGCGGAACTGGACCCAATAATTCTGGCCGCTCGTGCGGACGATCCGCAAGCCGCGCAATCCGCCCGGCACATCCGCCTGATCAAAGTCATACAGGCGATAGGTGCCGCTGTTGGCGCTGTTAATCGTCGCGACGTCGGCATCGGCAATCCATGTCAGGTAATTCTTGTATCGCGATCCATAATGTTGGGGAGAACTCCCAGCGCCGCCCATGGGATCGTTTCCATCGCCGTACTCGACGCTGTTGCCGGTGCCGATGATGGTTTTCCCCAGCGTCGACCAAAAATTGGCGTGATTGAGTCCAAGGTTATGGCCGAATTCATGTGCAGCCGTTCCCGAGCTGAAATAGCCGTTGGCGAGATGAAACCCAACGCCCCGCACAAACCCGAGACCGGCGTAACCGGCGGCAGGCTGGTTGCCGGTGACGACATAAAAGAAATCATACTGAGCGAGGTTAAAACCGTAGTTGGTTTGGGCGACCGCCTTGCAGGTATCATACAGCTTGCCCAGGCCGGTGTTGTCGTATTCCGCGGCATTGCCGGGAAGTTTCATGATGGGTGTCGCATCGGAGCCATGGCCGAGCCCGGCAAAAACGAGACGTCCGTACGACATTTCATACATCTGGTTGCTGAAACTGTTGAAGTGGCTGGGGACCACTGCGTCGCTCATTGTGTTGGTGAGATCGCTGAAGCCGGGGCGCATGATTAGGAAACGTTTGCGGCCCGTCGTATAGGTATCCGAAGCGGCCTCGGAAAGGCTGGCCGGCTCGAAGATCGGACCTTCCAGACCGGACGCCGCCACTGCCGCCTTTACCCAGTCCTCCGCATGAACTGTGGCGCAAAACTGATGAAGGTTGCCCCCCAACTGAACAGCGGTCGCCTCGTTGTTGGCATTCCATCCCTTGCCCGAAACCGAGCACACGGGTTCGGGAGCACCCGCGTTTTGCAGGTTCTGTTTTAAATAAGCCAATTCCGCCGTGTCCAGCAGTCGCGCCGGCGATTCGCTCAATGCCATCAGGTAACGCGAAGGGGCAAGGCCATTCGCGGGGGGCGTTTGTGCCAATAGAGCGGTCGGGACCCGAATTCCGTTCAAGGGAACATCCGATCTCGTGATGAACCCGAGACCGTCGCCATAAGTGAACACCTGGTGCCGCTCGCCGTGGATCTCCGCGTAACGCAGCACTGGCCTAACCCCTGCCTCACGACCGGTTTCCGGTTGGAACCCGAGCACCTCCAGGCGGCCCAGGGCATTGATTGGCTCCTCGAGAAAGGCATGGATATCCGGCGGAAGTTGTTGGCGAACCGAAAGTGGAATCGCAAGCGTGAGGGCGCGCTCGGGATTGGTTTCGATCAGGGAAGCCATCGCCTGTAAACGGACACGCGCCAACTCCACACCAGCCGGTTGAAGCGTGGTTCGCGCACTTTCGGAAGTGGCGGCCATGTATCTCGCGGTCCACTCGGCAAACGCGGCAAACTCCGGCTGCGCCGAGGATTGGGACCAAAACGTCTGCGTGCCCGGCGGAAGCGCCAACAGCGGCTTGGAGCCAGCGCGCGGCACTTTTGCGGTCGGCGAAACGGAAAGAGTGGGAACCCCCTCTGCGGCAGGGGTTGGCTGAGGGCGCCGCTGAAGGAGATTGCCGCCGACAAAGAACAATGACGGGACGGCGATTGCGGCAATGATGCCGCACAAGGTACGAGTTCTCATTCGGTATGGGCCAAAGTGTAAGCGCCAGTTCATACCTCAAAAAACATGCGATGACAATAGTGAGAATCGTTCAAATGCCTTGTTGACACGCCGTTCCACAAACCACAGGCGGAGGAAAGCCACGCATGAGTGTGAAGGACAGGAAGCCACCCGAGGCTTGCGCCAGCGCTGCGGCTCGTGTAATGGAACCCATCAACGGCCGGTTTCCCGCGGCCGGGCTCGAACCTTTGACATACCATGAACCACGTTCTGCCTGTCCTTTTTCTTATCGCCTGCATGCTGGTGGGGCTGCCTGTTTCGGCACAGGATGTTCCCCGCGATATCGACAGCATTCTCGCGGACCAAAGGGTGAAGCACATGGCCACGAGCCTCACCCTGACGGCCGATCAAAAGGCAAAAATGCGGCCGCTGGTGGTGGAGGAGATCAAGGCTTTTAACACCTACCGAAGGGACGCCAGCCTCACGGAGGAGGATCGGGCCAGGAAAGAGCAGGAATTTCGCGCGAGTTCCAAACCCAAGTTCAAGGCGATCCTCACCGCTGAACAGTTCGGAAAATTCGAGCGGACGCAGCAGGATAAGCGCGACAAAAAGCCGGCGAAATAATCGCCTTGTCCCCTTTTCCGGTCACGGATGCTTTTTGAGATGAATTCCCCGCTTCTTCCCTGGCCGGCATTCGTGAGGCTGGTTTGCAAGGTGGCTGTCCTGTGTCTGATCGGTTTGCCGTGCGGGTTCGCTGCGGATCCGAGGGCGAGTGTGCTCCAAGCAAAAATCGCCGCGCTTCAAGGAAGGCCGAACATTATCTTCATCCTTGCTGATGACCTGGGCTACGGCGAACTGGGTTGTTATGGGCAGGAAAAGATCAAGACGCCCCACCTCGATAAGCTCGCCTCCGAAGGGATGCGTTTTACACAATTTTACGCCGGCAGCCCGGTGTGTGCGCCCTCCCGCGCCGTCCTGATGACCGGGCTCCATGTCGGCCATGTCAGCATTCGGGGCAACGGTGTCGTCCCGCTGGCGACCAATGAGACCACCATCGCTGAACTGCTTCACGATGCGGGCTACCAGACCGCGATATTTGGCAAGTGGGGCTTGGGCCTGACCAACACGCCGTCGACACCGGACTTGCGTGGATTCGATGAATGGCTGGGCTTTCTCGATCAAAATCATGCGCACGATTATTATCCCGGTTATGTGTGGCGCAGTTCCAAACTGAGTGCGGAGATCGAGCCTTTGCAGCCGACGGTTCTTGCGGGGAACCAAAACGGCGCCCACGGTCTGTATGTGCACGACGTGTTCACACGCGCTGCCACCAACTTTATTCGCGGAGCCAAATACAAACCCTTCTTGCTTTACCTCCCCTACACCATCCCCCACGCCAATAACGAGCTGAAGGACCAGGGAATGCAGGTGCCTTCCGACGCGCCCTACACCGGGGAGGCATGGCCGCAGGCTGAGAAAAATAAAGCCGCGATGATCACCCGCCTGGATCACGATGTCGGATCGATTATGGCCCAGCTCAAATCGCTCCGCCTGGAGAGCAACACGGTCGTCTTCTTCGCCAGTGACAACGGTCCGCACAAGGAAGGCGGGGTCAACCCCGATTTTTTTAAAAGCTCCGGCGCGTTGCGCGGCATCAAGCGGGATGTTTACGAAGGCGGCATCCGGGTGCCCATGATCGCGCGGTGGCCGGGGAAGATTCCGGCCGGCATTTCCAGCACCCAGATCTGGAGCTTCTGCGATTTCCTGCCCACTGCCGCTGAGATTGCCGGCCTCACCCCCCCCCACCACATCGATGGCATTTCGATGCTGCCGGCGCTGTTGGGAAAGAGACAGACCAACCAGCATTCATTCGTCTATTGGGAATTTCACGAAAAGGGATCGCGGCAGGCGATACGCTCCGGGAATTGGAAGGCCATTCGCCTGTCACCCGGCTTGCCCCTTGAACTTTACGACCTGCAATCCGATCTCGGCGAAACCAACAACGTCGCCGCCGCCAATCCCAGCGTCGTCAAACGCCTGGATGCCTTGCTTAAATCGGCGCGGAGCGAATCCGCGCACTGGCCATTGCGAGCGGCCGCGCAACAGGCTGCCGCGCGCAAAGCGCAGGCGTCCCAGTGAAACACATGTTAAAACGCACGCCGCTCTTCGCCGCCCACCAGCGCCTCGGGGGCCGCCTGGTCGAATTTGGCGGGTGGGAAATGCCGGTTCAATATTCGACCATCGTCGATGAACATCTCGCCGTCCGCCGCGCCGGCGGTTTGTTCGACATCTCCCACATGGGCGAGGTCATGGTGAGCGGCATCGGCGCGCTGGCATTTTTAAACCGCCTTTTGACAAATGACGCTGCGCGCCTCGACGTTGGGCAGGGACAATACACCCTTATGTGCAACGAAAAGGGCGGCGTCGTGGATGACCTGTATCTTTACCGCCTCGCTGAACAGGATTATCTGCTCATCATCAATGCCTCCCGCATCGACGAGGATGTTTCGTGGATTCAAAAGCAGCGGGCGACGGTCCCCGATCGCGCCGGGACGAAACTGGAAAATCAATCCGATTCACTGGGAGCCGTCGCCTTGCAGGGGCCTCTCGTGCGCGCCTTCATTGACAAGGTTTTCCCAGGCCCCTTTACGGGGGGCCATCCCGTCGCCCATGCCAGCGACCTGAAGAAAAACCAGATCAGCGGCACGATTTTTCTCGGCGCGATGGCCTGGATCGGATGCACAGGATATACGGGAGAGGATGGGTTCGAGGTGATCGCGCCCGGTGCGGTTTTGGAGGACGTTTGGACTCAACTGCTCGCCGCCGGCCACGCGCATCGCCTCCAACCCGCCGGACTCGGCGCGCGCGACACGCTGCGCACAGAAGTGTGTTACCCGCTTTATGGTCATGAGCTGGACGCCCAGACGTCGCCGATCGAAGCCGGCCTGGGGTTTTTCGTTTCCCTCGACAAAGGCCCTTTCATCGGGCGTGAAATCCTTGCGCAACAAAAACTGCACGGCACAACCCGGAAATGCATCGCGTTCAAAATGACCGACAAATCGGCTCCGCCGCGACCCGGTTATGCCATCTGGGGCAGCGGCGCGGACGCTTCCAAAATCGGGGTGGTCGTCTCGGGCACGCAGAGCCCGTGCCTCAACATCGGCATCGGTCTCGGCTACGTGCCGGCGGAACTCGCGCAAGCCGGGTCGCCCATCGAGATAGAAATCCGCGAACGCCGTTCGCCTGCCGTGATTGTGGCGAAGCCGATTTACCGGAAGGAGCCGGCATCCACGTAGGCCGGCTTTCGAGGAGCGGGCGAAGGACTTCTCAGTTTTTCCTTTGCCGCAGTCCTCCTTTGCGCTGAAATCCGCACGCCAAAACGAACGACGTATGAGCTCAAAAGTTCCGCCCGATCTGAAGTTCGCCAAATCCCACGAATGGCTGCGCCTCACAGGGGAGACGGGCGTTGTGGGAATCACGGATCACGCGCAGAACGAATTGACCGACATCGTTTTTGTCGAACTGCCCGCCCTCGGGCGCAAGGTGAAAGCCGGCGAACCGTGCGCGGTGGTCGAATCGGTGAAAACGGCGAGCGACATTTATTCGCCGGTATCCGGTGAAGTGATTGAAATCAACAAAGCAGTCAGTGACAACCCGGCGTTGACCAATTCCGATCCCTACGGTGCAGGTTGGTTTTTTAAATTGAAGATCGCGACGCCCGCCGAGGCCGATGCGCTCCTGTCACCCGCCGATTACTCCAAACAGATCGGCCAGTGAGCGAGGCTTAGCGGGCTGCGGTTTGGTCCGGGGTGGGTTTTTCGTCACCGAACCATTTCACGAGGGCCTTGTGACTCGGAACATTTTTCTTGATAGGCGCCGGTGGAGGAGCGTCCTCGACGTCGGTCACGGTTCCCACAAACACACACTCGTAATTGCTTTTTCCACGAACGCCGACGATGAGCGTGCGATCCTTGACGGGTTTTGGCTCCACTTTGGGCGGCGGCGCGGGCACCGGCAAAACGGCTGGTCGTGCCGGGTAGGCGCGCCCTGGAATCCTGGAAACGGGCGGCGCCATCGCCGGCGCCCGCACCGGCAGAGGTTTGGGTTCGCTGGCTTTCATCGCCTCGTTCAGGACAAAATTGGCGCTCTCCCAGCATAACTCCGTCATCGATTGGCGGGCTTCCGTTTTATAACGCGAAAACTCCGGCACATGGATGAGCACGATCGCGCGGTCGTCACGCAATTCGACATACGTTTGAAAATGGCCTTTGCCCGCGGTCGCCGAATCGACGGCGGAAACGATCCTGCCGAGCTTGCTGCGGCCGCGATAACGCGGGGTTTTCTCGAGTTCAAAACTCATTCGCTGCACGGTTTCAGTCGCTGTCGCCAGCTGGCGGGCCAGCCTCTGCGCCTCGCCGTTGTTGCCGTACCCTTCGGTGCTCGTTTCATCGTTGATGCGGCTGTTGCCCGCGTCGAACGCCTTCCACCCGGGCTGTGTCGCCAGCTTGGCGATCTCCTTCTTGTCCCGCTGCGAAACGAAATAACCGGCGATCACCGACACGACCACGAAAATAACCAGCGCAGCGTATCCGATGATCCTCAACAAGCCCCACGCGCCGGCCGCTTTTTCCAGCAAACCGGTTTTCTGTTGCGAATAATGCGTCACAGGCGGGGACTGCGCAGGTGTCGCTGTGATGACCGGCGAGGTGGGACGGGATTGGGATGAGACGCCGCTCGTGCCACTAATCCGAAGTTTGCTGGAGGCCACGGGGGTGGGCATGGCAGGGCCGCTGCCCGCGGTGGCGCTGCTGGCAGCGACGACAGGCGCTGCCAGCATGGCCCCGCCGATCTTCAGCGCCGGAGCGGATGGCGCGCCGGCCAGGGCCGGCACTTTGCTCAGTTCCACCCATTCGCTGCCGCCCTCTGGACAAACCAGATCCTGCGGGATGACCTGCCCTTGCTCCAGCATTCCGGGAAATGTTTCCTGAGGATAAGGACCGTACGTCTGACCGTCGCGCGCCAGGTAATAGTTCATGAAATTGGGGAATTTTCGGGGGAAATCATACCGGGGTTTCCGACGGAAATGCAATCTCAAGTTGATCCATCGTGAGGAGCGCGGCATTTATGCCGCTTCGGAAACAACTCCATGCAAAGCCCCGACTCCCACACCGTTCCCACGTTAAGAAATCCGGCCTTCTCACTCTATCCACTTTGAAGCGGCATAAATGCCGCGGTCCTTCGGGGCTGGTCAGGCGATGACCTGATGGATCACCTCTCCGCCATTGATGGTGGGCCGTTCGCCACGACCATTATGCTGGTAAGTCAAGGTTTCGTGGTTCATTCCCAGCAAATGCAGGATGGTCGCGTGAAGATCATGCACATGGACCCTGTCCTGCACGGCGCGCAATCCGATTTCATCCGTTGTACCCACAGTCTGTCCACCATGGACGCCGCCGCCGGCCATCCAGATGGTGAATCCCCAGGGATTGTGGTCGCGGCCGGTTCCTTTTTCATTGAACGGCGTGCGCCCGAATTCGCCGCCCCAAATGACGAGCGTTTCGTCGAGGAGCCCCCGGGCTTTGAGATCGGTCAGCAGGCCCGCGATGGGGCGATCCGTTTCGCGACAATATTTGGAATGGTTCTTTTCAATGTCGGTATGGGCATCCCAGCCCGAACCGGAGCCGGAGTAACATTGAATGAACCGCACGCCGCGCTCGACCAGCCGGCGGGCCATCAAACAGTTGCGTCCGAACTTCGCCGTCTCGGGTTCATCAAGGCCGTATAACTGGCGCGTCCCCTCCGTCTCCCGGGTTAGGTCCACCGCCTCGGGAGCCGCTGTTTGCATCCGATAAGCCAGTTCGTAGGAGTCCATGCGCGCCTCGAGTTCCGAGTCCTCCGGTTTGTCGGCGGCAAAATGGCGGTTCAGTCGCGCGAGCAAATCCAGCTTGCTGCGCTGCTGGCGATCCCCGATCGCTCCCGCCGGCGAAAGGTGGTGAATTGGCTCGCCCTCGTTTCGAAATTGCGTCCCCTGAAACACGGCCGGTAAAAAACCGCTGCTCCAATTTTTTGGGCCGCCATTGACCTCCTGCGCATCCGTCATGACGACATAGGAAGGAAGGTTCTCATTCGCGGTCCCCAGTCCATATTGGAGCCACGCGCCTAACGAGGGGCGTCCCGCCAGAATGTCGCCGGTGTTCATCTGGCAAACCGACCCGACATGATTGAGGCCGTCCGCCCAACAGGAACGAATAACGCAAAGATCATCCGCGTGCCGGGCGACCTGCGAATACCAATCCGAAACCCACAGGCCGCTTTGGCCGTGCCGGCGCCATTCCCGGCTTGGAGCCATCAACGTATTGCCGGCGGTGCCCATCGAGGTGATGGGACGTCCGAACGAATCCGGCATCGGCTGGCCCGCCAGGCGTTGCAATTCAGGCTTTGGATCGAAAAGGTCGAGATGACTGGGACCGCCCTCCATGAAAAGCCAGATCACCGACTTGGCGCGCGCCGCAAAATGCGGCGGTCGCGCTTGCATCGGATGAACCGGCACCCCAGCGGCGGCCCCGCGCGCCGGCCAGCCGTCCAGCCCCAGCAAATAACCGGCGGCAAGCGCGCCAAAGCCACTGCCCGCGCGTTGAAGGAATTCGCGGCGCGAACGGCTGCGCGATGGGAAGGCGTCAGTTGGCATAGACAAACTCATTCGCGTTCATGAGCATGTGACAGAAGTCCACGAGGGTTGCGGCGTCGATGCGATCGGCATCCTCGGACACCAGCGGAGGCAGGACAAGGCTGTGACTGGACTTCTCGCGATCCGCGAGAATCCGGCGATGGCTTTTGAAGAAGTCATTTGCGATTTCACGTTCGCCGCGATCCGGGATGCGCGCATAGGCGAGGCGATAGGCCGTGTCGATCTGGCGATCCCGATCCCGGCCCGCGATATCGAGAATGCGACCGGCAAAACCCTGCGCCCATCGAAGGGTGAGATGACTGTTGAGCAACGTCAGCGCTTGAATCGGGCTGGTGGTGACATTCCGGCGCGGACAACTCTCGTGCGGATCCGGCATGTCGAAGCTGTCGAACATCGGGTAGCGGGTGTTTCGGCGCACGAAGACGTAAACGCTGCGGCGATTGGCCTCCTCCTGCTCGCTGACCTTCCATCCACCTCGGGGCGAGGGCATGCCGGCGGGCAACTCCGGAAAAATACTGGGCCCTCCCATTTTCGAATTCAACATCCCCGCGACGGCCAGCGACGCGTCCCGGATCACTTCGCCTTCGAGACGCTGGCGCGGAAATTTCCAGAGCAGTTTGTTTTCAGGATCCAGCCGACCGCCATCGGGACGATGCGCGGAGGACTGCTGATAGGCGGCTGACATCAGGATTAATCGATGCAGTTTTTTGAGACTCCAGTTTTGCGCTGTGAACTCGCTGGTCAGCCAGTCCAGCAATTGCGGATGCGTCGGGCGTTCGCCTTTCAATCCGAAATCGCTGGGGGTCCCCACAAGGCCGCGGCCGAAATGATATTGCCAGACGCGATTGACCATGACGCGGGCGGTGAGGGGATTGCCGGGATCGGTGAGCAGGCCGGCGAGAGTGGCGCGACGACCCGTCGTTTCGCGACTCGCTGACGGTGCCGGTGACGCGGGACGAGTGGGCAGGATCTGCAACAACCCGGGCACGACTTCGGCCTGCGGTTTGTCATACGCCCCTTTGAAGAGGACAAATGTGCCGGGGGCTTCCGGTCCGAGGTCCGCCATGCCGGAGGCTGTCGGCGGCCGGCCGGGATTGAGATCGGCGAATTCATCCAGTTGCTTCTTTAATTCCAGCCATCGCTTTTTTTCGTCCGGCTTGAATTTTCCCACGACCGCCTGCTGGTCGCCGACGTATTCGTGGGATTTTGGATCCAGATATTGGCGTGCCTTCCAGACCATCTGCCGCTCGAAAGGTGTCCGGGCCGATTCAGTCTTTCGCCATGCCGCCTGGATTTCCTCCGGGTATTTGTCAAAGTATTCGATCTCCAGCGCGCGCCGTTTGGGCCCCTCCAACTGCTCCATTCGCGCGCGGATGTCCCGGGTTTTTTCCTCCCACAACGCGAGTTGCGCCCGGTGCTGCGCGGCTTCGGCGGGAGTCAGCAGCGAAATATCATCCCGCGCGGCGGTGTTCGCGAAGAACGCTTGCAGCCGGTAGTAATCCGCCTGGGAAATGGGTTCGAACTTATGATCGTGGCATCGCGCGCAGGCATAGGTCATCCCCAGAAAAACCCCGCCCACGGTGTCGGTAATATCATTCAGAATCTCCTGGCGCCTTTGCATCAGGTTGCGAGCGTTACTTTCATCCGCATAATGCCGGTTGAACGCCGTTGCCACCCGCGCGTCCGCGTCCCCGGGCCACAACTCGTCCCCGGCAATTTGCTCCTGAAAAAAACGATCGTAAGGCTTGTCGGCGTTGAAGGATTTGATGACGTAATCCCGATAGCGCCAGGCGTTCGGGCGCGTTTCATCATTCTTGAATCCCTCGCTCTCGGCATACCGAGCCAGATCCAGCCAGTGCCGCGCCCAGCGTTCGCCGTAATACGGCGAGGCCAGCAAACGATCCACCACCCTGCCAAACGCGCCCGGCGAGTCGTCCCCGAGAAAGTCGTCAATCTCCGCCGGACCCGGCGGCAACCCAATGAGGTCCAGCGAAACCCGGCGCAGGAGAGTGATTTTATCGGCAGGCTTCCCCGGCTCCAGGCCGCGCACTTTCAACTCAGCGATGTGAAAGGCGTCCACCTCATTTTGCACCCGAAACCGTCCATCGGTAATTTCCGGGACGGACGGACGCTGCACTTTTTGAAAGGCCCAATGCGCCCGGTCGATCTCCGTGATACCCTCGCGAGCTTGCATTCGCGAAGGTGTCATCGCCAAAAGCGCCAGCCATAACGCCGCGGCGCGGAAATGAAGCTGTTTCGTCATGGCGAATGAACTCACGCCGAAGATGTTGCCGGCACCGGCCATCAGGCCCGCCCATGATGACCCTCGTGGATCGATGATGGGCTGCCAGCATATTCGGGAGCAGACGTCCAAAAGTAAATCCGAATCTCGCACTTGCCCCATTTGAACCCTGTTCGGAAAGGTGTCACCGGCCGTTCCCTCATGGGCTTTGACAATGGGAAGCAGAAATACAAAGCGGTCTGGATGGATGATGTCCACACCTCAATGTTCACAAGTGAAGGTAAGGGAGAGAGCGAATTAAAAGTCATTACGCTGGAAGGCAAAGCGGATTGTTCCGCAACCGGCCGGAAGGACCTCACCATGAAACAAGTGTTTCGCGTGCTGAGCCCCGACAAACACACGCTGGAGATTTTCGACACCAGCCGTGGCGAAAACGCGAAGTCGATGGAAATCACCTATACGCGCCAATAACCCGCTGACTCTGAAAACAAGGCATGGCGGCCCGTTGGGTCGCCGTGCTTTTTTATGCTTCGGCAACCTGCCCTGTCCACCGCCCGGAAAAACTCGATGGCCTGATCACTATCCACTCGATGCGGCATAAATACCGCGCGCCATTCCGCGTTCGGGACCGTGGCATTTCCATTGATTCGCCATTTGCTTCCGTTTACCACTTCTCCATGAACTACACACGCGGAGGGCGGGCAGGCATATGCATTTGTCTCATCAGTCTCAGCGGACTTCTTTTTCACACCGCGATGGCAGCTGAGTCGTATGTGGAGAATCCCGGTTCGGAAGGCGACGGCAGCGTCACCATCGGTCCCGAATACAAGATCGATCGGGATCTCACCGACCTGGGAAATCCAAAGGGAAAGTATTTCGAATTCACGATGCGGCTGGCCGACAGCAAAATATTCCACGGTGATGACGCCACGCTGGAGCCTGCAAAGAAGGAGGTGCGGACAGAACGAAAGATTTTTGTCTATGTGCCGGCCGCCTACAAGGACGGCACGCCAGCGCCGTTTCTGATCATTCATGATGGCCCCGGCCAGATGGGGCTCGTCCGGAACGCGCTCGACAATCTCACGATTTCAAAGGACCCCGCCCGCAAGTTGCCGCCGTTCATCGCCATCGCGGTTCAGAACGGTGGCAATGACGGAAAAAACAGCGAGCGCGGTCTTGAATACGACACCATGTCCGACCGGCTCGCCCGGTTCATCAATGACGAAGTATTGCCCGCAGTGCAGGCAAACCCAGCGATCCAGACTGCGTTTCCCAAACTGGCCCTGACGCGCAATCCCTGGGGGCGCGCGGTGATCGGATGCAGTTCAGGCGGAGCGGCTGCATTGACGATGGGCTGGTTTCGGCCGGACCTGTTCCGGCGCGTGATCGCCTATTCCGGCACGTTCGTCGATCAACAGGACGACGACGCGGCCGAGGAATCCAAATTTCCTCTTGGCGCCTGGGAATATCACTCGGGCATGAAGCTCATCGAAAAAAGTGAGAAGAAACCGCTCCGGATTTTCACACATGTCTCCGAAAACGATCTGCGCCCGAAGGATGCCGAGGAGACTCATCACAACTGGGTGATGGCCGGCGAGCGCACCGCGGCGGCGCTGAAAGCCAGGGATTACCATCATCGCTTTGTTTTCACGCGCGGCACCGGCCATTGCGATCGACGCGTCTTCGAGCAAACCCTGGCCGACACCCTGGTCTGGATCTGGCGCGGCTATCATGCCGACTAAAAGTCAGCATCTTCTTGTTCAGCGGTTATTGCGCAGGGTGCCCGAAGGACGGGAGCCCAACTTCTGGATGCACCGTCGATGATTCGATGTATGCGTCGCATCTTGCAGTCAGCGATGGGCTCAGGTAATGCTACCCGGCTATGACGTTGACAGAAAAAATTCTCGCGAGAGCCGCCGGCAGGCCGACGGTGCAGGCCGGTGACAACGTGTGGGTAAAGACGGATTTGCTGATGACTCACGATGTGTGCGGGCCGGGCACCATCGGGGTATTCAAGCGGGAGTTTGGCAAAACAGCCAAGGTATGGGATCGCGACCGCGTCGTGATCATCCCGGACCACTACATTTTCACCGCGGATTCCAAGTCCAACCGGAACGTGGATATTCTCCGCGAATTCGTCAAGGAACAGGGCATCACCTATTTCTACGATGTGATCGATGACCCCGATGGCAAGTGGGTTTTCGATCCGACAAAAGGCGCGTTGAAAAAGCAATACGGTTCCCATTACGCCGGGGTATGCCACACCGCGTTGCCGCAGAAAGGGCACACGCGTCCCGGTGAAATCCTGTTCGGAACCGACTCGCACACCTGCATGGCAGGAGCGTTCAACCAGTTCGCCACGGGCATCGGCAACACCGATGCCGGATTTGTCATGGGGACCGGGAAGCTGCTTCTGAAGGTCCCGGAGACGATGCACTTCCGGCTCGAGGGCCAGCTTCAACCCGGCGTGATGGCCAAGGACGTCATCCTTCAATGCATCGGTGAAATTGGTTTCGATGGGGCGACCTACCGGGCGATGCAGTTCGACGGCGCCGGCGCGACCGGCTTGAAGATGGACGATCGCATGACCATTGCGAACATGGCGATCGAAGCCGGGGGCAAGAATGGGATTTTTGAATTCGATGCCCAAACGCAGGCGTTCGTGGATCAGCGGACGAAGCTCAATGGCACACGATCGACCTACGAACCGGTCCTTCGCGACAAGACTGAAAAGTTTTGTTACGAAACCACCGTCGACTTGACCACGCTGGAACCGATGGTCGCCTGTCATCCCGACCCCGGCCAACGAAAGCGCGCCCGGGAGCTGTCACACATCAAACTCGATCGCGCCTACATCGGATCCTGCACCGGCGGGAAAACGAGCGATTTCCTCGAATTCGCGCGGGTGCTTCAAGGACGCCGGATCACCATCGACACCTTTGGAGTGCCGGCGACGCCCGAGATTGTCCACGACCTGCAATCGGCCCGGTGGGGCGACAAAACGGTCTGGCAAATACTCATCGACGCCGGCGTCCAGATGACCGAGAACGCCGGCTGCGCGGCTTGTTTGGGGGGACCCGTGGACACCTTCGGACGGATGAACACGCCATTGAAATGCATCAGCGCCACCAATCGCAATTTCCCGGGCCGGATGGGCCACAAGGAATCGCAGGTTTTCCTGGCCTCCCCGATGACCGTCGCGGCCAGCGCCATTGCCGGGAAAATTGTGGACCCACGGGATTACTTGAGTTAATCGCTGCGCCGCCGTTAATTAGATAACGACGTGAGCGGCAGGCATCTCCAAGATTAAAAAACAGGCGCCGATGGATCGGGAACAACTCGATAACGGGTGCGAAAAAGGCGTCCTGGGACTTGTCCTGGCGATTCTCGTCTGGTCCGTTCTCGCGCTCGGCTCGACCCGGCCGCAGGATTTCCTGGTGGTGCAATGGCTCACCGTCGCGTTGCTGGCGGTCTGGACGGTTCGCTTCATCATCAATCCCAAACACCGGCTCCTCTGGCCCCCGGTCTGCTGGCCCGTGCTGGTTTTCGTCACCTACGCCATCATTCGCTATCGCACCGCGGAACTTGAATATCCCGCCCGCCAGGAACTCATTCGCATCCTCATCTACTCGGTGATTTTTTTCGCCGTCATCAACAACCTCCACAAACAGGAACCGTCCCAAATCGTCGGCCTCACCCTGATCTTCCTGGCGATGGTCCTCTCGCTGTATGCGGTGATCCAGTTCCTGACCGATTCGGACGACGTCTGGAGTTTGACGGGCCACTTCGACAAGGGAGACGGCAATCGCAAGCGCGGTTCCGCCACCTTCATCAATCCCAATCATCTCGCCGGTTATCTGGAAATGGTCCTG
The DNA here is from genome assembly GCA_041166945.1 of Verrucomicrobiota bacterium. Classification (GTDB taxonomy): domain Bacteria; phylum Verrucomicrobiota; class Verrucomicrobiia; order Limisphaerales; family JADJPG01; genus DASTLJ01. The sequence continues at coordinate 19,616 of JBEEGQ010000400.1, forward strand.
CCACTCGCGCTCGCCTTCACATTGACAGGCCGCTTCAGTCACCTGATGAAGGTCATCCTCGGTTACGCGTCCATCGCCATCTTCGCGGGAATCACGGTCACGTTTTCGCGCGGCGGCTGGCTGGCGACCGGGGTGAGCCTGGTGGCGCTCTTTTATTGGATGGCGCGGCAGCGTGATTATTGGAAGCGCGGCCTCATCGTCGTCCTGGTTTTTGCCGCGATCTTCACTGTCACACTCACCAAAGCCCGTATCTCGGTCAACCGCCACGAGCGCTTCGACACGTCAAAGCAGATCGAAGACATGCGATTTTCGCTTTGGGAACCCGCCCAGGAGATGTGGAAGGATCACTTTTGGTTCGGCGTAGGACCCAACCATTTCGACGCCCGCTTTCGACAATATCGCCCGGACCTTTTCGCGCTTCAGAACCGGCCGGAGCGGGTTCACAACGACTATCTCAACACCCTGGTGGATTGGGGTCTGGTCGGCGCGCTGTTGGTTGCCGGTTGTTGGGCCACATTCTATTGGCAGGTATTTCGAGGATGGCGTTTCGTCCAGCGTTCGCAGGGGGATCTGGGGGCCAAACGCAGCACGCGCTCCTCCTTCGTTTTGGGCGGCGGCCTCGGATTGCTCGCCATCCTGGTCCATTCCTACGTCGACTACAACATGCACATCCCCGCCAATGCCATCCTGGCGGTGACGATCATGGCGCTGGTCTCCAGTTATTACCGCTTCACGAGCGAACGTTACTGGCACACTGTCCGTTGGCCGTTGCGTTGCGTCGTGTATCCGATTTTGGGAGCGGGCTTGATTTATCTCGGGTCCGAAACATGGCGTCGCACGAAGGAATCGTCCGCGCTCACCCGCGTGCAGACCATCAGCCGCGCGATCGAACGCGAATCCTTCGTCTCGACTGCGCAACGACTGGCCGAATTGGGCCGCCAGCAAATCCTGGCCCTCGAGGCCACCATCGTTGCCGAACCCAGCAACTTCGAGATTGCCGATGACCTCGGGGAAGCGCTGCGCATCCAGAGTTTCGCCGGGCTTCCAGGCTACGAATCCCTCGCCGAAAAAGCCATGGTGTGGTTCGGCAGATCGATGGAATTGAACCGTTACGACTCCCGGTCCCGCGTCGGATATGGCATGTGTTTGGATTGGCTCGGACGCCGGGAGGAAGCCGGCCGTTATTTTGAGGAGGCAGCCCTCCGGCTTGACCCTCACCACTACGCCGTCCTGGCCCGGGCAGGGTGGCATTCCTTCCAGATTCAGGACTACGCCCAGGCCAAAAAGTGGTTCGAGAAATCGCTCAATTCCTACTGCAACATGGACCTGAACTCCAATGCCTGGATTTATCTCAAATTGACCAACGAAAAGCTGGCCGAAACCGCCGTGCCGGTCTCCCATTCGCTCCACCGCGCCGCCAAGTGATCCATGTCCAAATCTTGGCCGTGTACTTGCTCAATGCGGATTGTCCGATGCTCTCGCGGGCTCCAGATTATTCCGTTGACAACGAAAGACGAAACACTACCGTCGCTCGCAAGTGCGAGCCGCACGTTTGAAAATGAACAACTTATGAAATTAATGTCCCGATTTGCACAGTGCCTGCTTCTTCCGGTTCTCCTGTCGGTGAGCATCGGCACTTCTTTCCTCGCTCATGGTCAAACCATGCCGGGAAAGGCTGAGGTCCGTGCGGTCGCCGGCACTGCGACCTACTCAATCGGTGGCGCTCCCGGTCAGCCCCTCAAAGTGGGGCTCGTCCTCAATACCGGCACCACAATTAAGACAGGTCCCGAGTCGACAGTTGACCTGTTCCTGGGCAATAGCGCCGGCGTCATCCGTATCGCGGAAAAATCCACCCTCTCACTCGACAAATTGGCGCTCACCGACACCGGTGCCGACACCGCCGTCGAAGTGCAGCTCAACCTGCCCGATGGCCAGATGTTTTTTAACGTGAACAAGCTCTCCCAGGCTTCCCGTTATGAAATCAAGGTCCCCAACGGCGTCGCCGGCATTCGCGGCACCAAAGGCAGTGCCCGTTCCGATTCTTCATGGGTTCTCCTCGATGGCACGCTCATCTTTGTTTACGCCCCGGCCACAGGCACTCCGACACCTTATGTGCTCAAGGCGCCGCCCGCCGTGTATTTCACACCGGCCACAGGACTGCGACCTGCCCCCGAGGATTTGACCCGTGGCGTCCGCCAGCAACTCGAACGGATGAATGGCCCGGCCTTCCATCCCATCGGCCCGCCACCCGGAGTTCCCACCAAGGAACCGTTCCTCTCGCCGGGCACTCCCCCCGGCAATCAATAAGCCGCCCAGCTATTTCCATTCGCTTTAAAAGCCCGGGGCGGCCCTTTCACCGTCCCGGGCTTTCCACTTTCGGCATCGCCCCCCTGTGAAAGTCAAGTCGCACAAATTCGTTCCGCTCCTCCTGTGCGCCATCGTCATCGGCACCATCCTCCTCCTCCATGCCCTGGGCCGCCGCGTCGATCGCTTCGACGTCTTCCAGCGCCTCGAATGGATGACATTCGACTGGCGCGTGCGTCAGGCCGCAACTGTCCCCGCTCAGAACGCCACCAACCTCGGTTTCGTTTTCATCAGCAACGAATCCATCGAGGATATTGGCAGCGGATCGCTCGGATTCAGCGCCGGTCTTTATTGGCCCCGGTTTGTTTACGGCCGCGTCATCGATGAACTCCATCGACAAGGTGCCGAGACGGTCGCATTCGACGTTCTTTTTCCCGAGCTCCGCCGCGATCACCTCGTCATGCCCGACGGCACACCGGGAAGGCCGGACGAAAACTTCGCCCGCTCCATTGCCGCAGCCGGCAACGTCATCCTTGCTGCCGAGGAGGACGCCATGCCGCACGAGCTCTTTCGCACGAACGCGTGGGCCCTCGGCCATATTGCCGCCAAACGCGAAAGCGATGGAATCCTCCGACGGGCCCGCGCCTGCGAGGATTATCTTCTCTGGCATCCCCTCATTCGTCGCGCGGCAAGCCACCTCGATGGATTCCATTTTGACACCAATCGCGTCATCCTCCGCGGCGGCGACGGCAAGGCCGTGACGCTGCCCATCGAACGCGACGGCTCCTTCGATCAGGCCGCGCTATACCGTCTCGTCAGCGCCGCCGAGGGACATCCCTTGGCCTTTCCGTCCGGCGTCAAGCCCATCGCCAGGGCATTCACCCGACAGCGCGTCTGGGACCTCGGCATCATGGTCGCCGCGCGGCATCTCGGCCTCGATCTCGACAGCGCCCGATTTTATCCCGACCGCATCGTCATCACCGGCACACGCGGCATCGAACGCATCATTCCGGTGGATCGAGATCGCCGGTTCTCGATCGATTGGAACATCCCTTTGAATGATCCGAAACTCGCGCGTGAAGCGTTTCACAGCGTCCTGCGCCAGGATCTGGCGAGGCGCCTCGGCCAGACAAATGATCTGCGGGAACTCTGGCGCGATAAACTCGTCTTCGTCGGGTCCGTCGCTTCCGGAAATGACCTGACGGATTTTGGCGCCACACCCCTCGATAAGGGCACGTTCCTCACGAGCCGCTATTGGAACGTTGCCAACTCCCTCCTCACTGGACGATTCGTTCATCAACTTTCCCTCTCGCTGGAACTGTTGTTGATCCTCGCGCTCGGCGGCGCGGCAGGGTTGGTGGCCTGGCGTTTCCGGGCGTTCGGCGCGGCCCTCGTCACCCTCGCGCTCGCCGCCGTCTACTTCTGGATCGCCAGCCATGCCTATCTCCAATCCCGACTTTGGCTGCCCATCGTCATGCCATGCGCCGCCTTGTTCCTCACCCAGGTCACCCTGATCACCTGCCGGGCGGTCTTCGAGCAATCGGAACGCCGGCGCATCAAAAGTGTTTTCGATAAAATCGTCTCCCCCAATGTCGTCGATGAACTGCTCCAGGCAGAAAGGCTTTCCCTCGGCGGCGCCCGGCGGCACGTGTCCGTTTTCTTCGCCGACGTCCGCGGCTTCACCGAGTTGACCGACGAAAGCCAGGCAAGAGCCGCCACTCAGGTCGCCAGCCAGAACCTCGAAGGATCCGCGGCCGAGGCCTGTCTCGATGGCCACGCTGCCGACCTCCTTCGCACCATCAACCTCTACCTCGGCGCCATCGCCGATGTCGTCAAAAAGCACAACGGCACCCTCGACAAATATATTGGCGATTGTGTCATGGCATTCTGGGGAGCGCCCACTCCCAATGCCCGCCACGCCCTCGGCTGCGTCCAGGCGGCCATCGACGCCCAACGCGCCATCCATGACCTCAACCAACAACGCGCCGCTCATAATAAGTTTCTCGAGGAACAAAACCACGCACGCGCTGCCAACGGTGAACCACCCCTGCCCCTCCTGAAACTGCTCGCCGTCGGCATCGGACTAAACACAGGCATCGTCACCGTTGGCCTCATGGGCTCCGAACAGCACACATTCAATTACACGATCCTGGGACGCGACGTGAACCTGGCTCAGCGGTTGGAAGCCCATTCGGGACGCGCCCGGATTTTCATCGGCGAAAGCACCTACCAGGAACTCCTTCGCGATGACCCCGCTCTTGCCGCAACTTGCCAGCCCATCGCCCCCGCTCAATTCAAAGGTTTCCGCGACGTGGTGAAGCTTTACGAAGTGCCCTGGAAAATGCCCCTCTCAATTCTCGCCACCACGCCCGCGCCGACTGCCACCGCCGCCTGATCCTTCGGAGCACGGCATTTATGCCGCTTCAAGGTGGTAGGCGAGGAGCGCTCAGAATTTTAAAGCGCCACGCGCAGGCCGCTTCCCCTTCTGCGTTGACGGTTCTTCACACCGCGGTGAGTCTTGAGGCGCACTTTTTTATGCCACGAATCCGACGCGCCCTCCTTTCCGTCTCTGACAAAACCGGGTTGCTGCCCTTCGCCCAAATCCTCGCCGAGGCCGGCATCGAACTCGTCTCCACCGGCGGCACCGCCAGGGCATTGCGGGACGGAGGGCTCAAGGTCATCGAACTGGCTGATTACACAGGTTTCCCGGAAATGCTGGATGGCCGCGTCAAGACTCTCCATCCAAAAGTGCACGGCGGCCTTCTCTATGTCCGCGGTGACAAGCAGCACGAAGCCGCGGTGAAACAACACGGCATCGGCGCCATCGATCTCGTCGTCGTGAATCTTTATCCCTTC
>JBEEGQ010000401.1:0-13739 GCA_041166945.1 Verrucomicrobiota bacterium
CAACCAGGGCTTGACGATGAACCGATAGATTTCGCCCTTGTTGATCGAATCGATCACGGTGGCGAGGCTGAGGGCCCCGGTGATCAGGATCCGGGTCGCATCCGGTTGCCGCTGCTTGACCTGGCCGAGAAATTCGAGCCCGGTGAGCTTGGGCATCTGCTGGTCGGTGAGGACGACCGAAAAGGCATGTTCCTCGAGAAGCCCGAGCGCCTCGTGGGCGCTCAATGCGGTGGCCACACGATAACCCTCGCGCGTCAGCGTTTCGCGCAACGCGGCCAGGACAATCTCCTCGTCGTCGACAACAAGGATGTGATGCAATTTGTTTTCGGCAATATCGGTCGCCATGATCTGTATTCACCAGTCCATCGGCGGCTAAACCAATCGCTCAAATAAAAAAATAATCACCGCTTTCTCCGCTGCCACTGCTCGAAATGATACAGCGCCACGATGACCAGCGGATGCCGGATTCGGCCCGATTCCACCAGCGCCGGCACCTCCTCGATCGGCACCAAATGCGTCAGCAGATCTTCCCCGCTGTCCCACTCGACCTCGTGCTGCAACGAACAATCCTCGATCAAAACCATGTGACACGTGTTGCTCATGATGGCCGGATTCGCAAAAACGCCCGCCAGCAGGCGGGCATTTTCGCCCGCATAACCCGTTTCCTCCCGCAACTCGCGCACCCCGGTATGAACCGGCGAGGCGTCGGCAACATCCATGATGCCCCCCGGAATTTCGAGTTCGACGGTGTTGGACCCGTGACGATATTGCTCGACCATGACGAGTTCCTGCTGCGGGGTGAGCGCGAGCACATTCACCCAATCCACGCAGTCGATGATGAAAAAATCGTGCGCCTGCCCGGTGCGCGGCGAAATCTTTTCATCGGATCGCACCGTGAAGATCCGGTAATCGCCCAGCGGCTTGGATCCGGTTTTTGTCCAGGGTCGAATCATGCGCCCAGCGTCGGTCCTGCGCCGGGAGCCGTCAAGAATGCCCCGTTGATCCGTCCCGCCCCTGCGCCGCCTGTTTCATCAGGATGTCACACGCGGAATTCCAGAGGAACGCGGCTTGCCCGGCGGGAGCGGCCGTGCGATACCCATTCACGACGGTATGTCATCCATGCAGGAACAATACGACGACGCGATGTTCGACTTTAGCCGGGCGGATTATCCTGCCGCCATTGGCAAGTTGCGCGAGTTGCTGGACGAACAGCCGGAACATTTTGACGCGCGACTGGCTCTCGGGATGGCGCTGTATCGCCAGGGGGATTACGCCACCGCGATCGTCGAGGGGCACAAAGCCGAGAAACTTCAGCCCAGGGAGCAACTCGTTCACACGAACCTCTCCCTTTTCTACATGAAGGCGGGCGATAAACAGAAGGCGGAGCATCACGGGTTGCAGGCGCGCCTGGCGGGCTGGCGGGAAAACATGGCCCCTCCGGCTCCTGGCGACCCGGGCGAATCCGAATTGCGCATCGCCACCCCCGCCAAGGCGCCATTGAAACTGCCCGAAATGCCGTGGAAAAAAAACCCGCCGCTCGCGGCGCCGCCATCGGACGCCCACGGGACGAAACGGGACGCCGCTCCATCCTCCCCACCCCTGCCCGACAAGTGAACGAGTTTGTTCCAGTAGCAGACGCGGCCAGCCTCCCACCGGGACGCGGACGCACCGTTCATGCGAAAGGCCGCGAATTCGCCATTTGGAACATCGACGGAAATTTTTACTGCATGGACGACGCGTGTCCGCATCGCGGCGGACCATTGGGGGCGGGCTGTTTGCAGGACGGGCTCGTCTACTGTCCGCTGCATGGCTGGGCTTTCGAACCCCGCACCGGTGCCTGCCAGAATCGTCCCGACCGGCCGGTGCAGACCCATCCCACGCGAGTGATGGATGGACAGATCCAGATTTTGGTTTAGTGCGTCGCCGGTTGCTGGAAGATTGGAAACCGCCGCTGCGCCATCGACCTGACCATTATGAAAAGCGCTTACGAACTGGCGATGGAACGACTGAATAAACAGTCGCCCGGCCTGAACCTCACTTCCGCCCAAAAAAAGGAGATCGCGGAACTCGAATCCCGCTACAAAGCCAAGGTGGCGGAGCGCGAACTGGGCATGAACGACGCGATCCAGGCGGCGCTGGCAACCGGCGATATCGAGGAGACGACGAAGCTCCAGCAACGGCTCGCCCACGAAAAAGCCAAACTTGCGGAGGACCTGGAAGAGAAGAAGGAAGCGCTTCGCAAAAAGAAGCGCTGATTTAGCATCCCACGGCAGCGACAGGCGCCGGAATGATCCCCTGTCTGCGGGCCATCTCGGTGAATTCTCCGCCCGCATTCAGCAACTCGGCGAAGCTTCCCTGCTCCACCACGCGTCCTTCGCTTGACAACACGATGATGCGATCCATGGATGCGAGGGTGGAAAGCCGGTGAGCGACGCAGATCACCGTGCGATGCTCGGCCAGCGCCTCGATGGCCGCCTGGACTTCCGCCTCGGCTTTCGAGTCGAGCGACGCGGTCGCTTCATCGAGCACCAGGATTGGCGCGTTGCGCACGAATGCCCGCGCGATGGCCAGCCGCTGTCGCTGGCCCCCGGACAGGGTGCCGCCGCGCTCGCCAATCGGCGTGTCGTAGCCCTGCGGCAATTGCATGATGAAATCATGGGCGAATGCCGCCCGCGCGGCCGTCTCGATTTCAGCCCGGCTGGCCCCGCTTTTGCCCGCCGCGATATTTCCGGCGACGGTATCGTCGAAAAGGACGGTGTCCTGGCTGACGAGCGCCATCTGCTCGCGCAAATCGTGCAACGACACTTCGCGCACGTCCATGCCATCGATCTTCAAAACTCCGGAGGTGGGATCGTAAAAACGGAACAACAGATTCAGGATCGTGGTTTTTCCCGAGCCGCTTTCGCCGGCGAGGCCGAGACGAAAACCGTGCGGGACCACGAGGTTGAAATTGCGCAGGACAGTGGCCTCCCTGTAGCCGAAGCTGAGATCTTCGAAACGGATCTCGTGGCTGAATGGCGCCATCGATTTCGGATGCTGCGGATCGACCACGCTCGGCTGTTCGGCGAGGATTTCCTGGAGCCGCACCACCCCCACGCCGGCCTGCTCGAAGAGGATGTGCAATCCCGCCATTTTTTTCACGGGCAGATAAAGGAGCATCAGGGCGACGAGAAATCCGGCGAGATCCTTGCCGTTGCGGCCGCTCCAGAACACGTACACAAAGAGCGCGCCCAACCCGAACACGGTGACCACCTCGATGATCGGATTGACAAGTTCCTTGGCTTTCACGCCCTGCATCCCGGCATGCACCATCTGCGCGGAGGTTTTCCGGAAGCGGGCGAGTTGAGCGGACTCGAGGCCGAACGCCTTGACGACCCGGATGCTGGCGAGCAACTCGACGAGCTGGCCGGACTGGCTGACGCTGGCTTTGAGGCCCGCCTTGGTCGCCCGCCGCGCCTTTCGCCCGAGCACAAAAAGCGGAAGCATCACCGCCGGCAGCAGCACCAGGGTGCAGAGTGTCAGGCGCCAGTCGATCGCAACGAGCACGCCGAGGATCACCGCCATCGTGAGCGGTTCCTTGATGATGTCCGCGGCGCCGGTCCGGAGGGCGCGCAGAAGATTTGAGGTGTCTGAATTGATGCGGGTCAGCAGATCGCCCGTCGACCAGCGGCTGAAAAAATCGAGTGAGAGCGAGCTCAGTTTTCCCATCACGTCCAGGCGCAGATCGCGGATGACGCGTTCGCTGACCCACCCGACGTAATAATTGCCGAGATAATCCGATCCGGCGCGGATCAGGACGAGCAGCGGCAGGAACAGCAACATCCCCATGATTTGACGGGTGGTGATGGGCTCGCCGAAACGGGGGAGCCAGGCATCCGCCACCACGCGGAGGTGTTTGTTCCATTCCACGCCGCGGGCCTTGACGCGATCGAGCCATGAATCGTTCGGGGACGGCGCGGCGGCTTCCTCGCTGGAATGTTTTTTGATCCCGAACCGATCGATGATGGTGCGCGCAGCAGGGACAAAACTGGCATTGGCGAGGGCGAAGAGGATCGCGCACAAGACGCTCGCGGCCAGGCGTCCCTTGTAACGGCGGAGATACGTCCAGCCGAACCGGAGGACAACGGCGAAGTTTTGCATGGAGACGGGCCTACTTCTGATCGAGGTCCGCCACGCGCGCGCGGATTTTTTTCAAAAGAATTTCCATGAACGGCTTTTCCTCGGCGGGCGCCGTGCCGGCGCGTTCCTCGATCCGCTTGAGCCGTTCCTTGAGCTTGGCGGAATCCTTTTCCGCGTTGATCTGGACCAGCATTTTCTTCATCGCCTGCCGCTGCTCGGGTGCAAGGCCGGTCAGGTCGTCGTCCCCGGGGGACTTCCCGGCCTTGCGGGTGTAAATCGCCACGTTGCGATTTTCCTTCGTGAAATATTTGTTCACAACCCGGCGCAGGTCGGCCGCGGTCACAGCCTGGTGCTTGCGGCCGGCCTCGTTGATCTCCCGCCAGTCCCCGTGCCCATCGGCCTGGATGAGTTGCATCAGGACGGACATGCTGGAGGTGAGCCGGCGGTATTCGGCGGCGGCGAAGTTGTTCTTCACCTTTTGGAGTTCCTGGTCGGGGACAGCTTCATCCTTGAGCTTGTCGATCTCGGCGTAAAGGGCCTGCTCGACCTCATCGGGCGTGTGCGGGTCACGCACCTCGGCGCCGATGCCGAATGTTCCGGCCCATTTGCGCTGGTCCGGGCCCGCCTGGACCTCCGTGGCCAGCTGCTTTCCAAGGACTAGTCCCTTGTAAAGCCTGCCGGTGTGGGTTGAAAGGATTTGAGCCAGGATGTTGAGCGCGTAGGAATCCCGATGGCCCCACGGGACCGTGTGCCAGTGCACCTCGACCTCGGGGTTGGCTTCCGCTTCGGCGTACATTCGTTTTTCGGCGATCTGATCGACCTCGAGGGTCACAACGTCCGGCGCATCCGCCTTGCCGCGCGGGATGCGGCCGAAATACTTTTGGATCATGGGCAGCGCGGCGTCGGCCTTGAAATCGCCCACAAGAAGGATCGTGATGTTTTGGGGCGCGTAATAGAGGGAATAAAATTCATCAGCCTGCTTTTTGGAAATGGCGGGGATATCTGATGGCCATCCCACGACAGGCCAGAGATAGGGATGGGAGGACCAAATCAGCGCCTCGAGAGTCTCCTCGAACTTGCCCAGGGGCGTGGACTCGGTGCGCATGCGCCGTTCCTCGAACACCACATCGCGCTCGGCATAAAACTCACGGAAGACGGGGTGGAACAGGCGCTCGGACTCCATCCATGCCCAGAGCTCCAGCTTGTTGGCCGGCACGGTGATGAAATAACCGGTCAGGTCGCTGGTCGTAAACGCGTTCATCCCGGAGGCGCCGCCCATTGTGTAAACGCGATCAAATTCGTTCTTCACAAGAATCTTGCGTTGCTGCTCGATCAACGCGCTGAATTTTTTCTCGAGCTCCTTGTAACGTTCGGTGCGGTTTTCGGGCCGGGCGACGTCATCGATATCCCCCCGCCGGTACGCCGCGCGCATCTTCGCTTCCTCGGCGCGCATCTGTTCGCGCAACGCCTCCTGTTCGGCAATGATCAGCAGGTCCTTCTTGTAATTCGTGGTGCCGATGGTGGGCGTCCCCTTGAACATCATGTGTTCGAACAGATGCGCGATGCCGGTGATGCCGGGCCGTTCATTGGCGCTGCCCACGTGCGCGACCCAGCCGCCGGCGATTGTCGGATCGTCATGCCGCTCGACCATCAGGAGACGAAAGCCGTTGGGCAGCATCTTTTCGGTCACAGAAACCTTCTGGGCGTGCCCTGCCGCCTCGAAACAAAATGCCAGGGCAACGAGAAAGGATCGGCTCCAAACGCGGCGTACGATCGCCATCAAATGAGGTGTCAACACGCGCCATAGAACAGCAGCAAAGCGCGGAGGCGTCAACGCGGGACGTAACGCCCTCCGAGAACCGGCCGGTTGGAAACCGACGATACAGCAGACTGGAAGTCCGCGCTGCCATCGGAGAATTCGGTCCAACCAACAACTTCAGGATGCAGGCCGCGGCTTGAGTTGCGGGCGCGTTCTGCCGTTTAATATCAAGGCGGGCGACACTTTTTCGCCGGCGCCCGACATGGCGTTTCCTGGAACGGCAAAGCGAAACAGACTAGGGTAATTTCGATGCGTTGGTTGAAACGACTTTTGGTGATGACGTTCGTAGCGGCGGTTCCGGCCGCAGGACGCGCGGTCATTTTGAATGGCACAGGCGATCCCCTGCACAACACCACCGCTCCCGGAGGCAGCCTGACCAATAGCGGCTGGCAGTATCAGGGATTCTGGGGCGCGTTCCTGGGCACCCCGATTTCCTCCCGACATTTCCTGGCGGCACGGCATGTCGGCGGTTCCGTGGGAGACACCTTTGTCTTTGGCGGCATCGGTTATGTCACGACGGCGGTCTACGACGACCCGGGCAGCGACCTGCGGATCTGGCGTGTGTGCGGTTCTTTTCCCGATTATGCGCCGCTTTTCGATGGAGTCACCGAAGTGGGCCAGCCGTGCGTCGTCTTCGGACGTGGCACGCAGCGCGGAACGCCGGTGATGATTTCACAATTACTGGGCGAGGAGACGAAGGGCTGGCTTTGGGGGAATTACGATGGCGTGGAGCGCTGGGGGACGAACGTGATCAACGCGGTTGTGAATGGAAGCGTTATCGAACCCTTGCTTGGGCCGGTCGGCGATCTCCTCGAAGCCACCTTCGATGCCGGCGGCGGAATCGATGAGGCCCATTTGTCCACGGGCGATTCCAGCGGCGGTTTGTTTATCCGCACGGGAGGAGTGTGGAAGCTGGCGGGTATCAATTTCGCGGTCGAGGCGCAGTTCAACACCAACTCGACCGGGCCCGGTTTTTATGCGGCGATCACCGACAAAGGCGGCTTATATTCCGGCGGCGAGGGCAACTGGCAGCTGACGCCCGATTTGTTGGCGGATCTGCCGAGCGCATTTTACGCCACCCGCGTGGCCTCCAATCTCCCTTGGATTCGAAGCATCCTTGACGGCCCGGCGCCCGCCGAACCGCCACCCCGGCTCGAGTTCGCAACGACGGTCTCCGGAGGTTATCAAATGGATAACAACGCAGTTCTGGACGCGGCCGCCCGCACTTTCACGCTGGCGCAGCCCGCCCAAAACCGCTTCTTCCGTCTCAACGGCTGCGTGACCAACCGCATCGCCGATATTTTCTTGTCGGGCACGAACGTGGTGATTCGTTACGAGTAGCCGGGGGCGGAAGTGGACGCCACGCGATGGGGAAAGATTAGAGTCTTCTGTCGACGATTACTTTATTAACGGCTGTCAGGGCTTGGCGGCGAGGGCGGCCTCGATGGCGTCGGTGATTTCCTTCGAGTCTGGCGTTACTTTGCTGTCCCAACGCTGGATAATTTTTCCGTCGCGCCCGATGAGAAACTTCCCGAAGTTCCATTTCACGGGGCCCGGCGCGGGAGAATCCTTGCCGGTGAGCGCGGCGTAGAGGGGATGCTGCTCGGCGCCTTTGACGTGCAATTTATCGAACATCGGGAAGGTGACATCATATTTGCTCGAGCAGAATTGTTTGATCTCGTCGTTGGTGCCGGGCTCCTGCGCGCCGAAATCGTTTGAGGGAAATCCCAGGACAACCAGACCCTTGTCCTTGAATTTGCGGTAGGTGGACTCCAGCGTGGTGTATTGCGGCGTGAAACCGCAACGGGAAGCGACATTCACAACCAGGAGGACTTTGCCCGAATAATCCTTGAGCGAGGTCTCCTTGCCGTTGATGTCCTTGAGCGGGATGGAGGTGAGATTCGGAGCGTCGGCGGCGAAAAGTGTCATGGTCAAAAGAATGGAGGACAGTGCGAGGATTGTTTTCATGGGCGAAGTATTTGGAGCGCGCCGCGGGAAGTCAAACCGGCTTTCCGTCGGACCCGAAGAACTGGAACGTGCCCTCAAAACTCTGGACGGGATGACGGCCCTCGTCGTGGAGGGACATGAAGGGCCGAAGGCCGCCGGCCGCGGGTTCGCTGGCGAGGAAGGAGCGGCCCAATTGCGCTGCGAGCTTTTCGATGCGAAAAACGAAGTTCACTTCGGATCCCATCAGATTTTCCTCACCCAACGATGCGCCGCCGACAAACACCTTGCCGAAATGGACCACCATTCGGAAGCGCGGCGACTCGGCGGTTTGCAACACCGCCAGGGCGGCGAGCGCCCGCCCCACCAAGCCCGCCGTCATGCCATCCCGCACCGACCAATAGGCAAAAAAACCGTCGCCGAGAAATTTATTAATCGCGCCTTTGTTGTCCTCGACGATCTGCTTGCAGGCGGCCAGCCAGCGGGCGGTGATTTGTGAAACTTCATGGGCGGGCAGCTTCTGGATGGTCTGTGTGGATCCTTCCATGTCCGCCACGAGGAGCCAGCATTCCATCGAGCGGATGTCCTGCACAGTCTTGTCCGTGCTCGGTTCGACGCTGAGAGTTTCGCCAGTGCGTTCCTGGCGGAATGTAAATCCCTGCCCCGCCATTTCGATGTGGTCGCGGTCGTTGAGACGGCAGGGTTGAGTGACGCGGCGGCCGTTCAGGTAGGTGCCGTTGGCGCTGCCGAGATCCACAATCCAGAATTCGCCTCCGTGACCCTGCGTTTGCACCACCGCGTGCCGTCGCGAAGCCCGGTCATCCGTCAGCACCACATGGTTCGTGGCGGCGCGCCCCAGGAAGCATGAGCCGCGAATCGGCGTGTTCAATCCGGTTGCGGTTTCCAACCAGGCGGAAGTGGTTTGCGATTCGTCCACGGGCGCCATTGTAGGAATGGAGCCGCCTCCGCGCAAGCCGTCGAACGCTCCCGGCCCGGGCCAGGCGATCAATCCCCCTGCAACCGCATCTGTTCGCGGGCCTTGTCGATCTTGTCCTGCAGGCGCGGCTTGAGAGGCGGAAGGAGCGTCGACATCCGCTCATAAATGGCGGCCGCAATCTTCCACTGCCGGCGCTCTTCGGCCAGGCGGGCGCCAGCATAGCCCGCTTCCTTCACCCACGAGGCGTCGAGCTCCGTTCGGATGAGCGGCCCCGCGCCGAGAATGACGTTGTAATAATGTTCGAGCGCACCTGACAGCAGGTTCGTGACTTCCATCGACGCGCCGTTTCGCGCGAGAAGATCGGACGCCTGCAACGCCAGGGCGCGGCCGATGCCGTATTCGGCGCGCTGCCGCAACAGCGGACCGGCAATGTCGTTTGTGACAATCCGCCAGTAGGCGTTTGTGGCGGTCGCATATTCCTTGGGATCGCGGCTGGCCAATTGAAGGGAACAATCGCCGATCCTCCCGAGCGCGACGGGCACCAGGTGGCGGGCCAGTTCGTTCGTCGCGAAGAGCAGCGGAATCTTCTCGAAGGTCGTCCGGGCTTCGGCCTGTCGATCCAGGGCGCGATCCTGTGCGTTCTGGGAACTCACATCCTCGAACGGCAGGAATACCTTTGTGTCACCCAGGGCCAGGAACGCTTCCGCCATGATGTCGCTATACCGGAGGCAATTGTCGTCATTGACGAGCAGGGTGAAGTGGCCCTTCCTGCCGCCGGCTCCCTCCCAATCCTGGCGTTTGAAGGCGGCGCGCCCCGCGGCGAGACGCGCCCGGTAGGTGATGCTCGTGACGGGCCAGTTGGTGTTTTCGATGATGCGCTGATAGGTGCTCTGGGCATTCAGAAAATCTCCCTTGCGCATGAAATAATCGCCGACCCAGAACTGCGCCAGGCGCGCAAATTCGTTCGTGGAAAAACGCGCGAGAAAATTCGTGAAAAGGTGGAACGCATTGGTCTCCGCCCCCGCCCGCCAGTGCGCCCAGGCCTGGCTGAATTCCACCTTCGGCCGCAGATCATTATCGGGAAACTTCTCCAGCCATCGATCGTATTCGTGCAGGGCAGCGGGCCAGTCGCCGGAATCGACATACGTTCGAGCCACTTCAAACTGCACGTCCGGCAGGAGCGAGCTCGTCGGGAAACGCCGCGCGAAATCATCGAATAATTTTCGCGCGCGAACCGGGTCGCGGGCGTCGTCCAGCGACTGGCCCAGCAGCAACATGCTGCCCGCTGCCAGAGGGCTGTCCGACTCCAGCAGCTGGCTCATCGCGGCCTGCGCCGTCTCGAGGTCGCCCGCCTCGATGGCGACGCGCTCGATCTGGGAGAGGGCTTGAGGCACGAGCTGGCCGCGCACTCGCGGCATTCCGGAGGCATTCCTCACCACCTCGCGATAACCCGCAAGGGCGCCCGGGATGTCCCGTTGCTGAAATCGGGCATCAGCCAGCTTGAATCGCGCGATGGCGGCATCCTCGGGCGACAGCAAAACTTCCGTGGCGGCTTTGAAAGCGATCGCTGCCTCCGCCGGTTTGTTATCCAGCCAAAGACACCAGCCCTTGTTCAAAAGCGCCTTCCCCCGTTCCGGGCTGTTGGTAAAGCTGTTGAGAATCTGATCGAATCGCGACAGCGCCTGTTGCAGATGATTCGTTGCGCTCCCGGCTCCAACCGTGGCCGGTGATTCACTATTGGTCGAGGTGGCCTCTGAGGAGGTCAGATGGAGCCGCAGGTGCATCTCGCCCAGAGCGAGCACCGCCACATCGGACGACGCGTCATCCGGATGTCTCGCCAGAAACATGTCGAGCAACTGCGCGGCATCGGCCGGTTTGTCCTGCGACAGTTTCACTTCAATGATATGCAGGAGCGCGAGCCGCCGCCGATCGGCGGGCACGGTGTCAGCGAGGTTGTTGGTGTAAACCTGGATCGCCGCATCCGGCCGATCGAGCTGGCTCAGGATCGAAGCCTCGAGCGCGAATGAATCCGCCTGCAAACCGGGTTTGGCGGTTCCAAAGGCGAGTGTGATCAAATTGGTCGCACCCTCAAGGGCCTCCGGCAGGCGCCGTCCCGCCAGCAGAATCCGGCACAGCGCATACTGTCGATCCCACCTCAGGTCCGGCGACAGATCCTGCTCTGAGAGCGCATCCACAGCATGTTCCGCCTCCGCGAGCTTGTTTTGCTCAATCAAAACGTCGCTGAGCAGCAGCCGTCCACGGGCTGTGAGAACATCGGTGGGCCTGCCCCGGGCCGCGCGTTCGAAGGCGCCGTCCCTGGTCTGCAACAACTCGACCACCCGCGCAAAATCGTGAAGTTTGAAACGCGCCAGGGCCTCGTCATGCGTGGCTTCGAGCAACAACGCCGAGTTTGTGAAATCGCGTGCCAGCGAGGCGAACGACTCGGCGGCCGCCAGGAAGTTGCTCCCCTGCATGTGCGCCTCGCCGATGCGATACCGAAACTGGTCGGCCAGCGGCCCGGCCTTCGGAAGGTTCTCCGTCAACAACGAGACCGCATCGGCCCTGCGTCCGAGTTTCAACCCGGCACGCGCCTGGAACAGAATGGCGTCCGCCAACGCGGGAGACTGCGGATAATCGATGATGAACTGCGCGAATTTTCGTTCCGCCAGATCGAATGCGCCGTCCTCGAAAAGCGCTCCCGCGGCTTCGAATGCCTTCATCTCGGGCGCCTCCTGGGCCCGCACCCGCGGCGTGGCGATCAAAATGTGAAGCAGGAACGCCCCGGTCCACAACGCGCGGACCAGCCCCCCCAGCCCGGCCCAGGGCGCCGAAAGCGGGGTGCCGATCTTCCGAAACTGCGCGAAGCAGGACGGAGAGCGATGGGACAGCGGCAAGGCCATGCGTCAGGTCAGACTGTTTATCCGGCGCGCGGCGCCAGGATTCGACTCAAAAATCTTCCCGTGTGGCTCTCGGGGCTCGCCGCGATCTCCTCGGGTGTGCCCTGTGCGACAATCCGGCCGCCGCCGCCGCCGCCTTCGGGTCCGAGATCGATGACCCAGTCGGCGGTCTTGATCACATCCAGGTTATGTTCAATGACGACAAGCGTGTTTCCCGGGGCACGCAATTTGAAGAGCACTTCGAGAAGCTTCGCCACGTCTCCAAAATGGAGCCCGGTCGTGGGTTCATCGAGGATGTAAAGTGTGCGGCCAGTTTGCTTGCGCGAAAGTTCCGCAGCCAGTTTCAGCCGCTGGGCTTCGCCACCGGAAAGGGTTGTTCCTGCCTGCCCCAGCCGGATGTAGCCAAGTCCCACCTCCGCCAGCGTCAGGCACGGCTCATAAATCTGCGGCACGGCGCGGAAGAAATTCACCGCCTCGTCGACGGTCATGTCGAGCACATCGGCGATGTTCATCCCCTTATAATTGATCTCGAGGGTCTCGCGATTATACCGGCGTCCCGCGCACGCTTCGCACGTGACATAGACCGGCGGGAGGAAATGCATCTCGATCTTGATGAGGCCGTCGCCCTGGCATTTTTCACAACGGCCGCCCTTCACGTTGAAGCTGAAGCGCCCGGAATTGTAACCCCGGATTTTGGCGGTGGGCAGCCGCGAAAAGAGGTCCCGGATGGCGTTGAAAATTCCCGTGTAGGTGGCCGGATTACTTCGCGGCGTTCGCCCGATCGGGGTCTGATCGATGACAATCACCTTGTCGAGCAATTCCTTCCCGCGAATTTCCCGATGGGCGCCCGGCCGTTCCTTCGAGCCGAACCAATGCCGGAACAACGCGCGCCGGAGGATGTCATCCACGAGGGTGCTTTTGCCTGAACCGCTCACCCCCGTCACACAGGTGAGCGTCCCTATCGGAATTCGCGCATCGACATTCTTCAGGTTGTTCTCGGTGGCGCCGCGAATTTCGATCCAACCCTTCTCGTCGGATGGCTTGATGCGCTTCCTCGGAACCGGCACGGACAGTTCGCCGGTCAAATATTTTGCAGTGAGCGAGTGCGGGTTTTTCAGCACCTCTTCCAGCGTCCCCGCAGCAACAAGCTCGCCGCCGCGCACGCCCGCGCCCGGGCCCAGGTCCAGAATGTAGTCCGCGGCGCGAATGGTATCCTCGTCGTGCTCGACCACGAGAACCGAATTGCCAAGATCCCGCAAGTGACGAAGGGTGACCAGGAGACGTTCATTATCGCGTTGATGCAATCCGATGCTGGGTTCGTCGAGGATGTAAAGCACTCCCACCAGCCCCGCCCCGATCTGCGTGGCCAGGCGGATTCGCTGCACTTCGCCCCCGCTCAAAGTGCCGCTCTCCCGGTTGAGCGTCAGGTATCCCAGGCCCACGTCCTTCAAGAAACCGAGGCGCGCGCGGATCTCCTTCACTGGCTCACCGGCGATTTTCTGTTGAAATTGCGTGAGCTTTAATCCGGTGAAAAACTGGTCCGCCGCGTCCACCGCCAACGCGCAAACGTCCATGATCGAAAGCCCCGGAATCCTGGCGCGGGCCGGCGTCTCCCCGGTTTTCGATGGGACCGCCTGCGATGCCGGGTCGGCGGATTCGAGGGTCACTGCGAGGATTTCGGGCTTCAGCCGCTTTCCGCCGCAAGCGTCGCAGAACTGCGCATTCATGAACGCCTTCAGGCGGTTTCTGGTGAATTCGCTTTCGCTCTCCTGATAGAGGCGTTCCAGGTTTGGAATCACCCCCTCAAAGGGGCGCTTCGCCTGGGTGACCTTCCCGGCGCGCGCGAAAAAAAATGTGATCTCCGTCTCGCCAGTGCCCTGGATCAAAACGCGTTTGAATTCAGCGGGCAAATCCTTGTAGGGAATAACCAGCCCGACGCCATAGTGGCCCGCGAGCCCTATGAGAAGCGCCTTGTAATAAACCATCATCCGCTACCCGCCGCGCCGCCAGGGCAGCACCGCCC
>JBEEGQ010000402.1:0-14644 GCA_041166945.1 Verrucomicrobiota bacterium
AATTAAAAAGGGAAAGGACGAATTGAGATGGTTCGCCACGGCGCTCCAGTCCACCGTCATGACGACTTCTTCGCTGGCCATTGCCTCGCGGGTGGAGACTTTCTGAATGTCGCCGTTCACACTCCCAAAGCCAGCGTCGGTGATCTGGATATGATACCAACTCGTGGTAAGTCCCTTAGCTTCCGCCGCGCCCATTATGGTCGTGGCCATGTTGGTCATCCACGCTGGCAAGCCAGGAAGCAGCTCAAATCCATGCGTGATGACGGTCACGCCAGCGCCGGTGGCAGAGTGAACTCCGGCGGTGGCAAAGGTGAGGATGGCAAAAGTCAGGCGAATGCACCGGGCCTGAAAACACTGATCCTTTCTGCTCATGGTTCTCTTTTCCTTCCTCGCGCCTCGCGACACGATCTGCAATTAGGAGCCGCCTTTTTTTGCGGTTTCTCGATTTCCTTCGGAGAAATCGGATTAAAATCGAACCGTTTGAATTCTTCAAGTTCGCATTTCAGGATCTTGATCGCAGACTCCGGGCTCGTGATCGAACAAAATACTCAGGTGCATGAACACCGGTGCAAATCACGCGAAGGACGATTGGAGGACTCTCCTGCCTTTTGGCTTCATTGCGGACCACAATGGGCGGGAATAACAACAGGGTAAGAAATTTTAGAAATCCCCTCTTCGCCAGCACTCTAACATTGACTGCTCAACTTAGCTTTTTTACCATCTGTTCCGTGAACAACATGACAACGGCACAACTGCGTAAGGCACTCTCACTTCGCGAGAAACTCGACGAACTGGAAGCTGAATTTGCGGGACTTTTCAACTCGTCTCCATTATTAAATGCGACGGAAGCGACCGTCCCCGGTACCAGCGAAGTAGGTGGCACGCGTCCAAAATTCAACAAAGTCCGACGCACGATGAGTCCCGCGGCTCGTGCGCGCATTGCTGCTGGGGCGCGGAAGCGGTGGAGGCTCGCAAAGGCGGCTGGCAAAACAACGCTAGGCGGTTAGACTTTTACCGACGCGAGCGCACTAATGTATGCGAGAACTAAGGGGTAATGCTCCGAGGTGCGGATTGCTCGCTTGTCCGCGGTAAAAGCTGTATGCGCGCTGGTCCCGATGCTTTTACAAACTGGAGCCGACGTCGGGGCGTTGAGCGTTAGCAACCCTGGCGGTCCTTTACGTTTCTCCGGCCCTAATTTCCGAACGATGCGTGCAATGTCATGCAATATTGTCCGGAGACAACTTGGTCTTTCATAATCACGTCCACGAGGATTAGGTTGGCCATTCACTCACGCGTATCCACCACTTCTGAAGCCAGGTTAGGTGTTCCTTCGGCTTGGTCATCCTATTCGCCACGCCAATGTTGCCCAAAGATTTGTCGGGCCAAAGGTGGAGACGATCACCAAGACCCAACTCAGCGGCGACTCGCTCTGCGGTTTGCAGCGCGTTCACAGCGTAATTCTGCCATCGTTCGCGTGTCTCGAATACGCCGGTCTCTAATTTCGTGCCCAGTTCGTCGGCGTGGGATTGGATTCGTCTGACGTTTTCTGCCCGGATGTTAATCGGCTCGTGGAATATGGTGACCGGTTGGATTTCGGCCACGGCTTTCAAGGTCGCGCGCAAGTCGGCTTCGTCGCATTCTGGATAGGTGGGCGCGACGGCCACGTAAACATGCAGGCCGGCTTCGTGGGCGGCGTGGAGCGCGGCGAGGCGTTGCGACGGTGCGGGAGCTTTCGGCTCGTAAATCTTCGCTAGGTCGTTGCGCAACGTGGGCAGGCTCATCCCGAACAACAGGCGCGAGCCGAAGGTTTTGAACAAATCGAAATCGGACCGGGCCAGCGGGCTACGGGTCAGGATGCGCACGTTCAGGGTGGAGTGTTCGCGAATGAGTTCCAGTGAACGACGTACGACAAACCGGGAATGTGCGGCGAGCAGTTTCTGCCGTTCCGGCTCAGGATGGCGAATGACCTGGTACGGATCTGTCGTGCTGCAATACATCACGGCCCGGTTGCCGTCGGGTTTGAGGAGTCGCCGGGGCGTGTTCTCCGCCGTGCGCAGCGAAGCTAGAAATTTGTCTTCATCAAACGGACGAAGCAGGACATAATCTCCCCATTCGGCATCCGGATCTCTCACACCGTATTCGGCAAGTTTCGGCCCCTGTTTGATAGTTGATGCGCTTGGCACGTAGCAGAACCGGCACGCATGGGAACAACCGACCGCGACGTTGAACGCCCAATTCGACAGGCTCTTATAAATAAAATTATTCGGCGCGATTACCGCAGGGACCGACCACATGCCGACCGGTGTCTTTTTTTCTGCCTCCTTGGAGGTCATCGCCTTTGGTGGACGAGGGTCAAGCAAATTGAGTTGGCGTGCTCGCGTCATCTGTAACATCGTCGTCTTTCTGTTAAGGCTCCAGGTGGTTTCGTCCTCGCACACCGGTCATGCAGACGGTCGGCCAACTTTCGCTTGCTGCGCAATATGAGGTGGAAACGCTGCTTTGAAATTGAGCGCCGGAAAGAACAATTGGTGATTCGGCCGAATGATGTCATTTGCCTGGATTTTTTCGCTTCGCTTTGGGGCACCCTTCGCGCCTTTGATCAATATCTGATTGTCGATAGCCAGTTGCTCCAGAGTTGCGGCGATTAATGAGGTGTTCGCGATGGTCTGGTTGCAGTACAATTCGCTGAAGTCCTTGAACGAGACCCCGTCCACGTGGGTATCGTTGATGACGCGCGCAAAATCAGCCGCGAGCGCGAGTTGTGCCTTGCGACGAGTCATGTCGTCAAAGGTCATTCCCTCAAAATAGCCCGACTGGTCGGCATCTGCTTTAAAGGCGAGCATATTTAAGCCCGGGTTACCAAAATGACGATGACCGTTGGCATTGCGCCAGTAAACATCAAGCATGGCGGATCGGGCGCGAGCGTGAGGCGCTAAGTGCAACAGCCAGTAACCTCGGTGATTTCCCGCTGGCATGATGTAGAAAGGTGAAAAAAACCGGCTTCCAGCTACATTTCGGAAGGCGGGACCGACCATTGATTCAATGAGATACCTCCAGTCGTGCGGCGAACATTCCTTGGCCCGAATTAGATCATCGGCCGACAGCTCCGATTCAAGCCCGAGGCTAGGAAACATGCTTCGAAACCGCTTGTGGTCCCCAACGATGTCATTGAAGGTATCGACTGCGAAATTGATAATGAATTCCGCCTTATTGTTCAGGCTGGAAGAGATTTGCTTCAGTATGCGAGGATCCACTTCACAGTAACCGCACTGATCCAAGAAAAAGATAACCCGTGCCCCTCCCTGAGGAAATCGCTGTTGTGATTTCGCAACGATGTCCTTCTGCCGTTCTTGAAATGAACCTCTGACTGGAAAGATAGTCTTCCCGATGCGGTCGGCATACTTTGAAGTTAAAAGTTGAGCCTGTAAACACGCGAAAGCGTCAGGATCTGACTCAATAAAATAAAAATCACAATCCACTTTGAGGGGCTTCTGGCGCCCACCCGAGTTGATTCTCGCTTCTGCTTTTTCGACAGCTTCCAGCAAAACGAGCGGCGATCCCGCTTTGCCTCCTGCATAAGCCCCTCCTCCTGCAAATCCGTCGACAACAGTGATCTTAAATTCGTCCCGCCCAAAGCTGCCCGCACACAGAATGCAGATGTAGTCCTCGACGTAGTCGCGGAGAACTTTCAACTTGGCTTCGCTATGATCTTCAAGCGGCGGGAGAGTGCCGGATTGCCAATTAGTCCAGTCGAAGAGTCGCATATTAAAAGAGGTCAACCATTTTGAAACGAGTATTCATCACTGGGTCAGACAATTATAGTCTCACCCCGCCCTCCGGCAGCTTTTTTGACCGACCGGAACGCGCCGGGCCGGGATGATAGGTCAACCCGCCCGTGGGGCAACGGAAAAGGTTAAGTGGTCACGGACTATGCTTCCTTTGCCCGCGCTCTGCGACCTTGCGGCAGCGCTTCCGGCAGCGCGATGACATTGTTGGCGGAATTCCCTTCCTCATACGCCTCCAGTGCAGGAATTATCACTTTCGCTCTCCGCGCGTAAGAACGATGCACGGCTTTGCTGTTGTGACCAAGATTCTCCATTGCGAAGCGTTCCGGCATCCCCGCAGATTTTGCCCGCTCCGCCCAAGCGTAGCGGTAGCTGTGAAGACTTATGCCGGCGATTCCGAGGCCCAAGCAGCGTCTGCGAAAATGTTTTGCACGATGTTTTTCGTGAAGCTGCGCTATCCGAGGAAAGAGCGGGCCGGCGGTTGGCAATTGGCGAAGGAGCTCCTCCGCCTTATTGCCAAAACTCAGGAAGCAGGAAGTTCCGGTCTTTTTGCGCTGATATGCGAGGACGTGGGCCTGCCAGTCGACGTCCTCGGCACGGAGCTGAGCAACATCGGTCTGACTCCCACCGGCGTGCCAAAGGAGCGCAAAGTAGGCCTTCCATTCTGGGTTCGGCTCGCGCGCCATGATTGTTTCATGCTCCGCCAACGTGATTGCCCGCTTTTCTTTGAATGACGGAACAGGCCAGCGGCGCTTCGGCAGCACCGGCCAGGGAATCCAATTCATATCTAGGGCGAAGTTGTGAATGCGCCTAAGAAACACGTTAGTCGACACAGTGCCCATTTCAAGGACCCGAAGGAAATGTTCCGGCCGGGTCTCCAACACCGGCCGGTCCCGGAGATCATCAAACGCGTGATCCCGTATCGCTGCGACGTACCGTGCGTGGGTAGCTCCGTGTTTTAATTTCGTCGCTTCTTCCATGACCAAGCGCCAGTTTCGGGTGGCGACCGCCGGGTCACCTGCTTGAAGGTAAGCCCTCGCAATTTGAAGATTGATGATCGGCTGCTGCTGCGCCTCGTTTTTCGCATTCAGGATGCGTTCGGCGACCTGACGATCTTTAGTCCCAAGCGATTCCTGTTTGCGCGTCTCATTGTCCTGGCACCAGAAGACTTCCTGCCTCCGAAACATGCGGTATCTTTTTCTCATAACTTTTGGTTACGAGCTTAAAGACACCAAATCCTCCGGCGTTACCGTGCTGTCGAGGTGCTGGGCAAGGGTTGCGCCAGTGCTCGCAAAAGTCAGAAGAGTTGCTGACGTTTTTGCTGACAGTTGCCGGGTTCGACCTTCCCAAACCCTTGCTGCACACGCAGAAGAGACTGGAGCCAGTTGTCGGATTTGAACCGACGACCGACGGTTTACAAAACCGTTGCTCTACCACTGAGCTAAACTGGCCTCAAATTAACCCGCCCGCCCCCTCGGTCGGCGCGCCGTTCATCGCCGGGGAAATTCATACCACGACCATTCGGAGATGCAAGAACACGCGCGCGAGAGAACACGCGCCCGATGGTTTCGCGCGCTCGACGCCCCAACAGGATTTTGCTTCGCGAATCGCGGCGCTCTCCCTCACTCTTGCAACGCCGGCTGCATTCGCTAAAGTGCGCCTGAAGACGTAGCAAACGACAACCTCGACACGAATTATGCCACACGAACTGCCCAACCTTCCTTATCCGGCCGACGCGCTGGAACCGCACATCGACAAAACAACGATGGAGATACATCACGGCCGCCATCACAAGGCTTACGTGGACAATTTAAACAAAGCCATCGCCGGCAATGCGGCGCTCGAAGGCAAATCGATCGATGCCCTGATCGCCGATCTGGCCAGCGTGCCGGACGCGATCCGCGGGCCTGTCCGCAACAATGGCGGCGGCCACTGGAACCATTCATTTTTTTGGAAGCTCATGGGGCCCAAAGCCGGCGGCGCTCCGGCCGGCGCTCTCAATGACGCCATCAATGCCGCATTTGGAACTCTCGCCGAGTTCCAGGCAAAGTTCGAAGCGGCCGGCATCGGCCGATTCGGCAGCGGCTGGGCATGGCTGGTGTCCAACGGCGGCAAGCTTGAAATCGTTTCCACCGCCAACCAGGACAATCCGCTCATGGGCAAGGCCATCGCGGGTTGCGAAGGCAAGCCGGTCCTGGGCGTGGATGTCTGGGAGCATGCTTATTATTTGAAATATCAGAATAAACGGGCCGATTACCTCAAGGCATTCTGGAACGTTGTGAACTGGTCGGAAGTGGCCCGGCTGCACGGGGCTGCGAAATAACCATTCAGGAAGCCGCACCGTCGCGCGATCCCGCAGGGGTCGCGCGTTTTTTTTAGGGTTTGACGGCGACCCAGCCAGGGGCAAAGCCCAGCTCTTCAGGGTTCATTCCGCAAAGGGCAGGATCGAATTTCACCGCGCAAGGTTTCGCGGCCCATGAGCCCAATTCCAACCGCCAGTCCTCGGAATCAAAAATGATCAAATGCCGCCTGGTTCCGTCAGGGTTCACCTCGCACACCAGCGCGCAGTAGCCGGGGTCAACAGGCGACAGCATCTTAGCCATATTAACCAAACCATCGGCGCCCCGCGCGCAAAGTTTAGGCTCCCCGCTCGTTCGAATTGGAATTTCATTTTGCCGTCGTCTCTTTCGATCCCTACCCTGCATCGACCTTCTCAATCGCATGAAGACGCTTCAAATTGGCGATGGCCCGCTCGTGGCAAGCCGGCTTGCGTTCGGCTGCTGGCGCATCGCGGACCGGTCGGTGGCGCCGGAGACGGGCCGCCGCGCGATCCTCGCCGCGATCGAATCCGGCTGCACGCTGTTCGATCACGCGGATATTTATTGCGATGGCGAAGCGGAGAAACTTTTCGGCCGGGTGCTCCGGGAATCACCGGACCTCCGCGCGCGTCTTGTGATCGCCACAAAATGCGGGATTCGTAAAACAGGCGACCCCGATGCTGCCGCCCCGTATCGATACGATTTGTCAGCCGAATACATCACGCGTTCCTGCGACAATTCGCTGAAACGTCTTGGCATCGACACCATTGATATTTATCAGTTGCATCGCCCGGATTTCCTGATGGACCCCGCGGAGGTGGCCCAGGCATTTTCCACGTTGCGCCAGGCCGGCAAGGTGCGGGAGTTCGGCGTGAGCAATTTCAAGCCGTCGCAGGTCATCGCCCTGCAAAGCGCGTGTCCGATGCGGCTGCAGGTTCATCAGGTGGAGATCAGCATGGCCAACCTGTCGGCGCTCGAGGATGGCACACTGGATCAATGCCTGGCCGAGCGCCTGACGCCGATGGCTTGGAGTCCACTTGCCGGCGGTTTGCTGGGGGACGGACCGCGCCGACTTTTGGCGTCGCAGCAAGCTTACCGGCCCGCGGGCGTCATTGGTGCGATCGATTCCTTCGCGGCGGCGCAGGGGACGAGCCGGACGGTTGTCGCGCTCGCCTGGTTGCTGCGGCATCCCAGCCACATCATTCCGATCATCGGTTCCACGGATCCCGATCGCATTCGCGAAGCCGCCAAGGCCGACAACCTGGAGATCTCGCGCGAGGATTGGTATCGGCTGCTGGATGCGGCCCGTGATAAGCGCCTGGCATGAACCGCAAACCCGACAGCGATGCGCGGGAAACAGGGACGGGCACGCCGCTGACGCCTGCGGCGTTGGGCTATCGCATGCCCGCTGAATGGGAGCCTCATGTTGGAACATGGTTCAGCTGGCCGCGGCCCGCCGGCATCAGTTTTCCGGGAAAATACGAAACGGTTCCTCCGGTTTACGCAGCGCTCATTCGCGAGCTCGTTGCTGTAGAGGAGGTCCACATCAATGTGTGGGACCCATCCATGGAGTCGGATGTCCGCGCCGTCCTGGCCGCTCATGATGTGCCAGTCGGACGGGTTCATTATCATCATTTTCCCGCCTACGAACCATGGTGCCGGGATCACGGCCCAATCTTTCTCGTGCGCGAGGTTGAGGACCGTCGCGAACGCGCCATCGTGGATTGGAACTACAACGCATGGGGTGGAAAATATCCACCGTTCGATTTGGACGATGCCGTGCCGCAACATGTCGCGGCGCTCCGAAAGCTTCCGCTGTTTTCTCCGGGCATCGTGATGGAAGGCGGGGCGCTTGATGTCAATGGCAGGGGCACCTTATTGACGACCCAATCCTGCCTGCTCAATCCCAACCGCAATCCGCACCTGACCAGCCAAGAGATAGAGCGTTACCTGCGCGAATACCTGGGGGTGGTTCACATCGTTTGGCTCGGGGACGGGATTGCCGGGGACGACACGGATGGGCATGTGGACGATCTTTCGCGTTTCGTGAATGCACACACGATCATCACCGTAGTCGAGCCCGATCCATCCGATGAAAATCACGCGCCATTGCAGGAGAATCTCGAGCGGCTTCGTTCGGCGCGGGATCAGGATGGACGCCCGTTTCGGGTTGTGGAATTGCCCATGCCACACCGGCTGGAGCATGAAGGCCAGCGGTTGCCGGCCAGCTACGCGAACTTTTACATCGCTAATAATGTCGTGCTGGTGCCGACCTACCGTGATACCCGGGACCGTGAAGCGTTGGACATTCTGCAACGGGAATTTCCCGGGCGCCGCGTCATTGGCGTCGACAGCAGCGCATTGATTTGGGGCCTGGGCTCGTTTCATTGCATCTCCCAGCAGGAGCCAGCCTGACAGGAGGGACTGACTCTGTCCGAGAGGACGTCGTCGCGATCGAGATCCGCTGATGACCTATTTCCAGCTTTCGAAGGAATCCTTGTCGGGCCATTTCGTGACCGCGGCGGCAGCGCGACCCAGAGCGGGGTCGATCAAGGAATCGTCTTTTTTGCCCTCGGAACGCTGGTTGAAGAGGATGGCGTAACTGATGCCGTTCCAGAGGCGGAACAGATAAGTGCTGGTGCCTGGCAACGAACCGTTATGCCAGTAGTTGGCCTTCCCGTCGCTGCCGACCGGGCGCACCTGCCAGCCGCATCCATAATAATATTCCTTCAACCGCCCGGCGGCATCACGGGAGACCGGGGGAGATGGAGGTTCGGAAAGTTGGGCGAAAGTTTCCGATTTCAGCAGCGGACTCCGCGCAGGGTCGTTGAGCGCCGTCGCGAACCGGACCAGGTCGACCGCGGAGGCAATCCAGCCCCCGTGGGAATCCATTGCCTCGAGACAAAAACCTCCGTAAGGCGACGGCACGGAAGCGCGTGGTTCGCCAAAAACGCTGCGCGCGGTGGAATGATCCGTCGTGTAGTAACAAACTTCGCCGGGGGCGCGCCCGCGTTCCCGTGAGGCGCCAATGCGCATCCGATGGATTCCTGCCGGGCGAAGAATTTTTTTGCGCATCCACTTTTCGTAGGGCTGGCCGGTGGCCTTTTCGATAACGCGTCCCAGGAGGCAGTAACCAAAATTGGAATAGGCGTAACGGGAGCCGGGATCAAAATCGAGCGGCTTGCCGAGCATCCAGCGGATAATCGCGGCAGGGCCGGCGGGCGGGGGCAGGGAAAAGGCGCTGGCGATCTCGCGCGACTTGAACATCGGATCACCGCTCGCGTCGCGGTCCCACCCCGCAGTGTGATGCAGCAAATGCCGAAGTGTGATGCGTTTCCAGCGTTCGTCCAGCGAGAGGGCCTTCGGCTGTTGCGCAGCGAGTTCGAGAAATTCGTAAACGGGCGCATCGAGGGAAAGTTTGTTCTGCTCGACGAGCTGAAGCACGGCGACGGCGGTGAACGGCTTCGAGATGCTGGCAATGCGAAAGAGCGAATCGGGAGTCGCGCGAATTTTTAGGGCGCGATCGGCCCAGCCGTAACCTTGCGCATAAACGAGGCGCCGATCTTTCGCCACCGCGAGCGCCGCACCGGGAATGTCGCGCTCGCTCATGAAGTTCAGCACCACAGGATCGAAGGCCTCCGCCACCGTCACGGGTTTTTGTTCGGCCGCCCGAAGCCCGGAGGCTCCGGAAAGCACCGCGGCAGCCGCCAGCGTCCGTTTCAAAAAACGACGGCGCGATACCGGCAGGCGGGGAGGCGCAGTCCGAGGACTGATCATTTCGGCGTGGGGTTCGGCGCCCGCTATCTCGGGAGCAAAATATGGTTGTTCGGACGCTTGCCGGCGGCGGTGCGAATTTCCCCTGAGATTAAACGGTAATAGGCTTCAGCGACGGCGTCGCGAAGCTCGCGATCGCGGGTGATTTGGGCACTGCCATCCGAGAGGGCAAAGACGCCGAGGCGGCCATGGCTCTCAGATCCCCATCGGACAGAACGGTCGCCGGCCGCCAGCAAGAGGCAGGGAACACCGGGGAGATCGGCGACGCTGCTGCACAACGCCGCCTCTCCTCCCAGAATGTGGCGGTCACCGACGATCAACGTGGGCGGAAGTTGTTCATAACCGTCGAGGGCCAGGAAATAACTCACCGCCCGGCCCCGGTTGGCGACATTGGCGAGCCCATCGGGGCCGTCTGACCAGTCGGTGAGGTTATTTTTGGTGGAGGTATCGCTGGGACAGACGAGGATTTTTGGGGAGGCGAGATCGTTGGACGCGGCGCTGAAATTACGCCAGGACTCACCGGCCAGCGCGCCGTAGGTGCCGCCTGCATCGGGCGAAATATGCCAGGGATAATAGCCGTCCTGTTCCAACGCGAAGAGTTTGATCGCCAGCGAGACTTGTTTGAGATTGCTGACGCACTTGATGCGGCGGGCCTGCTCCTTGGCGCGCGCCAAAGCCGGGAGGAGCAGCCCGGCAAGCAGGGCCACGATGGCGATCACCACGAGCAGTTCTATCAGGGTGAAGCCGCGCCGATGAGCTACATCAGGCTTCATGAGACTCAGTTTCACATATCAGCCGGCTGCTGTCAGTCCTAAAATCCGCACGCGACTTCCAAAACAACTTGGAAGAACGTCCCGGATGGCGCTTCTGTTCAGCAGTTACCGGCAGTGACGGAGTGCGCCCGTCCCGGGCGCAGCAAGATCCGAAATCCAAGACGCGCCCGAAATCGTCAACGGCTCACCACGTCTTTACTGCTGCGCCCGAGGACGCTCCTCCTTACCCACAAGCCTGCATCTCCCGCAAATGTCGCTGAGGTGGCTTGCCAGCGTGGTGCCACCGTAGCGCCGACTGGCAGTCGGCTGTATCGTCGGTTGTTAACCGGCAGGCGCCCGTCCGACGCCAGTTTTCAGAACGGTGGGGAGGTAAGTCGGCTATTCGAGATCGCAGAACGTGTTTCTCCATTTGGCGCCGTGGTCATCATTGCTTGCCTGAAGCGATTTTTCGCCGGCCGGTTGGAAACCGGCGATACAGCAGACTGGAAGTCCGCGCTACGATCGGAGAATGATCTCCTCGCGACTGAATTTGCCGGGGGCCCACTCTTGTGGGCAACGATGAGCGAGAACGGGCGCACCCCGGCGCCTGACACGTCCGCTGCCTGAAACCGGCGTTGACGGCGCGTGTCGCGCGAATAAGCTGTGCGGGTTGGTCGCAGACCCAGCCAACTCTCGCGCAGGTCCTCAATCCAGATCCGGTCCGGTCAGTTTAGTCGGCATGAAATTGTTCAAAACCCGGTGGTGTGGCGCAACGTTCCTGTCGATGGGCTGGATCTCCGGATCGTTCGCGGCGGGTGCCGCCGATATCCCGGCCGCGGGCACGAACATTGCATCCCTTGTGGCAGTTGTCCCGGCCGGCGGTGTATTCACAACGAATCCGCTCGTGGTCCTCCGCTCTCCCGTCGGCGAAATTCGATACACGATGGATGGATCTGCGCCGGCAAGCAATTCGGCGCTTTATTCCAGCCCCTTGCTCCTTTCCAATTCCTGCCTGTTGCAAGCGAGGGCGTTCGCATCGGCCCACGCCACTGGTCGCGTATCGGTTGCTGCGTTCACGCTTTTGGAGACCAACCTCGGTGACTTCACGTCGACGCTGCCGCTCGTATTTCTCCAGACTTTCGGTCATTCGATGCAGGCGGAGACGAATGTCACGGCTTCGTTGAGGATCATCGAGCCGGGGCCTGATCATCGAGCGGGGCCGCTCGGACCGGGAAATTTTGACGGGCCCGCCGTGATAAAGGTGCGCGGTTACACTTCACGCCGTTATCCCAAACATTCTTTCACCGTCGAGTTGCGCGAACCATTCGGCGAGCCGGTGCCGGCCCCGCTGCTGGGTTTGCCGGCGGATTCGGATTGGGTTTTATATGCGCCGTATCCCGACAAATCGTTGATACGGGACGTCCTTGCCTACGAGCTGAGCAACGAAATGGGCCATTACGCCAGTCGCACGCGGTTTGTGGAGGTGTTCCTGAATGAAACGACCAACCGCATGGCGCGCACGAATTATGCGGGAGTCTACGTGTTGGAGGAGAAGGTCAAACGAAGCGAACATCGCGTCAACATCCAGCGGCTCGCGCCCGAGGACAAATCCGAACCGGCTCTCACGGGCGGTTACATTTTCAAGAAGGACCATCTTGAAGAGGTGCTTCACGACGATCCGCCGCCACCCGCACCGGCCGCGGCGACGGCGCATCCGCGGCACGAGCGGGTTGGATTCCCGACCGGCCCCGGTGGATTTCCGGCGGACCCTTCCGGCTTTTTGCCGCCTCATGAGGATATCGTTACGGTGACGAATATTCTCACGGCCACCGTGATCGGACAGGTGACCAACCTGACCGCGCTCACCAACATCGCGTGGTTCACCAATATTGTGGCCTCCACCAACGCGGCGCTGGTCACCAACATCGCGATATTAACGAACACCATCGTGGCGCCGAG
This sequence comes from Verrucomicrobiota bacterium, assembly GCA_041166945.1. GTDB lineage: Bacteria > Verrucomicrobiota > Verrucomicrobiia > Limisphaerales > JADJPG01 > DASTLJ01. The sequence goes on from JBEEGQ010000402.1 coordinate 12,589, forward strand.
CATTCTGACGACGCGGCACATCGCCACCATCACGAACATCGCCGCAGTGACCAACATCGCCTCGTTGACAAACGTCACATCAATCCCGAACCAGGCGCCGTTTTCGGGTGTGATCCACTTCACGAACCTGACGGCTTTCACCAATGTGGCCCTGTTCACGAATGTGGCCTCGGTCACCAACACGGCTTCCTCCACCAACCTGCTCAGTCATATCCGCACCGGCGCAGTGACCAATGTGGCTTCGGTGGCGCACATCGCCGCGATTACCAATGTGGCGAGTGCCACGAATGTCGAGATCACGACGATGCTCGTTTGGGCCACGAATCTGGTTTCAACGACGAACTTTGTTCTGATCACCAACACGCCGATCGTCAGCACCGGCGCGCCGGCCGTTGTGGTGGTGGCGCTGGCGGCGGCATCCACGAATGCGCCCGTGACCAGTACAAAACCGTCCGTCCTGACGCAACTTGTGGCGACGGGCCAGGGTTTTGTCAGCAGCCGCACCAACGCGTTCTTTTATGTGGAACCGAAGACGAAACGGATCACACCCGGACAACGCGCCTGGTTGAGCAATTACGTGAACCGTTTCGAACAGGTGCTATACGGTGCGGAGTTTCGAAATCCGACGAACGGTTACGCCGCATATATCGAGAGCGACACATTCATCGACCAGCATCTCATCGTGGAGGCCACCAAGAACATCGATGGCTTCCGATTCAGCACCTTCTTCACCAAGGATCGGGGTGCCAAAATCCGGATGGAGCCCATCTGGGATTGGAACCTGGCATTTGGAAATGCGAGCGGCCGGCAGGGTGACCAGTCCGAGCACTGGTATTGGCCGCAGCTGGATGATCGTCAATATTCATGGTTTCGCCGGCTTTTCGAGGATCCGGATTTCGGGCAGCGTTACGTGGACCGCTGGGCCGGTTTGCGGACCAACATCATGGCGATTTCCAACCTCCAGGCGCGCGTGGAAAAATGGGCGGCGATCCTGAAGGAGCCGGCCGCGCGGAACTTTGAACGATGGCCGATCCTCGGCCAGACGATCAACACCGAGCCGTTTGCCGGAAAAACTTACGACGACGAAATTGTCTACCTGAAAAGCTGGCTGTCCAACCGGCTGACGTGGGTCAGCGCGCAATTTCTGCCGGCGCCGACCGCAGTGCCCGATACCCAATCGGTGACGTCCGGCACGGCGCTGGCCCTGACGTCAGCGGTGGGCAGGATTTATTTCACACTGGACGGGACGGATCCGCGGCTGGCCGGTGGTGCAGTTTCCGCGAGTGCCAGGGGCTATGCGCAGCCGTTATCTGTGACGAACGCGCTGGAAATTTTCGCCCGGACCCAAAAGGAGAATCGCTGGAGCAGTCCCTTGAAAATCAAGTTGACCATAAAACCGACCGTGACGGCGGCGAGCGGCGGATGAGGCGGCTTCAGCAATAACGATGGACGGCGCCGACGCAGCGGTTCAGCTCATCCCCGTCCTCGGGGCCGGGTTGGCGCTCCTTTGCCTGATGGCTGCGTATCGAGCGGGCAAACGCGGGCGGCTCATCGACAATCTGCCCACGTCAAAAACCACCGGAGTCTTCATCGGGCTTGTGGAAATCAAAGGAACGGCGGAATCCTCCGCTCCGCTCACAAGCCATCTTTCTGAAACCGCGTGCGTTCACTATTCGTGGAGCGTCGAGGAACGCTGGTCACGCACCGTGACCGAGTCTTACACCGACAGCGACGGCAAAAGTCGAACGCGCACGCGCCATGAGAGCGGCTGGACGAACGTTGCGGAAGGCGGTGAAATGATTTCGTTTTTCGTTCAGGACGATTGTGGGATCGTCCTCGTCCGGCCGGAAGGAGCGCGGATTGAGCCCATCCAGGTTTTTCAAGAGTCGTGCGGTCGCGGCGAGGCACTTTATTATGGAAAGGGCCCACCCGGGTCTGTCTCGAGCTCCGACCACGTGCGTCGTTTCATCGAAAACGCCATCCCGCTCCATGCGCCCCTGTACGTCATGGGCCAGGCGCGCGAACGGGCCGACGTCGTGGCGGCCGAAATTGCGGC
>JBEEGQ010000403.1:0-22507 GCA_041166945.1 Verrucomicrobiota bacterium
CCCGCTGCTGTTGGATGAAACGCGTTTTGGATTGTTTGAGAGTTTTCAGATCCCAGGGCATGTGAGCCCCAGCATGTGTCACCCATCCGTCGCGTCAAAAGTGTTACCCATCCGTCGCGCACGCACCCTCCCCCTCCCTCTCCTCCATTTCCGAAATGGAGGAGAGGGTGCCCGAAGGGCGGGAGAGGAGGAGGAGTTGGACAGGAATGGCGGTCGCAGCGACGAAAAGAGGGATGAGCTGGTCGATTCCAGGATTTGGCGGTTGGAAATTGCGTTTTGAACTTTGCGACGGGGGGGTGGAGCGTTGCGAGGGGCTTTACCGCTTGACCCCGCCTGCGCACGGCCTCTAGGGTGGCGGGCGTGTTAGGCACGCAACATGTTTGCGCAACTTAAAAGCCTCTTTTCCAACGACATTGGGATTGATCTGGGCACGGCGAATTCGCTGGTTTACGTCCGCGATCAGGGCATTGTTTTGCGTGAACCTTCCGTAGTAGCCATCCAAGCGGGAACCACCAACGTCCTGGCCGTCGGCGAAGAGGCCAAGAGGATGTTGGGCCGCACCCCTGGAAATATCGTGGCCATCCGGCCAATGAAGGACGGAGTCATCGCTGACTTTGAGATTACAGAAGCGATGCTCCGGCATTTCATCCAGAAGGTGCATCATCGGAAACTCATCGCTCCCCGCGTGGTTGTGGCGGTGCCTTCAGGCATCACGGAAGTGGAAAAACGCGCAGTCAAGGATTCGGCGACCCATGCGGGTGCGCGCGAGGTCTATTTGATTGAGCAACCGATGGCCAGTGCCATCGGAGTGGGTCTGCCGGTGCATGAACCGGCGGGAAACATGATCGTGGATATCGGCGGCGGGACTTGTGAGATTGCCATCATCTCTCTCGCCGGCATTGTCTTCAGCCGCAGCCTGAGGGTGGGCGGGGACGAATTCGATGAAACGGTCGTGGCGCACATGAAGCGGGCCTATAACCTCATGATCGGCGAACGCACAGCGGAGGAGATCAAGATCCGGATTGGATCCGCCTTCCCGCTGGAGCAGGAATTGACAATGGAAGTAAAGGGTCGCGACCTCAGCGCTGGTTTGCCCAAAACGCTCACCATCCGCTCGGAGGAAATTCGCGAGGCCTTGCAGGAGCCGCTCTCGAGTATTTTGGAGTCCATTCGTATCACGTTGGAACGTTGCCCTCCCGAGCTGTCCGCCGACCTGGTGGACCGCGGGATCGTCATGGCCGGCGGCGGCGCGCTCTTGCGCGGCATCGACCGGCTTGTGGCGGAGGAGACGGGTCTCCCGGTGCACATCGCCGACGACCCGCTGTCCGCCGTTGCGGAGGGCACGGGACGCGTGTTGCAGGAACTTCAATTTCTCAAGAGGGTCACCGCCAATTCCAAGCTCTAGCGTTCGCCCCGGTTAACCGGGCGAACGAATGTTCTTCAAACGGCCGCAGTATATCGCGCTGGGTGTCGTGGTGGTTCTCACCATTGTGCTCCTGAAGCTGCCGTCGCGCGCGGCGGCGAACTTCAAGCTGGCGATCCGCGGGATGTTCCTGCCGATGGATGGCGTGTCCAGCTCCACGGGGGACCTCGCCGTCAAGGCCGGCTATGGCGTGTTGCCCCGGCATGTCCTCGTGCAGAAAATCGAGGAGCTGGAACGCGAAAAACAAGCCGGGCAGGTGCGCCTGATGCAGGCCGACGAGGTGTTCAAGCAGAACGCCCGCCTGACGGCACAATTCGGCATTCCCCGCCAGTATCCCTGGAACATCCAACTCGCCCGTGTGGTCGCCCGCGACCCGGCCAACTGGTGGCGCACGATCCGGATCGACCGCGGGTCCCGCGACGGCATCGTCACCAACGCGCCGGTATTGACGACCGCGGGCCTCGTCGGGCTCGTTTCCGAGGTCGGTTACGCGCAATCGCAGGTGCTGCTGCTCGGCGACCCCGGCTGCCGCGTTTCCGTGCGCATTGCCGAGACACGCGAGCACGGGATGATCGATCCGTCATCCTCCAGCCCTCTGGACGACACGCTCGTCGAGTTGAAATATCTCTCCCGCAACAGCAAGCCCCTGCCCGGCCAGCTTGTGGTGACGAGCGGCCAGGGCCCCATATTTCCTGCGGGCATCGTTGTCGGCCAGGTGGCCGATGTGCGCACCGCTGGTTACGGCCTTTACAAGGAAGCCCGCGTCAGCCTCGCGGTAAAAATGAACACTCTCGAAGAGGTCTGGGTGAAAATGCCATGAAGGAAAGAGTGACAAGTGACAAGTGGCGAGTGACGAGCGTCTGGTCGCGGGGCGCGATGCCGTTCTCTTGCAACTTGTCACTAGTCACTTGTCACTCGTCGCCGCTCACTGATTATTTGCCCCAATGAATTGGTTCAACACCATCGCCATCCTGCTCGTCGCCTATCTCGTTGTATTTTTTCAGGCGACGTTCAACGAGGTGCGCCACTTTGCCGGCGTTCAGGTGGATTTGCTTCCGGGCCTTATCGTTTACACCGCGATTAGCGGTGGCATCGTGACGCTCACGCTGGTCGCGGTGGGTGGCGGGCTCTGGATCGATTCGCTTTCGGCCAATCCACCGGGTCTCACGACCCTGCCGCTGTTTGTGATCGGCCTGCTGATACAGCGCCATCGGGATGCCATTTTGCGCGAACAACCTTACGCGCAAATGCTTCTCGGTCTGACGGCCAGCGCGCTCGTGCCGTTGTTCTGCCTGCTGATCCTGGTCAATACCGGCGCGCGCCCGTTGGTCGGTTTGTTTTCGCTGTGGCAATGGCTCGTGATGAGCGTCATCGGCGCCGTGGTGACGCCCGTCTGGTTCTGGCTCTTCGACCTCACGGGGCGCGTCCTCAATTATCGTCCGATCGGCGAAGCTGGGTTTCATCATGATCGCGAGATCAAACGAGGAAGATAACGAAATAACGAATGACGAATGACGAATGACCAAATAAATCCGGAACGTGAAAGGGCGCCGCGCGAAGTGATGTGCCCGGGAACGACGCGCTTCATTGTGCGTGCGTGCTCCATTCGTCATTCGTCATCTCCAGGCGCCCATGATTGTTTTTGACCAACTGAAAAAGAACGATCCGCACCTGCGCACGATCACGTGGGGGGTGCTGGCCGGGCTGGCGATTTTATTCATCGGCCTGTGGTGGGTGCAGGTCGTTTCGCATCGACGTTATGCCGAAAACCAGAAGGCGCAGAGCTTTCGCAGCGTGCGCATCCCGGCAGTGCGTGGAAAGATCCTGGATCGCAAAGGCGCCGCGCTCGCCGAAAACAGGCCGAGCTACAATGTGATTTTATACCTGGACGAATTGCGCGAGCAATTTCGTGCCGAATATGCGAGCGCCCGGAAGCCGCGGATGATAGCCGTCGCGCTTCCATTTTGGAAACGCTGGCTGGGGTTCAGCCCTGTGAAAGCCGAGTACACGCGATTGAATGCGACCCAGCGGCTGGCCTTGGAACGGAGCTGCCGCTTCCGGGTGGCGAGCAACGCGGTGCACCAGGTGGAGGCAATCCTGCAGCAACCGATCGGCTTCAGTTTTGACGATTTCATGCGGCATTATACGAACCAACTGCCGTTGCCCATGCCGGTCATCCAAAACCTGGACTCCAACCAGATCGCGCGCCTCCTCGAGGGACGCGCCAATCCACCGGGCCTCGATTTGGAAATCCAGCCGATGCGCGAATACACAGGCGGCAGCCTGGCCGCGCATGTCCTAGGCTATCTCATGCGCGACAACAGCTCGATGGAAGGAGAGGTGGCGGATTTCAGTTTTCGGATGCCTGATTTCCGGGGACGCACCGGCATCGAGGGCGCCTTCGACACGGAGTTACGGGGCAAGGCCGGAGAGAAGGTGGTGCTGGTGAACAGCCTGGGTTACCGCCAGACCGAAACAGTCTGGTCCCCCGCGGAGCCCGGCCGCAACGTGACGCTGACCATGGACGCCGGCATCCAGGCCGCGACGGACGCCGCGCTCCAATCGGCCATGCCGAATACACGCGGAGCCGCCGTGGTGCTGGATCCGAACACGGGTGACATTCTCGCGATGGCTTCGGCGCCCTCTTTTGATCCGCACGCTTTCCTCAAGGGCTTCACGCACGCGGAATGGGATCGGATGACGGATGAGCACATGAAGCCCCTTCTCAATCGAGTGACACAGGGAACATTCGCCCCCGGATCCATTTTCAAAATCGTCACGAGTCTCTCCGCCCTCGAGCACGGCCTCGATCCTCTGGAGAAAATCTATAACCCTAAATGGATCCATGTCGCCGGTCGCGCCAAGCCAATCAAGGACCTGGCCGACGCTGGCGACTACGACTTCAAACGCGCGTTCATTCATTCGAGCAACACCTATTTCATCTCCAACGGCATTCGACATGGGGGTATCGAGGGCCTGGTGAATCTCGGCCGCCGCTTGCATTTGGGCGAACGTACCGGGCTCCTGCCGCGCCAGGAAGCGGGGGGCAATTTCCCATTCAGCGCCCTCACGCGGCGCGGGTGGGTGGATTCCGACACAGCCCACATCTGCATCGGTCAGGGTGAAGTGGCCGTCACACCTCTGCAAATCGCCATCCTTGTCGCCGCCGTGGCCAACGGCGGCAAAATTATGTGGCCCCGCCTGGTGGATCGTATTGAATCCGGCGACCCCAACTCGGGTGAGCCGCCCACCATTTTTCCACACCGCCCTCCTCGCGACGAACTCGGGGTCAGCGCCCACACGTTGCAGGTCATCCGATCGGCGATGCTCGCGGATGTGGAGGAGGACGTGGGCAGCGGCAAGCTGGCGCGCACGCCGGGATTTCATGTGTGCGGCAAGACGGGGACGGCGGAAGTCACCGACACGCACGGCCAGATGATCGATCGCACGACCTGGTTCGCCTCCTACGCCCCTTTCGAAAATCCGCGTTATGTGATCGTCCTGATGGTCGAAGGCGGGGCGTTTGGCGGCACAACCTGCGCGCCGGCCGTAGGTAAAATCTACAAGGCCATCCAGCAAATGGAGCAGAAGGCCCGCCCGTCGGTGGCGCAAGCGCAATGAGATCGCTCACTCCATTTCCACTGGGCGCCAACGAGCGCCAGTCCCGCGTCGACTGGCTGTTGCTGGGCGCCTTGGGATTCCTGATGGTGGTGGGGGCGCTCTTTGTCTACAGCGCCACGATGGTCAGCGAAAACACGGCGCAACCGGCCTGGTATAACCAGCCGTGGTTCCGGCAGATCCTCTGGTATGGCTTGGGAAGCCTGGCGATGCTGGGGATCGCCGCGATGGATTACCGGCTATTGGCCCGGTGGTCGCTGGTGGGCTACGTGATCATCATCGTGATGCTCATCGCGGTGCTCATTCCCCAGATTGGCACCGAACGATTCAATGCGCGGCGATGGATTGACCTGAAATTTCTGCAATTCCAGCCGTCGGAATTCGCCAAGATCGCGTTTATCCTGGCGATGGGCAATTTCCTGAGCCGCCCGGGGGACGAGCTCAAGTCGATCCGTATTTTCTGGCGGGTGCTCGGCATGATCGTGCTGCCGTTTTTGCTGATCATGAAGGAGCCCGATCTGGGGTCGGCGCTCATTTTATTGCCGGTGGGTTTGACGATGATGTTTGCGGCGGGTGTGCCGCCGCGGTTCATCAACACGTTGATCGGTGTGTCGAGCCTGTTGGTGGGATTGATCCTGGTCGATGTGCTGTTTGCGCCGCCGTCGTGGCAGATCAAGCTGGAGCTTTATCAGAAGCGCCGGCTGCTGGTGTATTTTGGGCTCGATGGCGCGCCCCGAAACGCCACGCCGGCCGAAAAGGCGGAGGCGCGGCGCACCCAGCACAATTATTCCTACAATGTGGAGCAGGCGCTCATCAGCGTGGGTTCGGGCGGGCTGTTGGGAAAAGGATGGCGACAGGGGACACAAAACGCCCTGGGCTACCTGCCGCGCGCCGTCGCGCACAACGATTTCATTTTCTCCGTCATTGCCGAGGAGAAAGGATTCATGGGAAGCGTGATCGTGGTCACGCTTTATTCCGTGGTGCTGTTTTGCGGCATCCGGATCGCAGGACAGGCGCGCGATCGCCTGGGAAAACTGCTGGCCGTGGGCGTCGTCGCCATGTTCTTCAGCCACGTCTTCATCAACATCGGCATGAATATTCGCATCATGCCCGTGACGGGAGTGCCACTGCCGCTTTTGAGTTATGGCGGGTCTTCAGTGCTCTGCTCGTTAATCGCTGCGGGCATCCTGCAAAGTGTTTATATCCATAGAAGGTCATGAATTATGAGTGAACAAAAACGATTCGGCCGCCGCCGCCGGGGCATGCATTTTAAACCCAGCAACCCGGGGCCGAAACCGAGCAAACAACAGGAGCGCGATGCCCAGCAGGCCCGCGCCGAAGTCGTCAACGAAAATGTCCCCATCACCGGCGAACGCCTCTTCGAACCCCAGCGTTACGCCCGCGAAATCGAACGGTCCGAAAATGTCGCGGCCGGCCTGCCGCCCGACGGCGCCCCCGCTTCATCCGAAGGCGATATCGAAGGCCAGGACCGCCGTGAGTTCCGCCAGCCGCACCTCGACACCCCGGCGCAGGTCGAGGAGGAATTCGCACCCGTTGAAATCCAGGAAAAACCCCGCAATCTGCTCGAGGCGATCAAAAATGTTGCCGCAAAAGCCATTCACCAGGTTCGAAAATTGATCCGGCCGGTCAAGAAAACCCACAAGGAGGTCATCATCAACGCCGAGGCGCTCGAGACGCGCGTCGCCGTCCTCGAAGAGGGCAGGCTCGAGGAGTTCACCATCGAACGCACCTCCGAGGAGCGGCTCGTCGGCAGCATCTTCAAGGGGAAAGTCCGCAACCTGGAAGACGGCCTCAAGGCCGCCTTCGTCGACATCGGCTACGAAAAAAATGCCTTCCTCCATTATTGGGATATTGTCCCCAGCAGCTTTGACAGCGGCGTCGAGGTCGTCGAACGCGAGGGCCAGCGCCGACGCGAACGGCCCAAGATCACCCAGAAGGATGTGCCGCGGCTTTACCCGCCCGGCAGCGACATCATCGTCCAGGTCACGAAGGGACCGATCGGGACAAAAGGCCCGCGTGTCACCACGAACCTCGTGCTGCCCGGCCGTTACCTCGTCCTGCTTCCCAATTCCGATCAATCGGGCATTTCCCGCAAGATAGAGAATCACGAGGAACGGCAGCGTCTCAAAAAGATCCTCCGCAAACTTCACATCCCCGATGGAATGGGCGTCATCATGCGAACGGTGGGCGAAGGCCAGCGGGAGCGGTATTTTGTGCGCGACCTGGCGTTGCTCCTGGAGGAGTGGAGCCAGATTCAGGAACGGATCCAGAACCAGCCGAGCGCCAAGTGCGTGTTCATGGAGCCGGATCTGATCGAGCGGACCGTGCGCGATTTTCTCACCGAGGATGTTGAGCGCATTGTTGTGGATAGCGCCCCGGCGCACCAGCGCATGCGGGACATGATTACGAAAATCAGCAAGCGTTCCGCCGAGAAGATAAAACTCTACGCGGAACATCAGCCGATATTCGATCGGTTCGGCATCACGCGGCAGCTCGAGAGCACCTTCAGCCGCCAATGCCACCTCAAGGGAGGCGGCTACATTGTTGTGGACGAAACCGAGGCGCTGGTGGCCATCGACGTCAATACCGGCCGCCACAAGGGGGGCAAGGATCAGGAGAGCACGATATTCAAGGTGAACATCGAGGCTGCTGAGGAAATTTGCCGCCAGCTTCGCCTGCGCAACATGGGCGGGCTCATCGTGCTGGATTTTATCGACATGAAAAGCCGCCGCGATCAACAGCAGGTCTACCAGAAAGTGCGCGATGGCCTCAGGCGGGATCGCGCCAAGACGCATATCCTGCCGATCTCACAGCTCGGGCTGATGGAGATGACGCGCCAGCGGCACAGCGAATCCGTGCGTTCGGCGGTCTATGACGACTGTCCCTATTGCAAGGGCAAGGGCAAGGTCAAGAGCGCGGTGACGATGAGCGTTGAAATCCAGCGGAAGCTGGGAGAGATCCTCAAGAAACGATTGCGTGATGACAGCGACTTCCAACTGCGCATTGTGGTTCATCCCACCGTGCTGCAACGGCTCCGGGCCGAGGACGAGAAGCATTTCATCGAGATCGAAAAACGTTATTTTGGAAAGCTGAAGTACCGCGCCGAACCCGCCCTGCACGCCGAGCAATATAAAATCCTGAACGACGCAACGAACGAGGAACTGGCGAGCGCCTGACCGTTTTTTCGCCTCGCCATTTAAGTTCCGGGGCTGCGGTGCCGTTTTAGATGCATGGCAACGAAGCGTCCGTTCGCGCGCGTCGCAGGCTGGGCCGCCTTGTGGCTCTCCCTCGGCGCGGCCGTGTTGTTCCTGGTCCCGATCCTGACGAAGCCGATGCAGGCCACCATGCCGGCAGCGTTCGCCATGGCATTGGTCACCCTCTGCGCCCTCGGCGTTTTTTTCTGCGTGGTCCTTTCGGTGCTGTGCGGCGTCATCGCGTTGTGCGGCATGCGGACCCATGGTCGGAATGGTGTTCTCGGACCCGCTGCAGGCGGGTTGACGCTGGCCGGACTGATGTTGATCCCGATTCTCGCGGGCATGGCCAGCGGCTTCGCCGAACATTCGCGCCTTGTGAGGGCACGCGAACGCCCGCCGGTGGTCGGTTCGTCGAACCAGCCTGCGCGGCCTTCGTCCACCCCGATCGCACCGCGATAAGGCTCGGTGTCCACCCTTCAGGGTGTCCCCGGCGTCGCTCCACACAGGGGAACACCCTAAAGGGTGGACACCCAACACGGCCTTCGGCTCCTCCCGTCCCACCGCGATAAGGCTCGGTGTTCACCCTTTAGGGTGTCCCGGTTCTTGCTCCACACTGGGGAACACCCTAAAGGGTGGACACCCAACACGGCCTTCGGCCTCCTCCCATCGCATCGCGATAAAGTTCGGTGTCCACCCTTTAGGGTGTCCCCCGGGGCCTTGCTCCCCGCAAGGGAACACCCTAAAGGGTGGACACCCAACAATTAGAGATTTTAAGACTTCATGCGAAGCCCGTTTGGGAGCAGGCTGGGCACATGTCTGAACAAATTTCGCTCTCCGCTGTCGCTGCGCCCGGCGCAGCGCTGGATGCGCTGGAAGTTTCTGATGTCATTGCCAAAGCCTGTTCGCCGGATCATTACCGGGGCCAGCGGGTGCTGGTGATTGTTCCGGACGGGACGCGCACCGCGCCAGTAGGACTTCTGTTCCAGGCGCTCTTCAAACAGATAGGTTCGTTGGCGCGCCAGGTGGATGTCATCGCGGCGCTGGGCACCCACCAGCCGATGAGCGAAGCCCAGTTCCGCGAGCGGCTCGAGATCACCGAGTCCGAACGAGCCGGTATCTATGGCAAAGTGCGGTTCTTCAATCATGAATGGAACAATCCGGCTGCCCTGCGACAGATAGGGGTGATCAGCGCCGCGGAGATTTCCAAGGTAACAGATGGAAAATTCGCGATGGATGTGCCGGTCGAGATCAACGCGCGCGTGTTTGATTACGATCGGCTGATCATCATCGGCCCGGTGTTCCCTCATGAAGTCGTCGGCTTCAGCGGCGGCAACAAATATCTTTTTCCGGGCATTGGCGGGCCGGAGATATTGAATTTTTTCCACTGGCTTTCCGCAGTGATCACCAATCCGATGATCATTGGAAACCAATGGACGCCGGTGCGGCGGGTTGTCGATGCCGCGGGCGCATTGGTGCCGATCGACAAACTGCTGCTGGCGATGGTCGTCCGGCCCGACAAATCGCTCGCTGGCCTGTTTGCCGGAACACCCGAGACGGCCTGGGACACGGCGGTGCAGCTTTCAAAGCGGGTGCACATCGTCCAAAAGGATCATCCTTTTCACACCGTGCTCTCGTGCGCCCCAAAGATGTATGACGAATTGTGGGTGGGTGGAAAGTGCATGTATAAGCTGGAGGCGATTGTTGCGGATGGCGGTGAGCTGATCATTTACGCGCCGCATATTCGCGAGATTTGTGTCGCGCACGGAGACCACATTCGGAAGGCGGGTTACCATTGCCGTGATTTTTTCCTGAAGCATTGGGACACGTACCAGAAATTTCCATGGGGCGTGCTGGCCCATTGCACGCATGTGTATGGATTGGGCACATACGAGGATGGGATCGAGAAACCGCGGATTCGGGTGACGCTGGCGACGGGCATTCCCGAGGAGGTTTGCCGCCAGATCAACCTGGGCTATCGCGACTGGCGCGGCATTCGTGTCGAGGATTATGCAAATCGCGAGGAGGAAGGGGTGTTCATGACTCCAAAAGCCGGGGAGATGCTCTATCAATTAAAGCATCCGCCGCGCTGGGCAGGAGGCAAATGATCGCCAGTGACGGCCGGCTCGCAGCGTTGTCCAACTGCGAATGAAACCGCTTTCGACTCTACGGCCCCGGATTATCATGGCGCTGATGACGCTCGGATGCATTGCCGGGATGATCGTTTCAATGGACCGGCTGAAAAAGGAGCGCCGGGAAAACCAGCGCTTAAAGGAGCAATGCCAGGACTTGCAGCAGCGGCTCGATGAAGCCGGGGCGGGGAATTTCGGCAGCGCACCAAAAGCCGCCCCCGCTCTGGACCATGGAGAGAAGACGGAACTGCTGCGACTGCGCAATCAGGCGGCCCAACTCCGGAACGCCACGAACGAATTGCAACGCCTGCAAAAGGCGTCCGGGGAGCTGAGCGCGGAAAATCGTCGCTTGCGGGACGAGCGGGCTGCGCTGGCCGTGGCGGCCTCCGAGCCGAGCACGACCGCGGCAGTTTTTTCGAAGGCCGAGTGGAGATTTGCAGGTTATGCGACACCGGAATCGACGTTCCAGTCGGCGGTGTGGGCCATGAACAACGGGGAGCCTGAAATATTCCTGAAAACACTGACCCCGGACGAACGCGCGCGCATGGAAGGCGAGTGGCGCAACAGACCACTCGATGAGGTCCGCCGGGAAAGTCAGGACAAGATGCAGGAAGTCACCGGTTACCGCATCCTGGCACGGCGCGCCATCGACGATGGCCGTGTCGGCCTCACGATTTTTGCCGAAGGGAAAGGCGACTCCGTCGAAGTGCTATTTCAGCGGATTGGCGAGGAATGGAAATTTGCCGGGAAATCCAGGCGTCCCCCGGCTGCCGGCCAGTGAACTGGAACCGCAGCATCAGCGGGCGATACACCGACAATTGAGATTCGACTGCCGCGGGGCGCTGACGGCGATTTATGTGTCGCCCGATTAATGAGAGCAACCGCAGCCCGATCCGCAATCGCCTGACGAAAAATCCTCGGAGGAGGGCACGCGCCCGAGCTCGAACGTTTTCGAGACATATTTCATCACGGACTCCTGGATTTGACTCATCTGCTGTTGCGCATCCAGAAACTCACGCGCCACGGGATTCCCGAGCAAAATGTCGCGGTTCCGCTCGAATTCGAGAATGTCATTGTTCTCAAGAGGAGCGCCCATCTGTTGTTTTTGCTGCAATGCATCCCCCTTTTCCATGACCAATTGATATTGGCTTTTGGCGCTTTCGTCCGCGAGGAATGTTTCGAGCCGCTGCCGAATTGCAACAAACTCGGGCTGCGCAATGATGGTTTCGCACAATTCGCGGGTCTTGGCGGCGATGACAGTTTCTTCGGTTGTGGCTTGCATGGCTGTTGTTGGCTTGGAAAAGCGTCTCGCGTCACGCATCTGCGACGCGGTCAGCGCGACAGAATACACCACGAAATCCGTCCGTTGGCAAACAATAGTCGGGGCAGCCGATTCTCCCCTTTCCCTGACGGAACCTTTCGTGTTTAGTCGCCGCCTAAAATTTATGAACCGAAAGACATCAGCTGCCGCCACTGGAAAGTTCGCCGCGTATCCAAGATTGAATCCGCTGGGGGTTGGACGCGACATCGGCGCGGCGGATCTCATCGACGGCGTTTTCCTGGCATACAATGGCGGACGCCTTCGTGAAGCCTGCCAGTTGCTGACGCGCAAGATGCTGCCCGATGACGGGTTCATCGGTCTCTCGCTGACAGGCGCGCTGACGCCTGCGGGGTTGGGCAAAAGCTGCCTGATTCCGTTGATGAAGGCGGGGTTCATCGACTGGATCGTGTCGACCGGCGCAAACCTCTATCACGATCTCCATTTCGGCCTGGACATGCGCCTGCATTCCGGGTCGCCGTTTCTGGATGACGTGGTGCTCCATCGCGACGGGGTCATTCGCATTTATGACGTTTTGTTCGACTACAATGTGTTGCTCGACACGGACGCTTTTGTGCGCGAGGTGATCCGCGGGCCCGAATTCCAGCGGACGATGGGGACCGATGAATTCCATTTTCTGCTGGGCCGATATATCGATGCGCGGGGGAAAAAACTGGGCCTCAAGGATTCCTCGGTTCTCGCCACGGCTTATCAATGCGGCATCCCCATCTTCACGAGCAGTCCGGGCGACAGTTCGATCGGAATGAACGTCGCGGCCATGGCGTTGCGCGACTCGAAACTTCTGTTTGACGTAAACCGTGACGTCAACCAGACCGCGGCGATCGTCTACGAAGCCAAATCCACCGGTCACAACAGCAGTGTGTTCATCCTTGGCGGCGGTTCGCCAAAAAACTTCATGCTCCAGACCGAGCCCCAAATCCAGGAGGTCATGGGCATCCAGGAGAAGGGCCACGACTATTTTCTCCAGTGCACCGATGCCCGTCCCGACACCGGCGGATTGAGCGGGGCGACGCCAGCGGAGGCTGTGAGCTGGGGAAAGGTCGATCCCGAAAAACTTCCCGATAGCGTGGTGTGTTACACGGACAGCACCATCGCCCTGCCGCTCATCACCGCCTATGTCCTGAGCCGGGTCAAACCGAGAAAGCAAAAACGGCTGCTCGATCGCCGCGATGCCATTCTGGAAACGGTGCGTGCGCAATATCTGAAAACCGGCACGGTGACGAAGGTGATGACCAGCCGAAAGATTTCCAAGCGCGGCAGCAGCGTAGGATTGAAGTCCTCACGTTGATTCTATTCGTCACCCATCAGTGCGGACGAAAAGTGACGAGTGACAAGTGACAAGTGACAAGTGACAAGTGACAAGTGACAAGTGGCGAGTGACGAGTCGCAAGCGAACGGGATCGCGCCACCCGACCAGACGCTTGTCACTTGCCACTCGTCACTCGTCACTCGTTTGAGCGCTGATCGTCCTTGCCCGGGTCGCTCGTTGCCATTCAACTCTCGCGCATGTCGTCGCGCCGGTTGATCTGCATCGTTCTCGCCCTGCTCACGCTGGTGACCTTCGCGCAGGTCCGGCATTTTGAGTTCACCAATTACGACGACCCGGATTACGTCAGCGAGAATCCGCATGTGCGGCGCGGCATTTCGGGCGACGGCATCCGTTGGGCGTTCATCGAAAGCCGGGTGTTATTTTGGATCCCGGTCACCTGGCTTTCGCATGAAGCGGATTGCACTCTCTTCGGAGTCGAGGCGGGTGCGCATCATGGGGTCAATCTTCTGTTGCACGCGGCCAATGTGCTTTTGTTGTTTCTCATGCTGCATCGCCTGACAGGAGCGATGTGGCGGAGTGCCTTGGTGGCGGCCTGTTTTGCGGTGCATCCGTTAAACGTCGAGTCGGTGGCCTGGATCGCCGAACGCAAGGGGCTCCTCAGCACTTTCTTTTTGATGCTCACCCTGCATGCGTGGCTGTCATGGGCGGCCAGGCCGCATCCAGCGCGCTACGGACTGGCGCTGGTCCTTTTCGCCCTCGGCCTGCTCGCCAAACCGATGCTGGTCACGCTTCCGTTGCTGCTCCTGCTCCTCGATCGCTGGCCGCTCGCACGCATGAACATCAAGCCGTGGCGATTTTTGCTTCTCGAAAAAATCCCATTTTTTGCGCTCGCGCTGGCCAGTGGATTGGCGACGGTTTTTTTCGCGAGCCATCCGGATGTCTGGATTTCCGCGGAGCAAATCCCGCCGGCCAAACGGATCGCCAACGCGCCGATTTTTATCTGCTTTTACCTCTGGAAACTCGTCGCCCCGGTGAACCTCGCCGCTTTTTATCCATTTGCGCAAAACAACAATGTGTGGCCCGGGGTCGTGGCGGGGTTGGGAATCGCCGTCGTGACGGTTATCGCGTGGCGTCGTCGCGGGATGGCGCCCTGGTTTTTCACCGGCTGGATGTGGTATGTGGTCGCGCTGCTGCCGGTGCTGCGGATAGTGCAAGTGGGTGCGCACGGCGTGGCGGACCGCTACGCTTACGTGCCGCTCATCGGGATCTTCGTGGTCGCCGCGTGGGGAGGGACGGCGATGATCGAAAGATTTCGGCTATCGACGCGGGTGGCTGCGGTCCTCGCCGGCGCCGTCATTATTTCGCTGGCAGCATTGTCATGGTTCCAGGCGGGGGTATGGCAGAACAGCATCGCTCTTTTCAGTCATGCGCTGGAAGTGACGCCGAACAACGCGGTGGCGCACCTCAATCTCGGTGCGGCGCTGGAACAGGCTGGCCGGCCCGGCGATGCGTTGCCGCATTATTTGGAAGCGCTTCGGATCGATCCCGGGCGCGCGCAGGCGCACCATAACCTTGCCAACCTGCTGGATTTGGAAGGCCGTTTTACCGAGGCAATGCCTCATTTTGTCGAAGCGATTCGCCTGCGTCCGCGCGAGATGTTGCCGCATTGCAGCCTGGGATTGGCGTTGGCGGGACAGAAACGCCATCCGGAAGCCCTTGAAGAATATCGAACCGCAATGCAACTGGCTCCCGCGGATCCCCTTCCTTACTATCTCACCGGCGTCACGCAACTCAGGACCGGACAACTTGCAGCTGGCGCGGCCAGCTTTCGCGAGGCCCTTCAGCGAAATCCGCAGCACGTCAAATCTTTGGACCGGCTCGCGCGCGTTCTTGCCGCCGCGCCGGACGACGCCCTGCGAGCCGGAGTGGAAGCGCTCCGATTGACCCGACAGGCGATGACGCTGACGGGCGGCCGGCAGCCCGCGGTTATGGATACGCTGGCGATGGCGCTCGCTGAGTGCGGCCGTTTCGAGGAGGCGTCGAAGACGCTTCAAAGCGCCATCGATATCCTGACGCAGGCCGGGGCGAAGGATGAAGCCCGTCAATTGGAGCCGAAGTTGCGCCAATACGAAAATCGACAGCCATGGAGGGAATCGTTTACTGCCGATTGAACTGCGGCAGTGGTTTGCGTTATTTCTTAAGGAGGGACCGGAGCATCGCAAGATTTTCGACGTCCTCGTGCATGTCCGCCGATTTGGGTGTTTCGAGGCACGCGGGAAGTTTTTGGAAGCGGGCGTCATTGATGATATGCGCGAAGGCATCGCGGCCGATCTTGCCCTGGCCGATGTGCGCATGACGGTCGACGCGGGAGGCGAAATCCGTTTTGGAATCGTTGAGATGAAAAGCGGCGATTTGATCCAGGCCGATCAGGCTTTCCACTTCGCCGATGGCGGCCTGCCAGCCGGCGGGAGTTCTGAGATCATAGCCGGCTTCAAAAAAATGCGCGGTGTCGAGGCAGACGGCCAGCCGTCCCGGTTTTTTCACGCGGTCGTAGATCGCGGCGAGGTGTGCGATGCGATGTCCCAGGCAGGTTCCCTGACCGGCAGTATTCTCGAGCGCAATGCGAACAGTGGAGGATTTCGTAGCGCGAAAGACCTCGTCGAGGCCGGCGATGATTTGCCGGAGACCTGCGTCATCACCGGCGCCCAGATGCGCCCCGGGATGAAGGACAAGAAAGGGAAGTCCGAGAGCCGTGGCGAGTTCGATTTCCTGGATGAGCGACAGGATGGACCGGTCACGATTGGGCCCGGGCGGCGCCCCGAGGTTAATCAGGTAACCCGTGTGCCCGAACACGGCGGAGAACCGGTGGGTGGCCAGGCCGGTCGTGTAGCGGGCGAGATCTTCGGGCGGATGAGGCTTGCCCGCCCATTGCATGTTGTTCTTGACGAAAATCTGGACGATTTCGCAGCCGATGGAAGCTCCCCGGTCGAGGGCTTTCCAGACGCCGCCGCCGGTGGACATGTGAGCGCCGAACTTCATGGAAGAAAGCTTGGCCGTCGGAAATGCGGAGTCGAGGCGCAAATGCACCTGTCGGGTTGAGGGTGCGGGGAAGTAGCTTCCGAATTGGTTCAATAGCCCGCGAGAAATCGGGTTGCCTGAAGCGGCATAAATGCCGCGCGCCGGTGGGGCGCATGGCCCACACGGGTGGGCGCGGGCGAGACGGCGCTTGCCAACACGCGATACGCTTGCCATGTACGGTGGAAGAGTGCGGGCGAAGGGCCATCGAGGGTGGTCGCTGGCATTCAGTGCTTGGGCCGTAACCCATTTGACCGATGAAGCGTGAGATCAAAATCCCGGATGACATTGTGAGCGCCCCGAAGGGTTTAACGGACGAGTCGCTGCGGCTGGCTGCGCTGCGCCGCTGTGCGCTGCTCGATACCGACGCGGAGCCGGCATTCGATGATCTCGCGCGGCTGGCAGCCCACCTCTGCGATGCCCCTATGGCGCTGGTTTGTTTCGTGGATGAATCACGGCTCTGGTTCAAATCGAAGTTGAACATTGGCCTTTCCGAAACTCCCAGGGCCGGCTCGTTCTGCGAGCAAACAATCCGCGCGGGCGCACTTTTTGTCGTCGAGGATGCTTCCAAGGATCCGAACCACGCGACGAACCCGCTCGTCACCGGCGAACCGCGCGCGCGTTTTTATGCGGGGGTGCCGCTCGTTGACGTCGATGGCCATGCGCTGGGGACGCTGTGTGTGTTGGATCGCAGGGTGCGTTCCTTGAAGCCCGAGCAGGCTGATGCGCTGCGGGTCCTGGCCCGGCAGGTGGTGACGCAGATAGAGTTGCGGAGGCACCTCGTGGAACTGGCCCGCCGCATCGAGGATCATCGCCAGGTGGAAAACCGCCTGCGGACCTCCGAGGCGTTTTACCAGGCATTGGTCGAAACACTCCCGCAGAACATCATCCGGAAGGACCCGGGCGGGCGGTTTACGTTTGCGAATCAGAAATTTTGCGAGGCGATTGGAAAGTCCTTGGCCGAGGTGATTGGCCGGACGGACTTTGATCTTTTCCCACGGGAACTGGCGGCGAAATATCAACTGGACGACGAGCGGGTGATGGCGTCGCAGCAACCGCTGGAAACGACCGAGGCGCATCAACCGCCTGGTGGCGGAAAGATCTTCGTCCATGTGATCAAGACGCCGCTCTACGATGCGGCGGGGCAAATCGCCGGGGTGCAGGGAATATTTTGGGATGAAACGGAGCGGCGCCGCATCGAGGAGGACCTGGCGCAGGAGCGCGATCTGCTCCGGGCGTTGCTCGATAACATTCCGGACCGGATTTATTTCAAGGACACCTCGTGCCGGTTTGTACGGTGCAGCCGGTCGATGGCCGAGCGCCTCGGGGTCGCCGATCCACGCGATGTGACGGGCAAGACCGATTTCGACTTTCATCCCCCGGAGCTCGCGCAGGAATTTTTCAATGACGAGCAGCGCATCATTTCGAGCGCCCGTCCGCTCATCAACAAACTGGAGCGCCAGTTCGACACGGAAGGGCGCGAGATCTGGGCGTCTGTGACGAAGGTTCCGATTGTGACTCAGTCGGGCGCCATCACGGGCCTGGTCGGCCTGTCGAGGGACGTGACGCAGTTGAAGCAGACCGAGCAGGCGTTGAGGCAGGCCGAGCAAAAATACCGCACCATCTACGAAAATTCAATCGAGGGAATTTTCCAGACCACCAAGGACGGCCACTTTATCAGCGCGAACCCGGCGCTGGCGCGCCTTTATGGATACCTCTCGCCGGAGGAATTGGTAGCGGCGCTGACCGACATCGAGCACCAGTTGTACGTGGATCCGCGGCGCCGCGATGAATTCGCCCGGCTGATGCGCGAGCAAGGATCGGTCACCGGCTTTGAATCGGAAATTTTCCGCAAGGACAAATCGAGATTCTGGATTTCCGAAAGCGCGCGCACCGCCAAGGACATGGCGGGAAACATTCTTTACTACGAGGGCATCGTGGAGGACATCACGGCCCGGAAACAGGCCGAGGCCGATCGTGAAAAGGCCCGCGAGGCGGCGGTCGAAACCGCCCGCACCAAGGCCCAGTTTCTGGCCAACATGAGCCATGAAATCCGCACCCCGATGAATGCCATCACGGGGATGACCGGCCTGTTGCTCGACACGCGGCTTTCCCCGGAGCAACGCGAATATGTCGACACCATCCGCGGCAGCACCGACTCGCTGCTCGACATCATCAGCGGCATTCTCGACTTCTCAAAGCTCGAGGCGGGCAAGGTGGCGCTGGAAAAAATTGATTTTGATCTTCGGGAGACAGTGGAAAGCACGGCGGAGATGCTCGCGGCGCGCGCCCACCAGAAGGGCTTGGATCTGGTGTGCCATCTGTCGCCCGAGATGCCGACACGATTGCGGGGCGACCCGGTCCGCGTCCGGCAGGTGCTGGCCAATCTGCTCAGCAACGCCGTGAAGTTCACTGAAAAGGGGCAGGTCCTGGTGCGATGGATTGCGATGGAAAAGGGGCCGGCGAGCGTCCTCGCGCGCTGCGAGGTGGCGGACACGGGAATTGGAATTCCCCCCGAGGCGATGGCCCGGATATTCCAGGAATTTACGCAAGGCGATGGATCGACCACGCGCAAATACGGCGGAACGGGATTGGGTCTGACGATTTCGAAACAACTGGTGGCCATGATGCAGGGCCGCATGGGCGTTTCGAGCGAGGCCGGGCGCGGGTCGATGTTTTGGTTTGAAATCCCGTTCGAGTTGCAGCCTCCGCCGGCCCCGCGTGGCTCGGACGAAGAACTCGTGGCGCTTCCGCCAGCGCGCACGCTCGTGGTGGATTCCAACGACAGCCAGCGGGCTTTGCTGGAGGAACAGCTGCGATACTGGGGGCTCCCGGTCCACGCTGTGAGCGATGCCGCCCAGGCCATGGAAATTTTGAGGGGCGAGTTGAACGCGGGCCGTCCTTTCGATCTCGCCCTGATCGATCATGAGATGCCAGGGACCGACGGACTGACACTGGCGCAAACCCTCAAAAGCGATCCGGCGTTTGCGGCGTTGCGTCTCATCCTGATCACCAACCTGCTGCACCGGCTCAATCCCACCGTGATGAAGGCGACGGGAATATCCGGGGCGCTGGTCAAACCTGTGCGGCAGGCGCGTCTGCTGGATTGCCTGGCCGACGTGCTGGGGCCCAGCGGCGCCGGTTCGTCGCAGCCGGAGCCGGCCGTTGGTTTTCGCGAGAGATCGGGCACGTTCGTAATACCCCAGGACGTGCGCGTCCTGCTGGCGGAGGACAATGCTGTCAACCAAACCGTCGCTTTGAAACAGCTCAAGAAACTGGGCTTCCATGCGGACGCCGTGGTGAACGGGCTTGAGGTGCTCTCGGCGTTGCAGCGCGCGCCGTACGACATCATCCTGATGGATTGCCAGATGCCGGAGATGGATGGCTACGAGGTGACGCGCCGCATTCGGGGAGGGGGACGCGATTCGTATATTCACCTCAAGTCCGCGCCCTACATTGTCGCGCTCACGGCCAACGCGCTGCCGGGGGATCGGGAGCGCTGCCTGGAAGCGGGGATGAATGATTACCTGACCAAGCCGCTTCATCGTGGCGATCTCGAGGCGGTGCTCCAGCGCGCGCTCCTGAAAATCAGGCCCGTGACACCGTCCGTCCCGGTGGAGGCCGATGATGCGGTGCTCGATCGAGGGGTGATTAACGGCCTGCGGGAATTGCGCGAACCCGGCCAGCCTGATCCTCTCGCGGAGTTGATCGAATTATTCCTGCGGGACGCCCGTCCGCGGCTGGAGGCGATGCGCGCGGACGCGGCGGCGGGGGACTGGGCCAAAGTGGGCGCGGGCGCGCATACATTGAAGGGAAGCGCGAGTAACCTGGGGGCGCAGCGGCTTTCCTTGCAGTGCGCGCTGCTGGAGAAACAGGGAAAAATGAAGGATGCGGCTCAAGCTCCGGCGACTTTGGCCGAAGTTCAATGTGAGTTCGAGAGAGTCGAACTGGTGCTCCAGGCAGAGCTGCAACATTAGAAGCGCAAAAAAGTAATGAGCCATCCCGAAGTCAACGCCGTGGCGTGCCCCGCCGGCCGCATCCTCCTCATCGAGGACGATTCCCAGCTTGCCGAGGTGGTGGATCTGGGTCTGCGCGGTGACGAATGGTCTGTGCGCATCGCCGACCATGCCGACGGCGCGCTCGATGCCCTTCCCGAACAGGAGTTCGACGTCATCCTCCTGGACGTCGGTTTGCCGGGGGTGGACGGATTCGATCTTCTGCGCCGGCTGAAAGAGGACACGAGATGGCGCAGCATTCCCGTCATTGTTCTGACGGCACGCCATGCCACCGGTGACAAACTGCGCGGCTTCGAGCTGGGGGCGGTGGATTACATCACCAAACCGTTCGACCTCGTGGAGCTCCGAGCCCGGGTCAAGTCGGTCATTACGCAGCAGCGATTGCAACGGCAGCTGGCCCGGACCAATAAGGATTTGGAAGTCGCCCGACAGGCCGCCGAGCGCGCGGCGCGTGCGAAGTCCGAGTTCCTGGCCAACATGAGCCACGAGATCCGGACGCCGATGAATGGCGTTATCGCGATGACCGGCCTGCTCCTCCAGACCGATCTGGGGGATGAGCAGCGGGATTTTGTTGAAACCATCCGGACCAGCGGCGAATCGCTGCTCACGATCATCAATGACATCCTGAATTTCTCGAAGATCGAATCCGGCAAGATGGAGCTCGAGCGCCTTCCCATGCCCCTCCATGGATGCATCGAGGAGGCCTTCGATGTTTTGGCCGCCCGCGCCGCCGAGAAAAATCTCGACCTGGCTTACTCCGTCGATGACGCAATTCCCGTCGAGGTCCTCGGCGACGTCACGCGCCTCCGGCAGGTGTTCGTCAATTTGATCGGCAACGCGGTCAAGTTCACGTCCACGGGCGGAATTTTTATTCGTGTCACATCCACCCCGCTGCCATCTGCGGTCACGGACGAATCCGGCGGCCCGTCGCGATTTGAATTGTGTGTTGCGGTGCGCGACACGGGAATTGGAATTCCGCAGGATCGGTTGCAGCGGCTTTTCCAGTCGTTCAGCCAGGTGGACACCTCCATCGCCCGGGAATATGGAGGCACCGGACTCGGCCTGGCCATCAGCAAGGGGCTGGTGGAATTGATGGGCGGCCGGATGTGGGTGGAGAGCCAGGAGAAACAGGGATCGACTTTTTATTTTACGGTGCCCACCCGCGCGGCGTCCGGCGCACGGCCGTCGCCCTTGTCGCGGCCGCATCCGATCCTGGCGGGTTCACGGGTGTTGATCGTCGAGGACAACCTGGAATTGCGGGAACACCTGTGTGGGCTGACGGCCAAATGGGGTCTGACCCCGGTGGCGGCCTCGAGCGCCGCCGCGGCTCTCGAGCAGGCGCGGCGCGGACCGGCATTCGGCCTTGCCATCATTGACGCGCAGTTGCCCGGCGGGAGCGGCACTTCGCTGGTCAGTGAATTGCGCCAGTTTCCGCATTGCCGCGGGACGGCAGTGGTTCTTTTGAATTCGATGGGTCGCGCGGGTGAAGCGATGGGCGTCGACACGAACACGTTGTTGAACCTGACCAAGCCGCTGAAACCAGCCCAGCTGCAGGGGGCGCTGCTCCGGCTGATCTCAGGGGCACACCCGGTGCCGCGGCCGGCATCCACAGTGGGCCGCATGGACGCGACCATGGCCTCACGACTGCCGCTGCGGTTGCTGCTGGTGGATGACAACATCATCAACCAAAAAGTGGCGGTACGACTTCTTCAACAACTTGGTTATTCCGCCGATATAGCCGGCAACGGTCTGGAAGCGATTCAGGCCATTGAAAGAAAACCTTACGATGTGGTGTTTATGGATGTGCAGATGCCAGCGCTGGATGGGCTGGAGGCCACGCGCCGCATTCGCGCGCGGCAGGCCGCGGATTCCCCTCCGCCCACCATGGCGAAGAACATCATCATCATTGCGATGACCGCCAATGCCATGCAGGGCGATCGTGAAAAATGTGTCGCGGCGGGCATGGACGATTACGTGCCCAAGCCGGTGCGGCCGGAGACGCTGCAGCAAATGATTGAGCGGTACGGGCCGATGGTGAGCGAGGCGTCCGCCGCGGCGACCGAGCCGATGCTCACGGTGCTGCCCGCTGCCATTGCGGCGCCCCTGGTGGAACAGCCGCCGGTTGACATGGAACGGCTCATGGATTTCGCCGGTGGAAACCGGGAGAGCTACGACGAACTGGTCGCGCTTTATTTCAAGCAAACCGCGGGACAGCTCATTGAGATTCGCGTGGCGGTCAATGAAGGTGACGCGACCCGGGCGGCGCATGTCGCCCACAGCTGCGCCGGAGCGAGTGCGACCTGCGGCATGGTGGGAATGGTGCCGGGATTGCGCCAGGTCGAGCATTTAAGCCAGGGCGGCCAGCTGCCCGCGGCGGCGGCCCTGCTCCCGGACGTCGAACGCGAATTCGAACGATTGAAAA
>JBEEGQ010000404.1:0-9924 GCA_041166945.1 Verrucomicrobiota bacterium
GCCGGCCGCCAGCCCACCGCCCGCCGGTGCGAGCTGGAGCCACGCGCTCGTGGTTTGCGCAGACCAGGCAATTTTGTTCGTGCCCAGGTTCGTCAGCGAATAGATGGCTGTCGACGGATGAAACACCCCGCCTAAAGGCCCCGACGCGATGAAACCGGTTGCAGGTGTCAGCCCTAAATCATCCGGCACGTCAAATGCCTCGCGAACACCGGTCGAGGTTGCGCTCAGAGGCGAAGTGGCGCCGGCGCCCATCCCGCGCTGGGCGAATGCAGACCATAGATCGCGCCGGTTCACACCTGCTGTGCGAAGGACATCCGCCTGGAGGATCGCATCGCGCGCCTGAAGAAAATTAGGGTTGGCCGGGGTCAGCACCAGAGCGTCCGTCACCAGCTGGAGCATCAGCTGGTTCCCATTCGTCCAGCCATGGCGCTGGATCAGGCGCGCGCGGGCATCCCAAAGCACCGAGCACCAAACTTCCCCCACCGAGTGAGCTTCGCCAGCGCCACCGCCGGTGGAGTTCCGGGGGACACCCGTATGAACGCTCGCTTGCAGTGAATCGATGTCCTTAAATGTGAGCGGATTCCTGGCCATGTCGGTGCAGTAGGGATAGCGCCGAATGCCAAAATAATAACTGCTCGCGTTGCCGTTCAGCAGATAGCCGGCGTAGGCGCCTATCGGGTATGTGCCTGCCAGGTCCTCGTACGGCTGGCTGAGGAGCGACAGCGCATAAAAATCCGACCAACCCTCGGCCATGCCCGCGCTCTGGTCGGGATCCAATCCCGCGCCACCTCCCACCAATCGGTCCGTCAAGCCATGAGTGTATTCGTGCAAGATAACGCCTGCATCGAGCGAGCCATCCCGATCGGGGGCCGGCCCGACAAATACAAACATTTGCATCCGCGGCGGGGTTCCGTCGTCGAGCGTCGTGAAGTTCGCATTGTCGAATCCGCTTCCATCCTGGGCATCCGCGGAAACCGCATCTCCGCCCAGACCGCCGCGCCCGAAGTTATCGTTCTGAAAATTGCCAGCCGCCTCGGTAAATCCCAGCTCATACAAGCGGTCATGCATCACGTTGCACCAGTAAAATGCCTGCACCACGGACGCTTCGCGGTTCGCGCCCGGACTGAGGGCCAGGTTCACCGGGAAATCGAATACACGATCCGGAGTGCCGTGCGGACGCGGGACGTTCACCACGTTGTTGCCATCCAAATCGAGGTGCGCATCCACGTTGTTGCCGAGGGTCTCGTTGACGCCATCGGCGATCCAGCCGGCCGGGGAGGCATTCGTATCCAGGGCGCGCAACGTCACCAGCGCCCGCGCCGCTTCCGGGGGTTGATTTGTATTCGGAAATGGCCATCCGGGCGCCATCGGTGTCGGACTGGTGCTGGACCACACGCGATAGGTCGCGGCGCTCAACTGCTTCGTCAGACAACGACGCACCCAGGCCTCCCCGCTCTGTGCATCGATGAGCACCCGAAACGTCTCGCCCTGCACGCGCCGGGCCAGGACAACTTCCCAGCAAAGACGCAACGATCCATCCGCGAGCGGCAGCCAGGTCAATTGCGCTTTCGCCTCGCCCGACAGCCCGCGCGATCGAAAATGCTGACCGCGCCGCGGGTCATCCGCGCGGGCGCTCTCCGCCAATTCCACGGCGCCCGCGGCCGCGGGTTCCTCGACCACCATCGCTGCGCGAGCCACGGCGTCGGACGCATCGATAGGCGGATGGATGACAAGCGCGTTGCGATCGATCCCAGGTGCCTGCGATCCCCGTTCCGGATCGGGATGCAAACGGCTGGAAAGACTGACGAGCTCACCGCGTTTCGTGGTGTGCGCGACGAGATGTCCTTCGAAGACCGGGATGCCGGCGGCTTCCTGTTCCCAAATCATCGTTCGCACCCCGGTGCCGGGCGTTTGGAAATCGCGGCGGATCCGGGCTGCGATGAGCGCCTCGGAACCATGTCCAAACACCGCCCGATGTTCATCCAGAAACGCCTTGGCCGCACGCGCCGGATCGTCCATGGCATGCTTTTGCAAGGACGCTGCCGGAATTCCCCGTCCCGCTCCATTCGCACCGCTGAGAAACCCGCGCTCCGAACGCACCCAAACCGGATACCCCGGTCGCGATGCATCTTCGATCCGCGCATCCGGCACCAACGCGCGAAGGTGGGCGACCGCGGTGGGATGGTTCGGGTCTGCGGTCCGCGGCAGTGCCCCGCCATCGGCAGTGCGGCGGTCAAAGTTTGCCAGGGCCGGCGCGGGCTCTTGAAACGCACTCGCCACAGGCGTTCCCGAAAGGCTGAGTGCCAGCAAAAGAGGCAAAACAGCCCATCGGCCCCTTCGCGGGCTCATCGATGATGGAGGCATGTATCGGGGAATCGCCGGCGCAATCCGCATTTCAAAAAGGCATCGGTGCGAACTTGTGCGGACACAAGCGAGCTGTGCCAGTGACCGAGGGCGAATATTCCTGACAAGGAACTTCCTGCGGACCCATTCGTCAAGCGCCGTCCAGCACTCGCATTTGCGGGGCTGCAACAGATCCTGTGGGTGGGTCTCACTAAACACAAGGTCCGGTCGAACGCCGGCCCGCTTCATCGCGCCGACTTTCGGATGACGGAATCCGGCCTGACTTTTATCGAAACAATATTGCCATCGCAAGAATTTCGGCTACTGTCCCCGATATGCATACGGACTCGATCACTGACAAGACGTGGCTTGATACGGAGCTGTGCCAGCGGGAGCTTTTGCGCGCGATTCCTGTGGCCATCTACACGTGCGATAAGGCAGGGATTATCACCTTCTGCAATGAGGCGGCGGCTTTTCTCTGGGGCCGGAAGCCGGTCATCGGCCATGATTCCTGGTGCGGTTCCTGGAAAATATTTAAACGCGACGGCTCGCCAATGCCGCTGGCCGACTGTCCCATGGCGGTGGCGCTGCGTGAGGGCCGCCCGGTTCACGGCGAGGAAATCATCGTGGAAAGGCCGGATGGCACCAAGCGGTTTGTGCTGCCGCATCCCCAGCCCATCCGGGATCGCTCGGGAGGCCTCGTCGGAGCGGTCAATACGCTGATGGATCTGACCGAGAGCGAAACGGGAAGGACCGCGCTGCAATCTATTTACAGTGTTCACGGCCGAAAAAACGGGGCCGCCGCGCCTCAAACCGTCGAGAGCGCCACCCGCTAAGCGAATCCATCATCGTCCCCACGGTTGTCGGGCCCGTCTCCTTTACGGGCCCTTTTTTTATCGAGGGGTTTATTCCAGGCTCGAGGGCCGACGCGAATTCTTTTTTTCAGCGCGCCGTGATTTGTCGGCGAGCATGCGCTCCTTGGCGCCCCGACTGCGGGGCCGTTTCTGGCGACGCAACTTTTCCGTTCTGGCACGAGCATCGGCTTGCTGGGTCTGGCGTCTCGATTGCAGTTTATCGAGCAGGAGGCTGCGGGCCAGCAGCCGGTTGCGGCCTTGATGGCGTGTGGCCTGGCATTTCACCTGCACCCCGCTCGGCCGGTGCACCAACATGACGCACGTCGAAGTTTTGTTGACGTTCTGACCCCCATGCCCGCCCGAGCGGACAAATGACTCCTCGATGTCCTCCTCCCGCACGCCCAACGCTGCCATTCGTTGGCGAAGGGGATCCAGATTCTCCGGTCCGGGCGCGGCCAGGTTCATATTGTGCAAATTAGACTCAATCGCTTGAGCGACGCGAGGATTTGTGACGGGACGAAAGCACCGCCGTTGTACACCCCTGAGGACGCTCCTGTTTACTCACAACCATCCGTTTCCAGCAAATGTCGGTGAAGAGGCTTGCCAGCGCGGCGCGACCGTAGCGCCGACTGGCAGTCGGCTGTTTCGCCGGTTGTTAACCGGCAGGCGCCCGTCCGATGCCAGTTTTCAGAACGGTTGGGAGGTTAAACGCAATGCTTGCCCGCGCGCAGACGGTCCTCCAAAGTCACGGAACATTGCCTGCTGCAAAAAGCAGCTCGATCTGACCGCTCCATGGCCCTACGCAACGAACTCGAAAAAACCGGATTCTGGCTCTTTCGCTATCGAAGTTTCCTGCCATTCGCAGCGCTGCCCGTTTTCGGGATCTGCATGATGTCGTATTCGTATCTTGGAGAAAGCCATCGGATCACGAAATGGTGGCAGCTGCTTTGCCTGGCGGTTTCATTGGCGGGACTGGCGGTGCGAATCGTCAGCGTCGGCCACGCCCCGCGCCGGACTTCGGGCCGCAACACGCACGAGCAGGTGGCCGACAGCTTGAGCACCACCGGGATGTATTCAGTGGTGCGTCATCCGTTGTACCTGGGAAATTACTTGATGCTGATCGGGTTCGTTCTGTTCTTTCACATCTGGTGGCTCGTGCTCCTGGCCAGTTGTATTTACGCCCTGTATTATGAGCGCATCATGCTGGCGGAGGAGGAATTTCTGCGGCAGCAATTTGGGGAGACCTTTGAACGCTGGGCAGCCGCCACCCCCGCATTCATTCCGCGGTTGCACGGATGGAGGAAGCCTGCGCTGCCTTTCTGCTGGCGAACCGTTTTGCGCCGCGAATACTCCGGGCTGTTCCTCATCACCACCACTTTTTTTCTCCTGGATGCGATGGGCGACTGGAGGGTCGAACGAACGATGAGACCCGATTGGCTTTGGATCTCGGTGTTTGCGGTCGGACTGCTGGCTTACCTGGCGCTCCGAACCCTCAAGAAGCACTCGCGCCTCCTGCACGTCCCGGGCCGTTGAATCCGCCGAAGATCGTTAAGCAAGAGGGCGGGGACGCCGATCCATCGTTATGCGACCGACCAGCAAAAGAATTTTCGGAACCGACGGAGTTCGAGGCACCGCCAATATCGAACCGGTCACCGCTGAAACCGCCCTCAAGCTTGGGCGGGCCGCCGCGCATGTTTTCAAAAATCTCCATGCCGAATCCCGCAGCCGCGGCCGGCATCGTCTGGCGTTGGGAAAGGACACGCGGCTTTCGGGTTACATGCTCGAGAATGCCCTCAGCTCGGGCATCCTTTCCATGGGTGTCGATGTCCTCTTGATCGGTCCCCTCCCCTCCCCCGGTGTCGCATACGTCACCCGCAGCCTCCGCGCCGACGCAGGAATCGTCATCACCGCCAGCCATAATCCTTATGCCGACAATGGAATAAAATTTTTTGGCGCCGACGGTTACAAACTGGATGACGCCATCGAGCGCGAAATCGAGGAGCTCGTTTTCAGCGGACGAATTGAGGATATCCGGCCGACAGCCGAGGCCATAGGCAAGGCAGTGCGCATTGACGATGCGCTGGGTCGTTACATCGAGTTCGCCAAGTCCTCCTTCCCCCGGTCGCTGAATCTCGAGGGGATGCGGATCGTTGTCGATTGCGCCCATGGCGCGGCCTACAAATCCACACCCTGCGTCCTGCGCGAACTCGGCGCCGAGGTGATGGTCTTCGGCAATCAACCCGACGGCTCCAACATCAACAAGGACTGTGGCTCGATGCACCCCGCACAGCTCTGCGCCAAGGTCCGCGAATTCCGCGCTGACCTCGGCATCGCTCATGATGGCGATGCGGATCGCGTCGTCCTCTGCGACGAAACCGGCACCGTGCTCGATGGAGACGATATCCTGGTCATCGCCGCCCTCGACATGCTGTCCCATGAAAGTCTCGCGCAAAAAACCGTCGTCGCGACTGTCATGAGCAATGCCGGGGTCGATGTCGCCATCAAGAACGCCGGCGGCCACGTCGTGCGCACGCCTGTCGGCGACAAGCATGTCATCGAGGAAATGCTCCGCGGCGGATTCAACCTCGGCGGCGAGCAGAGCGGCCACCTGATCTTTGGAGACCACAGCACGACCGGCGACGGTCTCGTCGCAGCCCTCCAGGTTTTGCGGATCATCAAGGCTCGAAAAGCGCCCCTTTCGCAACTCCGCCATTGTTGGATTCGGTTTCCACAGCTCATCACGAATGTGAAGGTGCGCGAAAAAATTCCGTTCGAGCGCCTCGATGATGTCCTGCCCCTCGTCGCAAAAGCGGAAGCCGTCCTGGTCCCCGACGGCGGCCGCGTGCTGCTGCGTTATTCGGGGACCGAACCCAAGGCGCGACTTCTCGTGGAAGGTCGTGACGCACTGGCTCTCGAACATTGGAGCCGCGAGATCTGCGGCGCCATTCAGCGGCAGGTCGGCGCATGACTCCGCCGGCTGGGGGGGCACTCCCGCCGGCGGCCGGCTTCGACCTCACTCGAAATCGTAAACGACACAACGGGCGCAGTTCGGTTTGAACGCTTTCTCCACGAATTCGAGATGTCGCGGGTGCACCTGGTAATCGTCCTGGGATTTCTTATCGGGGAACACCAGGTTCAAAGCGACCTGGTAGGTTTGTTCCACAACCGCCCGAGGGCTGCTGACCATGCGACCGATATGGAAATGGAGCACGCCCGGTATCGGTTTTAGGAATTCGTTCGCGCCGGCAATGAGATCGTCAGGCGCGGTCTTTTTTTCAGGACGGGTCCAAAAAATTACAACGTGTGAGAACATGATGAGTGAATGATGATGAGTTGAGCGCGTGCATTGTCCGCGCCGCGCGCTACGCGGCAAGACTGAAATCAGATTTCCTCGCCAATGCCACACTGGTTCGCTACCCTTCGGAAATGCCGTCGCTGCCCAATCCCCAAGTCATCATCACCCACGAGAGTGATCTGGACGGGCTTGTCAGCGGGCTGCTTCTCCAGCGTCTTGCCACAAAACTGTTTGGCGCCCGCCCGCCGCTCGAGGCGCATCATTATCACACCTGGCGGCAGCGGGATTTGCGGGAGAAATCGGCATGGGTCTGCGATCTGACGTTTGAACCCCGCCTGGACAAGCCCAACTGGCTGATTGTTGATCATCATGCCGTTGAAGGCACGCCGAAGCAGGCCGATCTCATTCATGATCTCACGAAATCGGCCGGGCAGCTATGCTACGAGCTTTGCCAGCAGCATGACCTCGGCAATCCGATCCTGGACCGCCTCGCCAAGCTCAACAATGTCGCCGACCTCTTCCTCGAAGAGGATCCTGATTTTGCGCTCGCCAACGATTACGCCAGCCTCGTCAAAGTATACGGCTTCTGGAACCTCCACGCGCTCATCGGCGGCGAACTCGAAAAATTGCTGGACCATCCCCTGCTCGAGGTCATGCAGGTTAAACGGCGCGTCGAGGATCCGCTCGGATTCGACTGGAGCCGCAAGAACGTCCAGGAACTCAGCACCACCGTCGGTTTCGTGGACACAGTCGTCGGGAACAACAACCTCATCGTCCATCAACTTCTCGAAAAAAAGGCCACTCCCTACCCCGTTCTCGTCACCCTGTTCCGCCGCACCAACGGACTGGTCATCGGGAGCTTTCGCAGCCGGAACGGCGAGGCGCTGAAGATCGCCGAACGTTTCCAAGGCGGCGGCCATGCCAATGCTGCCGGCGCCACGATGCCAAAAAATATCCGGAGCGTCGAGGATGCCATCATTTTTCTCCGGCAAACGCTCGGGCCCACCCCGACGAAAAGCCAGGCTTTGAATTCCCTCGAAAGCGCCTTCGATGCGCTCGACAAACACTGATCACTGGCCCGTACTCTTCTCCACCTTCTCCTCCACTTCTGAAATGGAGGAGAAATCCCCCGGACCGTTGTGCGCGCTTTGTGCCCCGTAACCGGTATTGGAGGGATGTTCCTCCTCTCCCGCCCTTCGGGCACCCTCTCCTCCATTTCCGAAATGGAGGAGAGGGGGGGGAGAGGAGGCGGTTACTGGGCAGGGTGCCCGAAGGGCGGGAGAGAAGCCGGCTATTTCCTGCGCGTACAGAAATCGCATTAGAAGTTTGGTGTCCGTTTGGCGTCCACCCTTCAGGGTGTTTTTCCCCTGCCCCCGTTTGGTGTCCACCCTTTAGGGTGTTTTTCCCTGTTGTGAAACGGAGTTCGGGCACCCTAAAGGGTGGACACCCAACTGCGCGAGTTGGTGCATCTCCGTGCCGCCGACTTCAGCGGCGGAGAGCTCCGCGCGCAAGCGTTCCATCGCTTGTTCGACCCGCTTTCGTTCGGGTGCGCGGAAGCGACGGAACGGCTCAGCCATGAAGTCGTCACACACGCCGATGCAGGCCAGCGCGCATTTGATGCCTCTGATCACGGACGAAGGGTGATGGCCCACGTGATAAAGTTCTTCGCTGACGCGCATCACGAGTGAGTGCAACCGGCGCACGCGCGCCAGATCGGCGCGTTGGGCCGCGGCGTGCAACTCCACATAGAGCCGTGGAAAAATATTCGCGCCGCCGCAAACGCCGCCGTGACCCCCCAGCAACACGGCCTCGGCCAGCAATTCCTCGGGACCCGTCAACAGGGTCCAATCCGGACGCTTTGCGGCGGCCTCGCGGATGCGGTTGAAATAACCCATGCTGCCGGAACTGTCCTTGATGCCCACAATTCCGGGTTGATCGATCGCCCAACGCACGGTCTCCACTTCATATGGGACCTTGGTCAGGGGCGGCATGTTGTAGAGGAAAAGCGGCAACGGCAGTTCGGGAAGCAAGTGCTCGAGATATTCCCGCAGCTCCGGCTGTCCCTCGGGCATGTAATAAGGAGGCGCCAGCACCAACGCATCGGCGCCGGCATCCGCGGCCTGCCGGGCCACATTCACCGATTCGACGAAGGCGGTGTCTGTTATGCCCACCAGGACTGGGACCCGATGCCGCACTTGTTTGCAGGCGCGTTCGATTAATTCGCGACGCACCCGATAGCCGAGGCTCGGCCCTTCCCCTGTTGTGCCGAGGAGAAACAAGCCGGCCACGCCGCCCCCGAGACAGTGTTCGATGACGCGATCCAACCCGGCTTCATCCAACGCATCGCGATCCTTCAGCGGCGTAACAAGAGGCGGGATGATGCCGGAGAGAGGTGCTGAGAGAGCTGTGTTGCTCATCGCGGAACGCTATATTTCCCGACGACCCAGCGCAATGCAGCCTCTTCGCCAAATGCATTCCAGCGATCCTTGTAGCTGATCCAATCCCTCTCCGACAGTTTTCGTTGGACTCCCTCAAATTGTTGCATCAATTCCTTGAGCTCCTGTCGCTGCTGATTTAATTCATCCAGCCGGTCTTTGACCGTTTGGCCGAGCGAGCCATAAGCACTATTGGGATCCATGGCGCCGAGGGACTGTTTCTCAATCGTCAATCCGCGGAGATGGCTGACCAACGGCAGGCCCGGGGAGTTGTCCAGACGCTGGCCAAGGTTCAAGCCCGCCTGCAACGCCGCCTGCGCCGAGGTTTCGTCCCCTGCCTGCCGGTACGAGCCAGCCAGCGTGAGGGTCGCCTGGCCCACCTGCTTGAGCTCCGAGAGATGCGGCAGCGACATTAAATAGGCGGCGGCCGTTTTGGCTTCCGCGACGGAATACCCGGCGGCGCGCCACGCTTCCTCGTCATTTTGCACAAAGTCGCGCGAGTAATCCTGGAACGTGGATTTGCCCGCCGCCGCATTTAGCTCCTGCACGGCTTGATCGGTCTGGCCCGCCTTGAAGTAATCGAGGCAGGAGAGATAGTTGGCCAGGGCGTTGCGGGGATCTGACTGCTTGAAAGATTCCAGCGCGCGCCGGCGCTCCTCAGGAGATGCATCCTTTTTGAAGATGGCGGCGAAGCTGACTTGAGGATCGCCCGGATATTTCTGCATCGCTTCGAGAAGCATCGCCGGATCCTCGCTCACCCGATACGCCGTGAGCAGGCTGGCGGCATTGCGCCTGTTTTCCTTGAGATAACCCTCGACCTGCGCGCCGCTTAACCGGGGAGGCCGTTCTCCGTCGCGGAGTTGCAACAGGCGCGCGATCAGATTCGTGCGGCGCGGAGCCTCGGCGCGGGGTTCGGACGGAACCGCGGCGGGAACCGCCGGCGGCAACGGCACAAATGCAGGGATGGAACCCACCGCAGAACGGCGTTCGTTCTGGG
>JBEEGQ010000405.1:0-11960 GCA_041166945.1 Verrucomicrobiota bacterium
TCACGCGGGCATCGGCGTGTGCGAAATAGCGGTGGGTCAACGCATCGGAAAAATCGGTGAGCTGATTCTGAAGAGTGGCGACCAGGGTGGAGAGGGCACCGGCGGCCGGACCGATCGCGAAGCTCGCCAAATCGATCGCTTCAATCTGTGCCAAGGCATCAGAGAGCAATTCCTTTTCGCGGCCTGAGCCGGCGGGGCCGACATTGGGCAGGGCGGCCGCGTGCATGGCGAGTGTGTTGATCTGAAAAACGAGCGAGCGGGGATTGCCTTCGTCGAGCAGCAACAAATCCAGGACGCCGCTCAGTTGCGGACGCTCGTGATAACGGCGGCGATGAGTCATGACGCTGTCGGCGATTTCGAGGAGGGGTTCGAGGAGCCATTGGCTCTCGGGATCGACATGGAGCGCCGCCTGGAGCACGCCGAGCAGGTGAAGCGCCCGCTCGAGCCGGCGGCCGATGTCAAGGAACAGCCAGCCATGCCCGCGCGTCATGTTTTCCATCGCCATCCCGTTGAATGCCGCGAGGTCGAGCACCAGGTTGTTCAGCAGCGCCAGGGCTTCGGTGACAGGCACGTTGCGCGACCGGGCGCGCGCATCGAGTTGCAGCTTGTTGAAAATGCGCCAAGTGTCGGCGGTGAAACGGTCGCGCACAATGAATGCGCTGCGGCGCAGCCGGTTCAAAACTTCACGAATGCTTCCCGCGCGACTGGCTTGATGGACGAGGAGCGGCAGTTGTTTTTCCATGTTCTCCCCCGCTCCTGTTTCAACTTTGGGAGATACTCCGAGTTCGGCGAGAAGTTGAAGCAACGCGGCCAGTTCAGGCGGAGGCACTCCGACGCTCTCGCCGGCCAGTCTCGAAACGCCCGCGCGCAGCAGGCGGATCGTTCCGTCCAGGCGCTCGGAATAGCGGCCCAGCCAGTAGAGATGATCCGCGATGCGGCTGGGAACTTCCACCGCGCGGCGTTCCAGGCGGATCACGGGCGCCGGAGTCTTCAATAGTGTGACGTTGCTGACGGGTCCATCGGCTAGGACCCATGTGTCCTTGCTCATGCCGCCGCTTTGGGTCGAGACCACCGGGCCCCCTTCGAGGGGAGCGATCCGCGTGAGGCCTCCGGGCATCACCCGATAACCGTCGGTGGTCGCGCACACGTAGACACGGAGAACCAGCGGGCGGGGGACGAGTTGGCCGTCCTGCCAGGCGGGGGCTGTCGACAGAGCCACCTGTTCCTGTCCGATGAACGCGTGGGGGCTGGCGCGAATCTCGGCCAGCAGCGTTTCGCGGCGCTCCGGGTCCAGACGCCGTCCAAAGAACGGCTCGGCCGACCCAGTTGGGAAGGCACGTTTGACGATGAACTCATCCAGGTGTTCGGCGACGTGCTCGCGTTCGGACGGCTGGCCGCACCACCAGGTGGCGACGGACGGGAGTTTCAATTCCTCGCCGAGAAGATGGCGGCACAACCCGGGGAGAAACGCGAGCAGCGCCGGAGTTTCCACCACTCCCGATCCGAGCGGGTTGACGATGGCCACATTGCCGGCGCGCGCGGCTTCCACAAGGCCCGACACGCCGAGGTGCGAATCGGCGCGGAGCTCGAGTGGATCGCAGAAGTTGTCGTCCACGCGCCGAAGAATCACGTCCACCGGACGCAGGCCTTCGAGCGTTTTGATGAACACACGCCGGTCGCGCACGGTGAGGTCACCGCCTTCCACGAGCGGAAGCCCCAGGTAACGGGCCAGGTAGGCGTGTTCGAAATAGGTTTCGTTGTAAGGGCCGGGAGTCAGGAGAACGACGTTGGGATTGTCGCGATTGGCCGGGGCCAGCGACCGCAACATGTCGCGGCCCACCTGAAAGAAGGAAGCCAGCCGTTGCACGTGGCATTCGCGAAACTCATCCGGGAAAGCGCGCGAGAGCGCAATGCGATTCACCAGCGCATAGCCCGCGCCCGATGGCGCCTGTGTCCGGTCGGCCATCGCCCACCATTGCCCATCGGGAGAACGCATCAGATCCACCGCGTGCAAAAAAAGCGGCACGTCGCCTGCCTGCCGGATCCCCCGGCACGATCGGAGAAAGGCGGGATTGGCGAAGATCAGCGATGGCGGAAGCCGGCGCTCGTGCAGCAACTGTTGTCCGCCATAAATATCCGTGAGGATTTGGCCGAGCAGACGGGTCCGCTGGATGAGCCCCTCCTGGAGGGCCGTCCATTCATCCGCGGGAATCAACAAAGGGAGCGGATCCAAATCCCAGGTGCGTTCGAATCCCTGGGCGTCGCCGTAGACATTGTAGGTGACGCCGTTTTCGCGAAGAAACCGCCGCGCCGTCTCGCCGCGCGCCTGAACTTCGAGCGGTCCGAGATCATCGAGCGATCGGACGAGCGCTCGCCAATGAGGACGCGCCACGCCCTGCTCATCGAGCATTTCGTCATGCACGTCCGCCCCGCACAAATACCGGCTCGCGATGCCTTCGGGGGCAGGGCGAGCTGCCGGGGAAGGAGATTTCTCTGAAGGTTGGCTGCTCACAACACGGTTCGCAGCCTGACATGAATGGGGCTTTGGGGCAACGGCATCAGCAGAATTTGTCGTGTTCGCGTCGCCCGGCGGGATCATGTGGCCCGCATGTCCAGGGTGAATGGAAATTCGTCCGAGCGCGGCGCCGGAGCCGGCACAAATTCCTTTTGTGTCGCGCCGTGAATGAAAAATCGCGCCAGCCGGCGGCTTTCCGCCTCGTAGGCATTCACCGGGAATGTCGAATAATGCCGTCCACCGGGGTGCGTCACATGATACTGGCATCCGCCGAGCGAGCGGTTATTCCAGGTGTCGTAGAGATCGAAACTCAACGGCGTGTGAACACCGATCGTGGGCTGCAGGCAATGGGGCGGTTGCCACGCCCGGTAACGCACTCCGGCGACGGCCTCGCCATTCGTTCCCGTCGGATGCAGGGGAATTGCGCATCCGTTCACGGTCAGCGCGTATCGATTGCCGGTGAGGCCGCGGACCTTGATCTGCAGGCGTTCGAGCGAGCTGTCCACGTATCGAACCGTTCCCCCCGGCGCGCCCGCCTCGCCCAGCACATGCCACGGTTCCAATGCCGTCCGCAATTCAATGTGCACAGCCCCCTGGCTGAACTCGCCGATGCGCGGAAATCGAAACTCGAAATGCGGCTGGAACCATTCCGATCGAAAGGCATGGCCCGCGTTCTGAAGTTCGCGAATCACGTCGTTGAAATCGGCCTCGCAAAAATGCGGCAACATCCAGCGATCGTGGATATCGGTGCCCCAACGAACCAGGTTTCCGCGAAAGGGTCTCTTCCAGAACATGGCGATCAATCCGCGCAGCAACAAATGCTGCGCCAGGCTCATTCGCGAATGAGGCGGCATTTCAAATGCCCGCATCTCGACAAGGCCCAGCCGCCCTGCCGCGCCGTCCGGCGAAAAGAGTTTATCGATGCTGAATTCCGCCCGGTGGGTGTTGCCGCTGGAATCGATCAGCAGATCGCGAAACAGGCGATCGGCGAGCCACGGAGCGCATTGAATTTCCCGGGCGCTGCCCGGAGTCGCTGCTGCTCCGCCCGTTCCATGTCGCTTTCCCGAAATGAGGGCGTCCTCTTTTGCTTTCCCGATCTGCCGGTCCAATTCGCGGAACGCCACTTCCAATTCATAGACCGAATCGTTGCGCGCCTCGTCGATCCGCGGCGCCTGGGACATCGGACCGATGAACAGTCCGCTGAAAAGCCAGCTCAACGAGGGATGATTCTGCCAATAGGCGATCAGCGATCGCAACAAATCCGGACGGCGCAACACCGGCGAATCGGCAGGCATCTCGCTCCCGATGAGAATGTGATTCCCGCCGCCTGTTCCGGTATGACGGCCATCCTGCATGAATTTTTCCGTCCCCAGCCGCGCCTGGCGCGCTTCGTCGTAAAGAACCGTCGTCCGTTCCACGAGTTCCTCCCAGGTTTTGCTGGGATGCAAATTCACTTCGATGACTCCGGGGTCAGGGGTCACCTTGAGCACCTGGAGGCGCGGGTCGCGCGGAGGCGGATAACCTTCCAGCACCACCGGCATCTTGAGCTCAGCAGCGGTGTCCTCCACCACCATCACCAACTCCAGGTAATCTTCGAGCGCGGGCACGGGCGGCATGAATACGTGCAGCCGCCCCTCCCGCGCCTCCACGCATAACGCCGTCCGAACGATCCAGGGCGCCGATTCTCCCGTCTCCGGACGGCGCGTGGAATCATCCGTTGCCAACGGCAGCCCCGCGGTTTTCTTGCCAAGCCCGCTCCCGGGCGCGATCGCCGCAGGGCGCGGAGCCACCGGTGGATGCATGCGCAAACGGCGCTGTCGAAATTCCTCCGGGGAGGGCAAAGGGGGACGCGGGACCGTCGGATCCGTTTCGTAAATGCGCGGAAAATCCGACTCCGACACCCACGGCAGAGAGTCCAGCGGCAGTCTCAGCCCCATTGGTGAATCGCCGGGCGAAAGGTAGAGCCGATCGGCCCGGAGGAACCACGGGCCGCTGATCCAGGAGGCGGATTGTGTTCCATCCGTGCGCTGGATCGGCAGCGCATGGCCCACAGTCGCGCCAATGCCTTTGCCCAAAATCCTGGCGAGGCGCGTTCGGTCTTCGTCATCGTCGCGGCCCGCTTTGTGCGGCGCGACGTTGGCCGGCAGCCGGCGTTCCTTCCACGCGTGATAAAAGGGGTCTTCAAAGGCGGGAATAATCCATTGCGGATCCGCTCCGAGCCGGATGGCGAGGCGCTTCGCAAATTCCGCCGACTCCGTCGCGGTGGCCTTGTAGTCCATGCCTTCGGTGGCAAAAAGGCTGTCATCGCGCCAGATCGGGATGCCGTCTTTTCGCCAATAACAGCCGAAAGCCCAGCGGGGCAGCGATTCGCCCGGGTACCATTTGCCCTGACCATGGTGGAGGAGCGAGCCCGGCGCGAACCGGGCGCGCAATCGTTTCAGCAACGTGTGGGAGAGGACGCGTTTTGCGGGAGAGCTGGCGGTGGAATTCCATTCGGGCCCTTCGGGATCGTCCAGTGAAATAAAGGTGGGTTCACCGCCCATCGTGAGACGAACGTCCTGCGCGGTGAGATCAAGATCGATTGCCCGCCCCAGCTTTTCGATCTCGGTCCATTCGCCCTCGGAATAGGGTTTGGTGACCCGCGGCGATTCCAAAATTCGCGTCACGGTCATTTCGTGATGAAGCTCGGACTTGCAGGGATCGATGATGCCGCTGACGGGCGCGGAACTGGCCGGTTCCGGCGTGCAACTCAGCGGGATATGTCCTTCGCCTGCCAGCAACCCGGAAGTGGGATCGAAACCGACCCAGCCCGCCCCGGGCAGATAGACTTCGCACCAGGCGTGGAGATCGGTGAAGTCCACCGGCGTGCCGCTCGGTCCATCGAGTGACTTGACGTCGGGCGCCAGCTGAATCAGGTAGCCGCTGACAAAGCGGGCGGCGATTCCGAAATGCCGGGCCAGTTGGACCAGAAGCCAGCCGGTGTCGCGGCATGATCCGCTCAGTTTGCTGAGCGTCTCCTCTGGCGTCTGGACCCCGGGCTCGAGACGCAGCAGGTAATGAATGGAGCGTTGAAGCCGCTGGTTGAGGGCCACCACGAAATCGATTGTGCCCAGCGCTGCGGCCGGGCTTGCGGATTTTCCATGGACGGATTTTTGCCCCGCGCCCGCGCTCGTTCCAAGCAGTTCGCGCCTGATGTCAGCGATGCAGGCGGCCACCTTTGGCGAGGCGTCGCAAGGCTCGAGAAACGGAGCCAGGTCCTTCCGCAAGGTGGCATCATACTCAAACGGATAATGGGCGGCCGTCGGGTCGACGAAAAAATCGAAAGGATTGTAAACCGACATTTCGGCGATCAACTCGACGTCGACGCTGAATTCCTTCAGCTTTTCGGGGAACACCAGGCGCGCGTTCCAGTTGGAAAAGGGATCCTGTTGCCAATTGACGAAGTGTTTCCCGCTGACGCGCTGCGAATAGCTGAGGATCCGGGTTCGGCAATGCGGCGCCGGCCTCAGTCGGACCACGTGCGGCCCGTGATGGACCGGCTGGTCGTAGGTGTAGTGGGTTTTATGCTGGAGCGCGACGTGGATGGCCATTGGTTTTCAGCGGTGCCCTGGAATTATCCGGATCGAGGGACGAGCGGGCCCCGGAGCGGTTGAAACGAATTCATTGCGACTGTTCCTGGGACATGCGCCGGACGGGCTTCGGCGTCTTGAAGGCGAAAAAGGTCTCATGAATGCCGGCGCCGACCTGGTTCATTTTCGTCTGCAGTTCATCGAGATACTCATGCAAACCGGCATGGATGATCTCATCCACCGCCGCGTAGGAAAAATCCGCGCAAAGTTGTCCAAGCAGTTTCTCCGGGGCATGACGGAACGTGTCCAGCGGCGTCCCGGAAATGACATGAAGCGAATTGCGGGCGGCCAGCAGGCTGAAATGAACCGCGCGCGGGAACAGGCGGTCGAGAAGCAAAAACTCAGCAACGCCCCGCGGCGAGAGCCGCCCGTGTCGTTTCCGGTACATCTCGAACGCGCTCGCCGATCGCAAAACCGCCGCCCACTGCACATCGTCGAAAGGCGTGCCGACATCCTCTGCCGACCGGAGCAGCAGAAAATATTTTACATCGAGGATGCGCGACGTTTTGTCGGCGCGCTCCAGCATGCGGCCCATTAAAAAAAAATGCCACGGCTCGCCATGCGTCATCGTGGCGGCGGCGATTCCGTTGAAGAGATGGTTCGCATTTTTGACCGAGCTGAAATGTTCGTGGGGATTGGACAGCGACGTCTTCGCCGCGGCGGTGACCATCAGGTAAAATTTGTTCAGCTGAAGCCACATTTCCGGCGAGATGATTTCGCGGACGGTGCGGGCATTTTCGCGGGCGGCGCGGATGCAGGAGAGGATCGAGTTGGGATTTTCCGCGTCAAAGGTGAGAAAGTGGATGACGTTCTTTTCCGTGGGTTTCAGGCCGCGTTTGGCGAAGGCGGCGTGGTCCCCGGTGGTGTTCACCAGCGGCAGCCATTGCGGGCCTTCGCCCGCGGGCGCATCGAGCATGAGC
This sequence comes from Verrucomicrobiota bacterium, assembly GCA_041166945.1. Taxonomy (GTDB): domain Bacteria; phylum Verrucomicrobiota; class Verrucomicrobiia; order Limisphaerales; family JADJPG01; genus DASTLJ01. Next base: position 7,065 of record JBEEGQ010000405.1, read on the forward strand.
TGAAAATTGACGTCGATAAAACGCGCGACATTTTCAGCCCGCTCGACATAGCGGCTCATCCAATAGATCGAATCGGCGACGCGGCTTAGCATGGAATGGGCGGCATGCGGAGGGCCTCGTTCAGGCGGCGGCCTCGGAGCCGGGCGCGGGCGGCGGATCGAACTCGTCGGGTTCGGTCACGGGAGAATCCGCCATCACCCAGGTATCCTTGCTGCCACCGCCCTGGGACGAATTGACGACCAGGGAACCTTTCTTCAACGCCACGCGGGTCAGGCCGCCGGGCAGGACGAAAATATCCTTTCCATAAAGAATGTAAGGCCGCAGATCGACATGCCGCCCTTCAAAGTGATCGCCGCAGATGGTCGGCACCCGCGAGAGGGCGAGGGTCGATTGGGCGATGTAATTGCGAGGATTGGCCTTCACTTTGATCGCGAATTCCGCGCATTCCTCCTTCGTGGCGTGCGGCCCGACGAGCATTCCGTAGCCGCCGGATTCGTTGGCCGCCTTGACGACCAGCTCGTCGATGTGTTCCAGCACATAGCTCAAGTCCGCCGGCTCCGAACAAATATAGGTGGGCACATTCGGAAGGATCGGTTCTTCACCCAGGTAAAACTTCATGACCTGCGGCAGGTAGGCATAAACGACCTTGTCGTCCGAGACGCCGGTGCCCGGGGCATTGGCCAGCGCAACGTTGCCCGCCTTGTAAACTTCCATCAACCCCGGCACTCCCAGCATCGAGTCCGCTCGAAAGCATAGCGGATCCAGAAAATCATCGTCGATGCGCCGGTAGATCACATCCACCCGTTCAAAGCCCTTGGTGGTTCTCATGCACACAAAGCCGTCATCGACCACCAGGTCGCGGCCTTCGACCAATTCAATTCCCATCTGCTGCGCCAGGAAGGAATGCTCAAAGTAGGCGGAGTTGTGGATGCCCGGCGTCAGGAGTACGCATCGCGGCGCGGTGGTATGGTCCGGTGCCAGGTATTCCAGCATGTCGCGCAGTTTGCCGGGATAATTCGCCACTGGCCGGATCCGCGATTCCGCGAATACCTGGGGAAACATGCTCTTCATCACCGCCCGGTTTTCCAGCAGGTAGGACACCCCGGAGGGACATCGCAAATTATCCTCCAGGACATAAATCTGCCCGTCGCGATGGCGGACCAGATCGGTGCCGGTGATGTGGCACCAGATGCCCTTGGGCGGATTGAATCCAATGCATTCCTTTCGGTACGCCTTCGAAGCCAGGATAATGTCCGCAGGGAGCACACCCGCCTTCAGGATTTTCTGGTCATGATAGAGATCGTTGATGAAAAGATTCAGCGCATGGATGCGTTGCTTCAAGCCGCGGTCAATGCGGCTCCATTCGGTGGCCGCGACGATGCGGGGAACCAGGTCGAAGGGGAAAATCTTTTCGGTGCCTGCTCCCTCGCCATAGACATTGAAGGTGATGCCCATCTGAAGGAGCGCCCGCTCGGCGGCGCGCTGGCGGTTGAGGAGTTCGCCTTCCGGCAATGACTCGATGTTGCGAACCAGCGTCCGCGCCGACCCTCGCGGCCGGCCGTCTTCGCCGATCAACTCGTCGAAAAACGGGCCGGTATCATATCCATCAAATGTCATGCAGGCAGCGGGCAGGTTAGTCCAGGGGACTGTCGCAGGTTCAATACCAGCCCGCATAATTCATGCGTCTCATGCGCTAATCGGCTTGTCGTGCGGGCATTCGCCCAGCATTCGACCTGGCGCGGTGCGTTGTTTTAGGCACCGTGCTGAAGATGGCGCACCCGGTCACTCCAACCGACCTTCAGTGAGCGCCGCGGCACGCGGCATCCATCGCGCCCTTCGTTCGCCTGTTCGGTGTCCACCCTTTAGGGTGTCTTCGGTTGGCTTGCGCACGGTCTGAGCATCCGAAGGTTGAACACCGAATAGGAAAGTCTCGGCACTCAATGCATTCGCGCCATTCATCGCGTTCGGAACAGACTCAAGTCGAATGCCGGACTTTTTTTCTCGAGCAGATCGGCAAGGACTTCACCGAGCACCGCGGTGAACTTGAAACCGTGTCCCGAACAGGGGCTGGCTATCAACACTTGCGGCCACGCCGGATGGCGGTCAATCCAGAAGTGTTCATCCCGCGTGTTGGTGTAGAGGCAAACCGCCGTCGATTTCAACACCCCATCCGCCGCCGGCATGAACCGTCGCAGCAGGCCGCGCATCTCTTCCAATTCCGCCGGCATCACGTCGCGCCGAGCCCGTTCCGGTGTCGTCTCCTCTCCATCGTGATGAAACGCGACTTTTACGCCGCTCCCCACGTTTGGAATTCCGTAAAAAAACCGGCGGCCATCCACCTGCCATAAATGAACCGGGCAATGTTCCGCCTCGAAATGCGCCGGATCCTTTCCAGGCTCGAACCAGAACTGCACCTGGCGTTCCACCTTCAAGGCCATCGCCGCATCCGGCAGGAGCGATGCCGCCCAAGCGCCGGCGCTCACGAGCAACTGTCGCGCTCGAACTTCTCTTCGTTCCGTCACGACGCGCGCCCCTTCGCCGTCCAGATCCGCGCTCCAACGGAGCACCGGTTCATCGAAGTGCAGCGTGGCTCCATGCTGGTGGGCTTGGGCGAGATGCGCCGCGATGCACCGTTCCGGAAACAGAATCCCGGCGCGCGGCTCCCAAACCGCCACCATGTCGTCATCCGGGCGAAGCGCCGGAAATCTCCGGCGCACCTCCGCACCCGTGAGCAACTCGTGACTCAGTCCGTGTTCCCGCGCGCTCTGCAAGGCGCCGGCGACAACGACGCTGTTGTTTTTTCCAATCATCAGCCCGCCCGTTTCGCGCAGGAGGGTCGTATGAGAATGGGCTTCCAACTGACGCCACAGTTCATACGCGCGCCGGACCAGCGGCACATAGTGGGGATGTTCAAAATAGGCTTCGCGAATGATGCGTGTCTGGCCGTGCGAGGAACCTTGATCGTGGGGAGGAGTGAATCGGTCGAAACCGACGACGCTGGCGCCGCGCCGCGCCAACTGTGACGCAGTCGCGCTGCCCATCGCTCCCAAACCCGCGATGGCGACATCGTAATCGATGGACACCGGCCGACTCTAGCGTTGCCGTCACGGGAGGCGATCCCGGAAATGCCGCCCTCCGATCCGACTCCAAATTCATTGCCCGCCTCCAACCGGCTTTCTATGCTTTGCGCCATGACAACTTTTCCTGCGTTCGTTCCTCCCTCTCGCCTTTTGATGGGCCCGGGCCCCAGCGACGTGGCTCCATCTGTCCTGCAGGCCATGTCCGCGCCGCTCATCGGTCACTTGGATCCGGCTTTCGTCAAGATGATGGACGAGATCAAGGTGATGCTGCGCCAGGTTTTCATCACCCGCAACGAAATGACATTTCCCGTCAGCGGCACGGGCAGCGCCGGAATGGAATTTTGTTTTGTAAACCTGATCGAGCCCGGGGACGAAGTCATTGTCGGGGTCAATGGCGTGTTCGGCGGGCGCATGGTGGATGTCGCGGAACGTTGCGGCGCGAAGGTCACGAAGGTCGAATCTCCGTGGGGCCAAATCATCGAGCCCGGCCAAATCGCCGAGGCCTTGAAAGGTCGCCGCCCGAAACTGGTCGCCATCGTCCATGCCGAAACCTCTACCGGCGCGCTAACGCCCGTCGAAGAGATTTCCAAACTGGTCCATGATGCCGGCGCACTGATGTTGCTCGACACCGTGACTTCGCTGGCCGGCTGTCCGGTGCGACTTGATGACTGGGGGATCGATGCGGTTTACAGCGGCACTCAAAAATGTCTAAGCTGTCCGCCGGGTCTTTCGCCGGTTTCCTTGGGGGCGCGGGCGATGGAGGTTGCCACCCGCCGCAAAACAAAAGTGCAAAGCTGGTACCTGGATGTGAATTTACTGGCCAGCTATTGGGGGCAGGAGCGCGTCTATCATCACACTGCGCCCATCTCGATGAATTATGCGCTGCATGAAGCCTTGCGCCTCGTCATCGAGGAAGGTTTGGAAAATCGCTGGCAGCGCCATGAAAAAAACCATCTCTCGCTCGTCGCCGGCTTGAAGGAACTCGGTCTCACGATCGCCTCGCAGGCGGGCAATCAGCTCTGGCAATTGAATGCCGTTGCCGTTCCAGCGGGCGCCGACGAAGCCGGGGTGCGGAAACGGTTGCTGACGGAATTTAACATCGAGATCGGCGCAGGGCTTGGCCCCCTCAAAGGGAAGGTCTGGCGCATCGGACTCATGGGCGAAACCAGCCGGCAGGGCAACGTCGATCGCATTCTTGCCGCACTAAAAACGATCCTGTAAACCCAATCCGGGCAGGGGCGGTTTCAGCCCCTTAACCTCCACCTTAACCTCCAATTGCCGGATAGGCATCCGCAGCGTGAGGAGGACCCGCCCTCAGCCGGATTCGTCGGACGAGTCCCGGGATCAGCGCACCGGCAAAGAGCATGATGCTGATGACTTGCGAGAGTGTTAATCCGCCGTACGCCGGCGAGTTGTCCGCGCGCAGGAACTCGCTCGCAAAACGAATCACCGCGTAGCCAAGGGTCAGCGAGCACGCGATTTGTCCCGGCCAGCGGCGGCGATGAAATCCAAAGTGCAACCCGCACGCCAGCCCGATCGCCAGCACCGCTTCATATAATTGTACCGGATGAACAGGCCGCGAATGATCCGCTCCCGCGCCGATCAATCCCAGGCGCTGATGTTGCAGGAATGCCCCCGTATCCGCAGGAAATTGGATCGCCAGCGGAAAACGCGGACCTGATATCGCCGGAACTGTTTGCAATTGCCATGCAGAAACATTGCCGGAGTGCTGCAACAGCTCCGCGCGGTCGAGGCATAAATCCCCCCAGCAACAGCCCCCCAGAAAACAACCGATGCGCCCGATCCCCAGGCCGAG
>JBEEGQ010000406.1:0-8700 GCA_041166945.1 Verrucomicrobiota bacterium
GGATTTGCCGGTCTTGCTGAGCGGCAACACCTGGAATTGCCCGTTCTTAAACGAGCCGGCGAGCGTCTCCGCAGGTTTTTGCACGAAATGCGACACCGCCGCGCGGCCGGAATTCATCGCGATGGTCATCACTTCGGCTTTGTGATCTCCATCCAGGTCCTCCGACCAGTAGGATCGAATCGGGGGAACCGAGAAATGGATCTCCGGCCCCAACTGGCCCGCGCTGTTTTGCAGCCGGAACCGGAATGGATTCGAATCGTTCCAGTTCACCAGAAGCAGGTCATCCCGCTGATCGCCGTCGATGTCCAGGACTTGCACCGATTTTAAGGAACCGGAGAAGGGAATTTTTTCCGGCTCCCGGAGCGTGTGGTCGGCATTCTGGGCAATCCACCAAACATGGTTCTCCGCCAGCAGCACAAGACCAATTCTCTTCGAGCCCGTCAGGTCGCCTGTGGTCAGTGCATTGGCCGTCACCTGGCCGTCATCGATGGGAAAGCGCTTGGGCGAACTCCAGCCGTTCGTGCCCTGGTTGTATTGGACAATCAATTCCTTCGGCTCGCCGTAATAGGCAATGTCGGGGCGGCCGTCCCCGTTCAAATCGTCGAGTACCAGCGACGCGATCCGCTTTTCCGACGCAATGGAATCGATCCGAAACCGGGCATCCGGCGGCAGCTCGTTCAGATTGCGGCTGATTAAATTCAGCAGCTTCGACGCCTGGAGATTCGTCTTCCCCGTTTGATTGTAAAGCAGTGTGATTTTCGACCGCGAATTGTTCACCACGGCGAGGTCGATGAGGCCGTCGCCGTCAATGTCGGCCGCGTGAAGCTGGCTGATAAAGGGGTCGATGGGAAAATTTTCCGGGCCCGAAAACCCGAAATTCGTGGCGTTGGTGTCGCGATCCCCCGAGCTTTCGGCGGCGCCGGCGGCGCACACGAGCCCGGTTGCCAACAGGACGATGAGCGACCCGCCGCGCATAATTTTTGTGGTGTGCAAGCGCGCCAAAAATGGCAACCGGCTCTGCTCTTGGCGAGATCAATCCTGATGGGTCGTAGCAGGCGAGGTGACGAGACTCATGCCGTTTCCCGCTCGTCACTCGTCACCCGTCACTTTCTTCACTTACCGTGATCGGCCGAGGCAACGGCGCCAGGTCGGGCGCGACGAATGAAGTCTTGGCTTCCGCGGACATGATCCGGTCGCGGGAATAGAACAACAAGAGGATGCGCTTCTGGGTGAGCTGGGACTGTGCGTCAAGGAATGCATCAGCGGATGAGGCAGGGCCAAATTGTTGGAGTGTCGTATGAACGAGCTGGAGCCAGGCACAAGTGATCGTCTCGTGATAGCCGCTCGTGAGGGACTCGGGAATGTTGTGTGCCGCGTTGTAGGCGCGGATGCCCGCGCGCAGGCGATCGAGGGCGTCGTCGAAGGAAAATTGGTTGAGATATAGATAAGCCACCTTGAGGTGTGCCCGATGATTCCAGGAGTCGATTGGCAGCGACCGATCCTCGAATCGCCGGAGATGTTCGTCGTCGTTCATAGGCGGGAAGCTCAGCCGGTGAAAGGCTGGCGGGCCGTGAGTCGGCGTAACGATTCAAGCCCACGGATGCGTTCTGCAAACCGAAATGTCGCGAACCGGGGGCAGCATCAGCGGAAGGTGACGTTCGATGAAAAACATGGCTGAGATCGAAGGGGCTCGCGTGCAGGTTATCGCGCCCCGTTGGGGCGCAGGAATTTTGCGGCGTCAACCCCAGGGCGATTGCCCTGGGCTGAGGGATGGAGCGCCGTTGGCGCTAGTCGTCGGCCCAAAGGGCCGGCATTCCTCAGCCCAGCCCAACGGGCTGGGACCGCTACCGCATAAATTCATGCGGCCTGAAAGGTCGCGATACGAACCGCCTCCAGCGCCTGCCGGTTTCCCGCGAATTGCAGTTTTGGTGCCGGTGGCGGGACTCGAACCCGCACGACTTTTTATGGTCCCGGGATTTTAAGTCCCGTGCGTCTGCCATTTCGCCACACCGGCAACGTTTATTATTAGGTACTTATGTCACTACAACCACTTGATTTTTGCCATTGTGCTATTTTTTGTGCTAGTGTTGTGGAATGAAACACGACGCAATACAGAGCAGCACTCAATCGGCGGTTTATCGGGCTCGTTCGCATCGAACCGGAACGTATCAGAAGGCTCTCGATGGCCGCAAGCGACCTGTGCGCGGACTCTGGGTCCGGAACGGCCGCTACTACGCGCAATTGGCCGTCGAAGACTTCGCCACCGGCCAGAAATCCGTCCGTCGAATTCCCCTGACGACTAAGGACACCAAGGAACCAGTAACGACTGCTGCCGAGGCCGTTGCAGCACTACAGCGGCTTAAGGTGGAGCGCATCGATCGTACCCTCCCGGTTCTGCGCCAGACTCCAAAGTTCAACGACTACGTCGAAACATACTTGGCATCGGTCAAGGTCCAATCCAAGAAGCCCGGCACCATCGCGAAGGAGAAAGGCCAGCTTTCACTTTGGGCCGGCCATCTTAAAGACACCCGTCTGGATCGTATTACTCGACCCATGATCACTGCCTTCATCGAGAAACGATCCAAGGCGAACATTGGTTCGCGCACACTTAACCTCGACGTGATTGCGCTCCGAAACGTGCTCAAGGCCGCCATGGACGACGGCTGGATCAAGGCACTGCCGACCCAAGGCATGCGGCCGTTAAAGCACACGACGGTCAAGCGGCCGCTGAAGTCGCTGGCGGATATCGATCGCCTATGTGAAGCGGCGAAGTCCGCTTCGAAGAACGGAGAACTGTTTTGCGACTACATCCGGCTATTGACCTACACCGGTGCGCGTCGGAATGAAGCCCTTCAAATCCGCTGGCAAGACGTGGACTTCGACCGGAAGCAAATCACGATCGGCGCCCTTGGCGACACAAAGAACCGGACCGGTCGTCATGTTGACTTCAATACCGGTCTCGAAGCGCTGCTCAAGAGCATGAAAGCGCGCCGGGCGCCCGACACCCAATGGCTTTTCCCGAGTCCTCAGCGAGGCGACAAGGATCGTTCGACGAAGACCTTCAAAGAATCGCTGAATTTGGCGCTGAAGATGCTGTCCACCGACGGCGCCACACTCAAGTTTGGTTTTCACGACTGCCGGCACCTGTTCATTTCTAAGTGCGTCATGGCGGGCGTCGATTTCATGACAATCGCGGAATGGGTTGGCCACCAGGATGGTGGAGTATTGATCGGCAAGATCTATGGCCACTTGGCGGACGGCCACAAAAAGGCGATGGCCGGGAAAGTCATCTTCGAGCCATCGCTCTCGGCGTAGACGCTCGTATCGGGAGTATGATTCGCCAATCAATTCTTTTCGAACCCACGAAAGGACATTGGGCCGATTCCGACCCTCGCCTCCAGCTCTAACTGTTTTTGCAGCAACGAATTAGGAGGTTTGGAAAGCCAATGGCTAACGGTTTGGCTAACAGCTTTTGGGATTGGCCCACTACTGTTTCACTATTCTGGCAACACTCTGCCAGCATTGCTTAACCGCCGGAACGGGCGCCAAGGTAGGCTCGATGACGATCTGAACTATGAATCGTTATCGCCTTTTCCTCCGTCGTAGAAGCGTTTACTACGCTTTCGACAACGTCTCCAAAACCTTCGAGAGCCTTAAAACCAAAGACAAGGTCCAAGCCGCCCGACTGCTCGTCGCCCTCAATGAAGCTGGCAAACAACCCGCCATGAACCTGAGCCTGGCCCGCGTTTATCTCCGCCACAGCGACCCCATGGTTTCCGAGCGCACGTGGCAGCATGTCCTCGATGAAATCATCAAACTGAAAACCGGGCCGACGCAATATCGGTGGCAGTCCGCCTCCAAGGACAGGGCGTTCGACCTCATTCGGCATCGGATCCTCATCGAAACCCACGCCGAGCACCTGCTCGACGTCCTGAAAAAAGGCACGGTCTCCACGAACGCATTTCTGCGGAAGATGCACAACTTCGCCCTGGACATGAACTGGCTGCCCGCCTCCGTCATTCCCAGGCGGCAGTGGCCGGTAATTCGTTACAAGGTCAAACGCGCCATCACAACCGACGAGCACTACAGAATCCTCGCTACGGAGGTAAACGCGGAACGGAAGACCTTTTACCGGCTTTGCTGGCTCTTGGGCGCCAGTCAGGGGGACATCGCCAACCTGAAGGGCGAGGATATCGACTGGTCAGGTAATACCGTTGGCTTTTTTCGGCAGAAAACCGGCGTGCCTGTCCTCGTCCATCTGGGCTCCGAAACGCTTGATGTGCTAAAAGACCTCCCCGCGGAAGGCGCCTTGTTTCCCTACCTGTCCAGAGTGCGCGCCGGTGACCGGGCGACCGAGTTCAAACAGCGCTGCCGACAGCTGAATATTGAAGGGGTTACCCTCCACAGTTACCGCTACGCATGGGCTGAGCGCGCAAAGGTCGCGGGATACCCGGAGCGGTTCGCGCAGGAGGCGTTGGGGCACAATTCCAAAGCGGTCCACCGGGCGTACGCCAAACGGGCGTTGATGAAAATTCCGTCATTGGAGGAATACGAACAGCGGGCTGCCGGAACCGTTTGAAAATATCGTGCCCATTATGCGGCAAGGTCTTCACTGACCTTGCCGCTTTGCTTTCCGTTCATCTCACGAATGCGCTTCTCGATGATCCGGATGGCCTTGTCCAACCATTCGGGGTCGGCAGCCAACCGTTCCAGCTCGACTGTGGCAAACCATTTACGCGAGTTCTGGGAAGGTTTGCCCAGCGGCTTGAGATGGCCGGCGCTAACCAGAAAAGGCATGTAATAAACAGGCCAGCCAAACAGAACGGCCGCCTCGTCGGTCCCGACGCACGCAGCCCGCGGGCGCCCATTTGAGGGCAATTGGTGTGACATATCGTTCAGGACTGTTTTGAGGCGTCGTGGCCGACCAACCGTATCGAGGTGGCCCGCAAATTCTGGGGGAAGATTCTCGAATTTGGTCTCATAATTGGCGTGGCACTGCGCGTTGGGACAATTCATACACCACTGTTTTGTCGTTCAACCTCACCAACGGAGTTCCCACCGTAATCCAGATGCACCGACACGCACCGCGACTGCTGCTTGTTGCTGACAGCGCAGGAAGAATTTAGAAAAAGGAATTGACGACTTCAGGGTGCTTCAGTGGTACGGAAGTGGTGCTGGAGGCCGGCAATCTGCCGCATCTGATCTTCCAACACTACCGGGAGTTGGTGACAGCGGATAAAGCGAAGGCGTGGTTCAGAATTGAGCCGAATTCGCATTGTCTCAAATTCACAGAATGTTTGAAAGATTCCGCAGATTCTCACGTATTAATGATCCGAACTACATGATCATCGCATGAAAGCACTCACTTTTTCCCTCACAACCGCACTCGCCCTCCTCTCCAACGCCTTCCTGCTGCCCTCGGCATCGGCATACGGCGCCAAGGGACACGAGACTGTTGGTGCCATCGCCGACGAACTGCTGCACGGCACTGCGGCAGAAACGCACGTCCGTTCCTTGCTTCACAATGGAACGCTCTCCGATGCCGCCACTTGGGCCGACCGCGCCAAGGGCTCAAATCTCGATCAGGAGATGCGCGATTTTGTTCATCACAATCCGAAGCATCATCACTATCACTACACCGATGTCCCAATTCAGGAATTGCACTACACGGACGGCACGAAAGGCACCGCCCCTGATGACATTGTTCATATCATGAAACAGTGCATCCAGGTCTTGCAGGGCACGAGTACGGCGGCCTCAAATCCCCATGGATTTGATGACCGCACCGCTTTGCTGCTCCTTGCTCATCTGGTTGGGGACCTTCACCAGCCGCTCCACGTCGGCGCTGCCTACGTGAACTCGGCGAACCGATTCACTAACCCAAACCTTCATCCCATTGGAGCGGAAGAGGATCAAGGCGGCAACTTCCTCAAGTACAAATCAACGCAGTTGCATTCCTACTGGGACAACAACGCCGTCGAACGTGCGATGACCAAAGCCAGCGCGCACTCGACGCACGATTACGCAGTCGCGATTCTTCAAAATAACCCGGTAGTCCCACAAACTACTGGTCCTGCTGTCGATTGGCCGCAAAAATGGGCAGAGGAAATTTTGCCGATTGCTGCCAAAGCCCATCGTGGCCTGAAACTCAATCCTCCCAACACTGTACATGACCATTTCGGTACCCATCTGCAATGGCCCATCACGAAAACTCCGACGGCTTATGACAACAAAACTCGCGACACAGTGGATGACGAGATCACAATCGCCGGCCACCGGCTCGCCGAGCTGTTGCAGACTGTGTGGCCTTGACCAAAGTGGGGGCACTCCTCGGTCACCGTCGTGAACGAATGACTGACTGAATCCCACCTGCAATGACGCGCACCGCGACTGCTGCTCGTTGCTGACGGCGCAGGAAAAATCTGGGGAAAATGTTTGACGGCTTTTGCCTGCCGGCTGTGGCGGCTGGCACCTCCGGCGGTAGCCGATGAGCGCGGAACGTGTCGGCGAGTGACGCGCGAACAAACTATTCACTGCTGGCGGACTCGGTAATACTTCTGCGGCTTCTTGGACAGCTTTACGTCGAAGTCCACGTAATCGAATGGCATGAAGGGGACGTTGGTCGTCAACAGCGGCATCCAGGGGATGGGGTCGTTGAGGTTCGTGGCGGTTTCGAGGGTGAAGGGCACGCCGGGTGTGGCGTCCACCCGCACGGTGAACTGCACATTGGGCAGCGAAAGCAGCACTAACAGACCCGACTGATTGTCGGTCACGTAGATCCGATCTCCGGCCAGCGTTAGGCCGTATGCGTTCCCGCTGGTGTCATGGCCACCAATGCGGACACAGTTGGTCGGGTCTCGCACGTCAATCACATGCAAGCCTGCACCTACATCTGTCACGTAGGCGTAGTTCCCCGCCACCGCCACCGCCACAGAATAATCCGTGGTGGGCCAGCCACCAACGCGCACACAGTTAGTGGGATTCCTGACATCGATCACCTGTAAACCTGCACCCAGATCCGCCACGTAGGCATAAGTCCCCGATACCGCCACGTTACGGGCAGACCCGCTTGTGTCATAACCCCCAACACGCAGGCAGTTCGTCGGATTGCTCACGTCAATCACTCGCAAGCCTGCGGTGTCATCCGCCACGTAGGCGTAATTCCCAGAGACGGCAACCCCGTAAGCCCCACTTGTAGCGCAACCGCCCACGCGCACACAGTTGCTCGGATTACTCACGTCAATCACATGTAAGCCAGCTCCGAAATCCGCCACGTACGCGTAATTCCCAGAAACGGTTACGGCATCGGCGAGGCCGATGGAGTCGAATCCGCCCACCCGCACGCAATTGCTCGGATTGCTCACGTCGAATACCAGCAACCCCGCTAAGGAATTTGCAAGGTACGCGTATTTTTCAGATACCGCTACGCCAAGGGATTGTCCATTAACACGATAGCTTCCTACGATGCGGCAGTTAGTCGGGTCGCTCACGTCAATCACCTGCAAACCCGCAAACCAATCCGCCATGTAAGCGTAGTTTCCCGACACCGCTACAGCGCGGGCATGCCCGCTAGTCTCGTAACCTCCGACGCGCATGCAATAGGCCGGGAGTCGAACGTCGATCACCTGCAAGCCCCCGGCGGTATCCGCGAGGTAGGCATAGTTCGCTGAAACTGCAAGGCTACGGGCATCTCCAGTGATGTAATAGCCGCCCACACGCAAGCAATTGGTGGGATTGCTGACATCAATCACCTGCAAGCCTGAATTCCCGTCCGCCACGAAAGCATAGTTCCCGAGTACCACCACGCCGGAGGCAAGACCGCTGGTGTCAAATCCGCCAACGCGCACGCAATTGGTCGGGTTGCTGACGTCAATCACCTGCAAACCCGCGTTTCCGTCCGCCACGTACGCGTAGTTTCCCGACACCGCGACGCCGTAAGCGGATCCATTGAAACCACTGACTCGGCCTCCCACACGCACGCAGTTTGTCGGGTCGCGAACGTCGATCACCTGTAAACCCGAACTCCCACTCGCCACGTAGGCGTAGTTCCCGGCCACCGCCACTCCGTTGGCGGAACCACTGACGCTGCGGCCACCCACGCGTACACAGTTTGTCGGGTCGCGAACGTCGATCACTTCCAAACCCGCATAGTTCTCCGCGACGTAGGCATAGACTCCAGCCACTGCAACGCAACGGGCGTCACCGCCAGGAGCATTTGTGTGGCCACCCACGCGTGAGCAGTGGACCGGGTCGCTCACGTCAATTACCTCCAAACCCGCGACGGCATCCGCCACATATGCGTAGTTCCCCGACACTGCAACGCCGATGGCCGCCCCTCTCGTTTCAAAGCCGCCTACCCGCGCGCAGTGCGCAGGGTCGCTCACGTCAATCACCATCAAGGCTGTCCCAACGGCCACGTAGGCTTTGTTGCCCACCACCTTGACATCGTACGCATCCCCTCTCAGCCATCCGGGCCACTTGCCTTGAAGAAGCGGTTGCACGCTGGGCGGAACTGCGTGCATTGTCTCAAGGCCCAAGCCGAAATAAGACGAGATCAGTGAAAGGCAAGCTCCCATTTGGACGAGGGCGCCTATTGAGCGGTGTCCTAATCTCAGCTTCGCCACTGGGACCGAGCGCGTTACACTGACCTCACCTGCCTTTCTCATCGGGTGATAGGAGCTTATTTGTGGCGTGCTCTCA